>CAXRAF010000171.1:0-9361 GCA_964228485.1 Alteromonadales bacterium | reverse complement strand
TCGAATTATCGCCGTGGCCTGACGGTACTGGATATCAGTGATGCGAATCAGCCCACTGAGATCGGCTTTTTCGATACCTATCCGACACCGGCGGCTAACACAGCCTCTTTTGCTGGTGCGTGGGGTGCTTATCCCTATTTGCCCAGTGGTAATGTGCTTATTTCTGACAGCTCATATGGATTATTTGTTGTCTCTCTCAGACCACCATCATCAGCGGGTATTGTCGGTGTGTCACAGTCAACCATTCGCGTCGCTGAGAGTGATGGCACTGTAACCATTGATGTGGCAAGAACCGTGTCATCCACTGGCGCTCTGTCTGTTGATTATGCCACAGTGGATGGCAGTGCCGTTGCCGGTAACGACTATCAGGCCAGCTCCGGAACCCTGACTTGGGCAGATGGTGATGAAGCCAGTAAGACCATTACCATAACACTCATCGATGATGATCTTGAGGAAGGCAACGAAAGTTTCAATGTTGAGTTGAGTAACTTTTCTGATGCCGAAGCTGCCGGCGATAGGATCACCACAATCACCATCAGTGCTAATGATGCTGCCCCACCTGTCACTACACCACCCACCAGAGGTGGCGGCGGGGGAGTGCTTGAGCAATTGCTTCTGGTGTTCCTGTTGTTGTCACTATTTTACCGAGCTTGCACAAGCAAAAATATGGTTCAGCGGCGTCACTAACACGCCGCAATATTCAGTTACGTTTAGCTAATTTTTCGTTCAGTTTATATTCATAAACTGGGTATTAAAGTGTCTGTGATCTTTGACAAAAAACTGGAGAATTACAGATGAAAAAATTTTGGCTAATAGGGATATTTTTCTTTGCAACAAGCATGCTTTATGCGGACAGTCGCGATAAATTAATTTTTGCGCTCGGTGCCGGTAATGCTGACTATACCAAAGGTGCATTCAATGATGACGAGACACTGGAGACGCTCTCATTCGGGTATCAGTATAGTGACTTTTACTCGCTTGAATTGAGCTACATCGATTTAGGACGGGTGACTGATCGATACTTCCCGAGCAACGTTGTTACTATTTCACCTGACGTTCTGACACTGGAAAGCAAGGGCTTAACAATCGCACCAACATTTGATTTCAGCTTATCTAATAACTGGTCTGTCTCAACCAGAATTGGACTTTCTATCCTTGATACAGATAAGCAATGGGCGGGTGGCACTGTGCTGGAGGATTTTTACCTTGATGATACCGGCGGCACAGAAACAAAATTCTTCTATGGCTTCGGGCTGAAGTACGATATAGATGATTCGATGTCTTTTGAATTGAACTGGGATAACTATGAGGTTGAGTCAGTTGATGTAGACGCTGTGTATGCCAAACTGAACTTTTATTTCTAAGCGCTTGATCTATGATTAATCATTAAAGCGGCATGGTGAAAACCAGTGATAGTTTTCACCATGCCTTTTCAGATGATATTACTGACACAGACCAGTACTGGCACCAGTATCCAGTGGTAATGCGCCAGTCGCTGAACTGACACAGAAGTTGACACTGACACCACCGCTCGCCGTGCTTGAGGTGAGCAATGTTACAGTACCATCACTTCCCGTTACACCACTTGCAGTTTCGTTGAATGTGCCACTAAAGTCACCTGTCACGGTGACACCTGCGGCTGGATTACCAAGGTTATCCAGTACAGTGATGGTGGCTTTACCATATTTCTTGCCACGACCAGCACCTTGCGTTCCTGTAGCAACATTTGAGATAACAATATTGGTTGCCTCACCACCTGGCTCATCGGTCACATTTACAGTCACAGAGGCGGTGTTTGTGGCCCCCTCATTATCAGTAACCGTCAACTCAACAGTGTACTCACCGGCTGATGCATAACTGTGATTAGGCGATTGAGCGGTGCTTGAATTACCATCACCAAAGTCCCAGCTGTAGCTCGCGATTGAACCGTCAGGATCAGAGCTTCCTGAGCCGTCAAAACTGCAATCAAGATTGGTACATGACTGAGAAATATCAGCGGTAGGGGATTGATTTGGTGTGCCACCACCTTCACCCATGATATGGAAATTGTCTAAGACGTAAGTATCGCCATTGAAGGTGTTTGCATCGATCAGGATAGCCATTGAATCCACCGCTGAATCGGCTGTCGCACCATCAAGTCTGTCCTGCAGGGTAAATGTTAATGTCTGCCAGCCATTCGCATTATCAATAGTCGCCAGATACCGGCTATGACGTCCCCCGGGGAAGTTTGTCGGTGTTGCTGTGCTGCTATCCTCTAACTGGACAATGATAGGCTTGCCGACCAAACCAGCATCGGTATTGTTGACATCAATCTCGAATACTTTCTCAGCATTCACAAACACCCCAGCATCCGGAATAGCGGAAGTGGTTGCTGCAATGACATCGTATTGGCTCGCACTATCTCGGCTATAAGTTAAGACACCACCTGAGACGACATAATTTCCGCTCGTTGAGGTCACCTGTATGTTGGCTGTACCGTCGTAATCATCAAGCACAGTTTCGACACTTTTCGCCGCACCCACATACACATTGGTTGTTACATCACAATTTGAGGTAGACGCTGTGAGTGTTTGTGTAGTACTTGCACTTGCAGCATCCCAGATGACGGTTGCTGATGAGTTCGATGAGCTAACCACGCTACCGCCGGTTACTGACCAGCCGGTTGCTGAGCCGTTTTCTAATTGATAGGTCATTTCCCGACCTGGAATTCCCAGATGAGAGCCACTCAAATTCGCCTGATTACCACCATATACCCGGACATAATCAACTAATAATGTTTGTGGTAACGCTCGATCATCAACACTGCCACCCCAAGTTCCACCAACTGCCAGATTGACGATGAGGTGAAATTGATTACGTCCATCGAAAGGCCAGTCTTCAGGTTGAACATCAGCCACAGTTTTAGTTGAATAGAGCAGGTTGTCGACATACCAGCGGATTTCATTGGCATCCCATTCAATGGCATACACATGATAGTCGTCCGACCAGCGAGCAGGAGGTTGCATTAAAATATTACCCTGAGTTGAGCGATTGCCAGGGTAGGGCTGTCCGAAGTGCAACGTGCCATAAACAAACTCTGACTGCTGACCTATCGTTTCAACAATATCGATTTCTCCGCTCATTGGCCAACCTTGCGCTGGGTCGGTGGGTAGCATCCAGAATGCCGGCCACATACCCTGACCTGCGGGTAACTTCATTCGTGCTTCATAGCGTCCAAATGTCCACTCACCACTGTTAGGCATATTCGCTGTGCGTAAACGGGCTGAGGTATATTTTGAACCTCTGTTGCGCTCGCGTTTAGCAGTGATTGTGAGAATATCGTTAGCGACCGTTGCATTCTCAGCTTTATAAAACTGCAGCTCGCTATTACCCCAACCGCAGATCCCCAAAGCACAACCATCGCCTATTTGCGGCTCCCAGTTGTTGGTGTCAAGAGAGTTGCCAGAAAATTCGTCACCCCAGATAGGCGTCTGGCAAAGTTGCGCATTAATTGATGTGAATGAGAGACAGACAAGTAGAAGTACGAAACTTCTCAAGTGAGTTTTCATCGACCATGGCTTTATTATCATAATAGTTCCCCCCTAATGGAACGCCGTGTCGTTATATTGTATTTTTATCCTTTTTATTCTAATAATACGACTTACACCATAGCAAATTTAGATTGGTTGGGGGTTTGCTTGAGATAAGTGGGACTAATGGCGCGATGAAATGCCCAAGCGCATTTGCGAAGGTGTCAAAAAGACGTACGGCATTTTGTTCACTTGCGCTTATTGTTTAGCTTTAGGTTGTCTATCTTGCCATTTTTTTGCGTTGATGGGGTCGCCTGCCATGGTCAGGATTTGTGACATGCGGCGGTACAACAAGCCAAACTCCTTATCACGACCTTCTTTGATTATTTGCTCGGCGTAGCGCTGTGCACCGGCGACATAACGCGTCAGATCACGCGACTTGTTGTACTCCTTGGCGTATTTAACCAGAGTACCGTAGGCTCTTAATGTCGACCCGATTTGATCCGGATAATCGTCGATAACGGTCTCTAGATATTCAGCGCCTTTGTCATACTCGTTTATGCGCATGAAGCTTAGACCGAGCCAGCCAATTGCTTGCGTGACTTTGGTCTCATCACCACGGGTGTAATTTAAAGATTGATTCAAATAATAGATGGCATCACGATAGCTGCCTGCACGGGACAGCGCCTCAGCCTTCTTCATGTGGCTCTCGTGGTTATGAGGGTAGAGTTTAAATAGCTCATCCAAGTGAAACTTGATTTTCTCCTGATCTCTGAGGAATTTATTGAGTTCAGCTAATTCAAAGTGAATTTTCCAATCGGCATTACCGGAATCAACCAGTGGCTGTCTGCGCTTGATGACATCACCCGGGCTGCCAACCTGAGATGCAATTTCAGCCTTACGCTGCTCCGTGAAAGCCTCTAACTCAGCAAAGTTACTTTGATTCGTAAACGGCGCATTTTGCACCATGCCCAACAGGCGAGTCATGACCTGTGAAGTTTCATGGTTCGGAAACCCAATCCACTCTGCAGCTTTGACACTGGATAGCTTTCTGTAATTCGCAGAGGGTTGTTCCTGAGCCATGATGGCTGAGGTGAATTGGCGCGCCAGAATATCATTGCCGGGGAAATCAAAATGCACATGCTCGTGTAACAGGTTCCAACCGGGTGAGTAGGGAGCACTGGCCTCGGCAAAGGTTGCGACATTATCAACAAAAGTTAAGTCATCACCTGATTCACTGGCGACTACGTCGTTGATGATGCCGTTAATAACCGTGTTGGTTCGAAACCGTTGCGTGTCCAAATCAAGTGCTTGCTCATAATGTGTTTTGGCGGCATCAAATTGGCGCATTTTTTCTAGCGCTGTCGCCAGATGAAAGTGTGTATCAGCATAATCATTATCAATGGCTAAGAGCTCGCGATAGGCGGTCACAGCTGCAGACCAGTTCTCTTGCTCGAATAGCGCCTGTGCCGACTCGTTAAGGGTATTCCACTGCGCTAGCTCAGCCTCGGTCAGACCACTTTTATGCGCCGAAGCGAAGGGTGCTGAGTGACGTAAATTGACTGGTACGGAAGATACAATGACATGCATTCCCTTATCTTGCAGTATGTCGATGATATCGGTGAGGTTATTTTCATAGTGGCTATAGACATCCTGCAGACGCGGATCGTCATGGGGAACACTGAAGTCAGTAAACATTTGCATGCCTTCCCAAACAATGTCTTCTTTATCAGCGGCCGGTTTAGCTTCCTGTATGAGTGATGATAGTGCCTGCCAGGTGCGTGTTCGTTTCAAAGCCTGCAGTGTTCTGATCATCGTCAGGCTCGATAAGAAATTCTGGTTGAAGGTACTGGGACCGTAAGGGCCGACCACCTCATTGTTACCCATCAAAATAATGGCATAGTCGGCCGAGTCATCAGGGAGTGTTCTGGCTACCTCATAGACCACATGTGAATTCACCGAGGTCATTGCTGTGTTGATGACTTCTACTTTCTTACCCGGGAGTGCGGCCCGCAAATGAGCGTCCAGGTGTCGATCCAAGCCATGGTTTACATGAGGAAAGCCCTGTGCGGCAGAGCCACCCAAGATGTATACTCGGATCAGATTATCATCCGTCTCAGCCTTGAGGGTATTATTCAGTGGTGCGATACCCAGTGAAGCAGGGTAAAACTGATTGGCAAACGACTTATTGTCCTGATAGTAGTCCTCACCATTAATCTCAATCTCGTTAAAGTAGGAGTAATGTGTTCCCACACCAACGATACGCAATCCTATCTCAATGATTATAAAAAATAGTAATGGGATGATGACGAGTGCAATAAATGTAAATGTGGTTTTCTTAGTATTAGACATACAACAGTTTCTTATCTATATCAGTATCAATTAGTACGAAATAATCCCGTGTGAGATTAATGCTCCCTCAGAGGGCAGTAATATAGCGTGAATTGTCTCAGGATGCAGTATTTGTCTATTCCATGCCGCTATTGATTGGATCTGATATCCATAATCGTTAGTATTACACCATCTAAGAAGTGGACAACCGGACAGATATGACCAAAGTACTCGGTATATCAGCCTATTATCATGACAGCGCAGCGACACTGACCGTCGATGGCCATATCATAGCGGCCGTTCAGGAAGAGCGCTTCAGCCGTTTGAAGCATGATCCACGTTTTCCCAAGCACTCCATTATTTATTGTTTAGAGCAAGCCGATCTGAAATTAGCGGATCTGGATGCTGTGATATTTTACGACAAACCGATGCTGAAATTTGAGCGTTTACTGGAAACCTATCTGGCTTCAGCGCCGCGTGGATTTGCCTCATTTTTACGTGCAATGCCGATCTGGCTTAAAGAAAAGCTGTACATGAAAACCGTGTTACGCAATGAGTTTAAAGCCATACTGGAGCAGATGACGCCGGGCAGTACCGACGACAAAAAATCGATTCAGTTACCGAAATTATTGTTCTCTCAACATCATCAGGCGCATGCGGCATCGGCATTCTATCCCTCACCCTTTGATGATGCGGTCGTGTTATGTCTAGATGGTGTTGGCGAGTGGGCTACATCATCGGTCTGGCACGGTACCGGGCAAAAACTCAAGCCACTTTGCGAAGTTGATTTTCCCCATTCACTGGGCTTGTTGTATTCGTCATTCACCTACTATTGTGGATTCAGAGTGAATTCCGGTGAATACAAATTGATGGGTTTGGCACCTTATGGCAAGCCAATCTATACCGACCTGATATACCAGCATCTCATTGATGTGAAACCGGACGGTAGCTTTGCACTGAACATGAAGTACTTTGCTTACCCTGCCGGCTCGGTCATGACTACTAAGGCCTTTGACCAGCTGTTTGGTGGACCTGCGCGTCCCGCTGATTCAGAAATGACACAAAAAGAAATGGACTTGGCGGCATCGATTCAGAAAGTCACCGAAGAAGTGGTATTGAAAATTGCCCGCTTCGCGCAGCAGAAAACAGGATCAAAAAATTTATGCCTGGCGGGCGGTGTGGCACTGAATTGTGTCGCCAATGGTCGATTGCATCGCGAAGGGCCGTTTGACAGTATCTGGGTTCAACCTGCGGCCGGTGATGCCGGTGGGTCATTGGGAGCAGCTCTGTTAGCGAGCCATCAATATTTCGATCTGCCACGTTTGCCAATAGCGGACAATCAGATGGATCAGATGCAAGGGGCATATCTGGGTAATGTCTACGACGATGATGAGATTACCCACTACCTAAAAGAGCGCCAGATTCCCTCTGAGCGCTTTGAGGAATCGGCACTCTATTCTCACGTTGCGACACTAATGGATGAGGGCAATGTGGTTGGTTGGTTTCAGGGACGCATGGAATTTGGCCCCAGAGCACTGGGTAACCGATCCATTGTCGGGGATCCGCGCAATCGGGATATGCAGACGGTGATGAATCTGAAAATCAAAAACCGTGAGTCCTTCCGTCCGTTTGCGCCGGCTGTATTGGCTGAGGACGTCTCCGAGTACTTCGAACACGATGCCGATAGTCCCTACATGCTGATGGTGGCCGATGTGCAACCTTCACTGAGATACCCTGAAGCCGATGATACCGTGCAGGGCTTTGATAAACTCAAGCAGTTGCGCTCGAATATACCGGCCATCACCCATGTTGACTACTCAGCCCGGGTGCAGACTGTTCATACTGAGACCAATCCACGGTTTCATAAACTCATCTCAGCGTTCAAAGCAATCACCGGAATAGGGGTGGTTATTAACACCTCATTCAATGTGCGCGGAGAGCCACCCGTTTGTAGTCCCAAAGATGCGGTTGAGTGTTTTTTGGCGACGGAAATGGATTATCTGGTTATGAACAATATCGTGTTGGATAAGAAGCAAATGTCTGAAGCAGACATCAATGAGGCGAAAAAGAGGAGTTTTGCGGCGGACTAGTCGCAGTGATGCTATGCAAGTCAATCAAGTAACAGCCGATAATACCGACGCACTTAAGTCATTCGCACTGGTGATGATGTGGGCAATACCCCTGCTGTTCATTGTGATCATCCCCTGGCTATTTAGTACTGAACCAAAGTATGGCGCTTTCTCGGTCACAGTATTATTCGGATTGCTGTATCTGATTTACCCCAAAGGGTTGTATCCATTCTACCGGGTCTGGATGGTAATTGCCGGTATTCTGGGTTGGATCAACACACGTCTGTTGTTGGGTATTGTGTTTTATCTGTTGATATTGCCCATTGGATTTGTCATGCGAACGTTCGGTAAGTTAAACTATCGCGCAAAATTGCAGTCAGAGCGTTCAACCTACTGGATTGAAACCCCTGATAATCTTGATAATAATGATCTGGAGCGGCCTTTCTAAATGATGGAATTTATGCGTGACTTATGGGACTTCTTAAAGGTCCGCAAGAAGATGTGGTTGCTTCCTATTTTCATTATTCTGGGCCTAATCGGTGGCCTGATCGTGGCGACTCAACAGTCCTCAATAGCAACACTGATTTATACCTTATTCTAATATGAATGGCCCGGCAGAGCTGGGTCATCAATTTTAATTTGCGCTCGTATATATAGATATCGTTTTTCAACCAAAGCCATTTCGTCGTTTTGTATGTCCTTGAATAAGTCTTATCTCATTGCCCTATTTTTACTCGCTTGGGTAGTCGCACTTATTCTGGTGCCGATCACTTTCGACGAACTCTCCGGATATTTTTCATTCGCCTTTTTGGGACTCATCGGCGCCATATTTGCAAACTCAACCGGTGCGGGTGGCGGCGTTGTCTTTATCCCCATGTTTAATCAACTTGGATTTACCCCAGAGCAGGCCGTTGCAACAAGCTTTGGCATTCAAAGCTTTGGCATGACAGCAGGCGCTTTGACCTGGTTTTTTCACCGCAGCAGACACTGTATCGCCGAGCCAGACTGGTCACCCTTTGCCACAATCATTGTTCTGACAGCGGTGTTTTCAGTGGTTGGTATCTGGTTGGTTTATGGTTTTGGTCAAGCGATACCTGGTAGCTTAAATATCGTCTTTTCTGGCTTCTCGGTACTGCTTGGGCTAGCCATTCTCGCCACAGTTTATGTCAGCGGTAAGCCAACCCTGCATTCGCAATTGAAAACCTATGATCTGGTAGCGCTTGGTTTGATCGGCTTGTTGGGTGGGGTTATTACTGCCTGGCTATCAGTCGGAGTCGGTGAGTTACTGGCGACTTATCTCATTTTGCGCCGCTTCAACATCATCATGGCGATTGCCACCGCAGTAATCGTTTCTGCGATAACGGTCTGGTTCTCCATGCCACAACACCTCTACTTACAACCGAATGTCTATTGGCAGGTGGTCATGTTTGCCGGCCCGGCAGCTGTGTTGGG
>CAXRAF010000170.1:0-6283 GCA_964228485.1 Alteromonadales bacterium | reverse complement strand
CCCAATGCAGTGATTTTTGGTAGTGAAAAGATACCACTTGAACGGATGATGAAGGAAGGTTTTGCCCTGAACCTCATGGGTGCAGGGATAATTACTACCCTGTTGTATCTGACCTTGACCTAGTGTTCGAGGAATTTCTGGAAAATTGTTTTCGCTGTGTCGCTTCGCAGTAATTCGCCGAAGCGCATGAACTCCTGATCCATGCGGTCAGTGACAGATTCATGCTCGCGGTTAAGCAATCTTTTTGTTTCCAGAACAGACTCTTGCGGCAGCGAGGCCAATTGTTGCGCGACATCCTTTACCCTGGTGTCTAATGCTTCAGTCGCTACTATTTCGTTAATAATACCCATTTCGAACGCTTCCTCAGCTGAAAAACGACTGCCTAACAACAGGTACTCAGAGGCCCTGTGATGACCAATCAAACGCGGTAGAAGCATGCTAACACCGGCCTCTGGACACAAGCCAAGATGCGTGAACGGCATTCTGAAAACACTGGTGTTATCTGAATAAATCAGATCACAGTGGAATAAGCAGGTAGTTCCTACACCGACAGCATTACCCTTGACCTGAGCAATCACCGGCTTTGTCAGCGCCGATAGACAACGCAACCATACAACCGCACCTACCTGCTCTATCGGTTTTTCTTCGGCCAAGAAATCAGCAATATCATTACCGGCAGTAAAGTGTGGGCCCTCACCGGTCAAGACGAGTACCTTTACCGCATCATTAGCCTCTGCTTGCGTCATGATGTCTACCATTGTCATGTACATGGCATTGGTGAGGGCATTTTGCTTATCTGGACGATTAAGGCATATTGTCAGAACCCCCTCTTCGAGCGTCGAGACTACAAGGTTGTTTGCTTTTGTCATCATTTTTTCTCATCAAATTTCGAAGCATTATGGCATAATCAAACCCATAGCACACACCCTCGATAATAACTAAGGAGCCACTTGATGGACTTATATCAACACACATGGAATAGCTTGACTGGCCAGCCACAATCGATGTCCGACTATAAAGGTAAGGTTGTGATGGTCGTAAATACCGCAAGCAAGTGTGGCTTGACTCCACAATACGAAGCCTTACAAAAGATCTATGAGGACTATCAAGATAAAGGGTTAGTTATTCTTGGATTTCCGTGTAATCAATTCCTTAGCCAAGAGCCTGGAGACAGTGATGCCATTGCATCATTCTGCTCAATCAACTACGGCGTCAGCTTTCCGATGGCAGAGAAAATTAAGGTGAATGGCTCCGATACTCATCCGTTATTCAAGGATCTTAAACAGGCCGCACCGGGCGCCTTAGGGTCAAAAGGGATCAAATGGAACTTTAATAAATTTTTGATCAACAAGGACGGCACGGAGGTGAAACGGTTTGCACCGAAAGATGATCCCAACAGCATGCGTTCTCTAATCGAGAGCTGGTTAGAGGCTTGAGCATGGCTTCTGAAAACGAATTATTAGCTCGAATTGAGTTGCTGGAAAGTAAAGTGGCGTTTCAGGACGACACCATCGAGCAGCTCAATCAGTCGCTTATTGAACTGAATAACACCATGCTAGCAATCCGCGGGGATCTGGTGTTACTGGCAGAGAAATTAAATAATGCCAATGAATCTACCACCGATCCGACTCAGATAGAAATACCGCCCCATTATTAACGAACCGAGCTAAGTGTGAAGAAGTGTGGCGAGTACTCACCCCGGACAGGATGAGTACTACAGATTTTTAGTCTCAGTCTTGATAGCGACCAAAGACAAGCGTGGCGTTGGTTCCACCGAAACCAAAGCTATTAGACATGGCAACATCAATCGTCGCATTTTCTTGCAGTTCAGTCACGATATTCATGCCGTCGGCATTTTCATCAAGCGTATCAATATTTGCACTGGCACCGATGAAATTATTCTCCATCATAAGCAGAGTGTAGACCGCTTCCTGAACGCTGGTCGCGCCAAGTGAGTGGCCGGTGAGCGATTTGGTAGAGGTGATTGCAGGTACCTTATCACCAAACACTTCTCGAATTGCTTTTAGTTCTGCCACATCACCAACTGGCGTGGAAGTACCATGAGCGTTGATATAATCTACTGGACGGTCGATGCCTCGCATAGCCATGTTCATACAACGAACAGCGCCCTCACCTGATGGAGCTACCATATCGTAGCCATCTGATGTTGCACCATACCCAATCACTTCAGCATAAATCTTGGCACCACGAGCCTTGGCATGCTCTAGCTCCTCGAGCACCAACATACCGCCACCAGAGCCAATCACAAAACCATCACGATTAGCATCATATGCCCGTGAGGCTTTCTCAGGTGTATCGTTATATTTGGTCGAAAGTGCACCCATGCCATCAAACATGATTGACAGAATCCAGCTTTCTTCCTCACCGCCACCGGCAAATACGACATCTTGCTTACCCAGTTGTATGAGTTCATAGGCGTTACCAATACAGTGGGCACTCGTGGCACAGGCAGACGAAATAGAATAATTCACACCTTTAATCTTATAGGGCGTTGCCAGACATGCTGAAGTGGTTGAACTCATGGTCTTGGGGACACGATACGGTCCAACGCGACGAATGCCTTTTTCCAAAAACACCTTGACCGCCTCATACTGCTCACTCGGATTGCCACCACCTGAGCCAACAATCAGACCGGTATTGATGTTTGACACATCACTTTCTTCTAGTCCTGCATCGGCAATTGCCTGTTGCATCGAGAGGTAGGCATAGGCAGAGGAATCACCCATAAATCGGCGTACTTTGCGGTCGATGAGCGCTTCAATATCTACTTCTGCTTTACCATACACCTGACTTTTGAGCCCTAACTCAGCATATTCGTCGCTGAAACGAATACCCGGCTTAGCTTTCATTAATGATTCTGTGACGGTGTTCAAATCGTTACCGATGCAGGAAATAATACCCATTCCTGTAACCACAACGCGACGCATACTAGTCATATTTTAAATACCTTAATTTCTATTTTAGGAGTCGATGGGCAATTACATTTCTTGCGGAGATGTGAATAGTCCAACGCGAAGATTTTTTGCTGAATAAATTTCACGGTCATCTACCAGCATTTTTCCATCAGCAATAATGAGTGCTAATTTACCTTTGATAACGCGTTTCACATCAATGATATATTTTACCAGCTTGGCCGTGGGTAATACCTGACCAGTGAATTTAACCTCACCTACGCCCAGAGCCCGTCCTTTTCCTTTCAAACCCATGGTTGATAAGAAGAATCCGGTCAGCTGCCACATGGCATCTAATCCCAGACAGCCAGGCATAACAGGGTCGCCCGGGAAGTGGCAGTCAAAGAACCAGAGATCGGGCTTAATATCGAGTTCAGCGGTGACCAGGCCCTTCTTGTAGGCTCCACCATCGGTGATCATGGAGGTGATCCGATCCATCATCAGCATATTTGGTGCAGGTAATTGTGCATACTCCGGTCCAAATAATTCGCCCTGAGAGGACTGTAGTAGCTCTTCATAGCTATATGGTTTATGACTCATTGATTTTCCCAGTCAATTTTATGTTGTTAGTTTTCTATGTTTGGAACATTGCGAAAGGCGGCATTATAACGCTTTTATTGCGATAGGTGTTCTTAAGTTAACGATTAATTGTTCATTAATTGAACCTAAAACACAGGTTAAATCTTCAGAGGAACCCTCCAGGTCTGTCGCAATTATCTGACCGGCCAGATCCCGCTCAGATTTTGTTTGTACACGCGTAAAGTTCGGGGTATAGCCATAAAATGTCCATAGCCCATCATCAGATGGTTGCTTACCTGATTCCCACAACACCGGTTGCACACCACTCTGCTTAATTAAATGTGACTGCCGCATTCGATTCGCGAGCTGTTGTAGTTCTGCCATGCGTTGTTTTTTAACTTCAGCTGAGACCTTATTGGCGAGCCGCGCAGCCTTGGTGCCCTCGCGATCAGAATAGCTAAAGCAGTGTACATGACTAAAGCCGATTTCAGCGATGTAAGCAAGGGATTCTTGCCACTCCTGATCGGTCTCTCCCGGAAAACCAACGATAATATCTGTGGTTATATTAAAATCCGGGTGACATGCTCTGGCGCGCTCTATGATGCGTCTGAAACTATCCTGTCGACAACGACGTGACATCCTTCGCAACACTGAATCTGCACCAGATTGCAATGGCAAATGCATATGTGGCATTAAGCGCTCATCAGCGAAGAGTTCAAAGAAATGATCGGGCAAGTCCCAGGGCTCGACAGAGGCAAAACGGATTCTTGGAATGTCAGTTTGCTGCAACAGAGCTTGTACTAATTCATACAAAGAGCTACCTAAATCTGAGCCATATCCCCCAACATGCACGCCAGTGAGTACAATTTCGTGTATTCCCTGAGCATGAATGTCGTTCACCTGATTAACCAGCTCTGCAATGGGCTGACTTCGCTCATCGCCACGCGCCACTGTCACGATGCAATAGGTACAGCGATATCGGCAACCATCCTGAATCTTCAGAAAGGCACGCTCTCGACTGCGATTAAGCATGGCGTAATTACCAGGCTCGGTAGCCATCATAGGCATATCATCAGATGTTTTAAAACGCGCTAAAATCTGTTCAGCCAAGCGATCCTTATCGGCATTATCTACCACCAGATCAACGCCCAACATTTGCTCCACTTCGGTGGGTTCGAGACTGGCATAGCAGCCGGTGACAACCAGTTTTGCGGCACTATTATCACGGTGCAAGCGGCGTATTTGCTGCCGTGATTTTCGCGCTCCTTCAGCCGTCACAGCGCATGTATTAACCACAATAACATCAGCCGTGTTGGGATCCGACAATGACCAACCATGCTGACTCACGGTATTGGCCCAGGTTTGTAATTCCGCCTCGTTAAGTCGGCAGCCTAATGTTTTAAAATTAACTTTCATTGTGATTCAGAGTTTGTCTCTGTTTTCTGCAAAGGCAGATCTTTTCCAGTCCATGCTTTAAAGAGCGCTTTCTGTGCCTCAGTTGGATTCTTAACCGGTGCGATAGTCGGCTTACTTTTCAGTGTCCGGCTGATCACTAGCGGTGTTTCACGCAAAATATTACGACGGAAATAACTGACTCTTACTTCATCATTATCGGCATAGGTGCTCAGGATATCCTGCCACTTGCCCGGATTGAGTTTGATGCCATTGACCGCAACAATTTCATCATTCATTGTCAGCCCCGCTTGCCAGGCATCGGTGCCTCTTAAGACCTGACTTATCTTGTTAGAATCCTGAGAGAAGGTAATGCCAGTATCAACCATATATAGGGGTTCTTTGGATGTTTTTCCATAGGGTAAAAACTCAAGCCCAACCAGCGCTAATAGCTCACTAATATTGACAGGATTCGCTGACTCCATGTGCTTTTGCCAGATCTCATTGGCATCTTTAGATCCCAACTCTGTCAGTAGTGCTTGAACATCAGCGGCAGAAAAGCCCTTCTCAGGTACTGGATATCGCTCATACAACAAGCGATGGAGTTGACGGTAATTCCCCTCCCCCTGAGTATCAGAAATCAGTTTAATATCCATGAACAATGACAGGATCAGACCCTCATTGTAGATACTCACACTATCGTTAGTCCCTTGATGTCCCCGAGGATTTATCCAAGTGTCAAAGCTACCCTCTATCGCCGATTGCACACTCGTGCCAGGTCTGTTGAGGTAATTATTGATATTCTTAGCCAACTTGGTGAGGTAATCCTTGAGTGGAATCACATCACTTTGCATGAGTAACAAGTCAGCTAAATACGAGGTAGAGCCCTCAGTTATCCAGAGTAAATAGCTGTAATTCTCCTGACTATAATCGTAACGTTGCATCCCCTCAGGGCGATATTGCTTAACATTCCATGTATGCACAAATTCGTGCGAAGAGGTCGATAGGAAACTGTGATATTCTTCCATATCATTAAAGCTCATCGAGTCTCGCTGAATAATGGTTGAGTTAATATGTTCGGTTGCCCCTCGAAGACCATCTGCTGAGTGAATGATAAAAAGATAGCGATCAAATGGATAATTGCCCCAGACATCACCAAAAATCGGGATCATTTTCTTATAATCACTCAGAATACGTTGCGGATCGAAATTCCCTTTACCCCAAATGACGAGCTCATAGGTTTTACCTGATACCTCAAACTCGTAGTAATCATGAAAGCCAGTCTCAATGGGTGATGAAGCTAAGATATGATAGTTGTCTGCTTTAAAAGCGTGTCGTCCTGTTGCGGTCATTCCCGAACGTGATCGCCAACCCTGAGGTACTTTCAGATCGATCTCTAG
>CAXRAF010000169.1:0-18660 GCA_964228485.1 Alteromonadales bacterium | reverse complement strand
GCTTTGGTACATAGTCATAAAATCCAGAACGGACTTTAAGGGTACGATTTTCCATATCGATTCCTGTATCAATTATCAAGTTGAACTACATATTTATAGGGATAATTACAACTAAGGCTCGTAGTGTAGTATTCTACCGGTTCATAAATGATACAAAAGTATCTCATAGTGAGAGGATCCTGCATTGGTAAAAAGCACAGCTAAATCTCCCAAAAAGGGCATTCAAGTAATTGCTCGCGCGGCCACAATTCTGCGGGCATTAGAACATGAGCCTAAGGGGCTAAGTTTGGGCAAAATAGCCCAGAGAGTGGGACTCTCCAGGTCGACCGTACAGCGGATTGTCGATGCGCTTACAGAGGAGCATCTGTTAATCGGTGCTTCGCCTACCACTGGGGTTAAGTTAGGGCCTGCTATCCTGCGCATGGCAAGTAATTCCAGCTTTGACTTCATTGAATTTATTCGACCATATATCAATGAATTATCTAAAGAGACTGGAGAGACGGTGGATGTATCCGAGATACAAAAAACACGGACCGTGTTTGTGGATCAGGTGGTTGGTTCAGCTCGTCTTAACATTGTTTCTTCAATCGGAGAAGCTTTTCCCTTGCATTGTCTGGCGAGTGGAAAGGCGATGCTGTCTACATTTACCGAGGCTGACTTTCATAAACGCATGGGTCGCAAGCCTCTCGATGAGCATACGCCCGCTACAATTACCAGTATCAGTGAGTTGTTCGATGAAGTGCAATTGGTAAAGCAAAGCAATATCGCATTCGATCGTGAGGAGCATATTGTCGGAGTGAGTGCTATCGGGACACCACTACAGGAGCCTAGTGGTAAGCTTTATGCTGTTTCAATACCTGTTCCCACAGTCCGTTTTAAACAGAAAGAGAAGCAATTGGTGAAGGCTTTGCTTAATTGTCGTGCGCGTATCCTTAATGAATTTGCATCATAAATACCTGTTGTCGATCGCAGGCTTTATTCAATTTAATGTGTCCTGAAAAAATGTGTGTCCGCAGTCGCTCGTTATCATTTAAGCGAGCTTTAGAGTCTTGCATTTTGAATGCCAAGGAGGGCGTTAATATGGGTGCTACTCGGCTATTATGAGCAGGTAATTATATTACCGCATGGTAATTCATCTGTATTGACAGGCAATTCAATATTCGAGATACTCATTGTCACTAGTCCCTTCAGATGGAGCGCATAAAAATTGAAAATTAGCATTCTGGCGGCCAAGTGCATTTTCGCAGTTGATTATTTTCTTCGCCCCTTTGTTGAGGAGTTTGTCGCATGAACATTGTTCTAGTGTTGGTTGTTCTCTACAACGTTCTCGTTATTGGCGGTATAGGGCTGTATCTGTCTCAAAGAGAGAAAGCGTCTGGGCAGGTGACCGATATGGCCACTGGTGGCAGGAATGCCAATTTAGCTATGTTCTCTGTAACAATGGCAATTACCTATTTGGGTTCTGCTCATGTCTATGGGTTGATGGAAATGTCTTTCGTGATGGGTGCGGTTGCGCTCTGGTTTTCCTTTGCTCATACCATTTTGATGTGTGCTATATGCTTGGGAACGGGCCAATGGGTCCGGCGCTTAGGTTGTGCAACGATTCCTGAACTTATCGGTCGTATCTACGGAAAACAAATGCGTACTATCACTGCTTGTATTAGCGCCATGGTTGTTTTCGGATTGGTAACATTAGAGACTCAGACCTTGGGTATAGGCATATCTGCAATTAGTGGTTGGGCGCTCGGTTGGGCTGCGGTGGTAGGCGCAATTTTAGGCACCGCCTATGTAACCATGGGTGGTATCAAACAAACCATGTGGGTTAACCTAGTAAATGCCATCGTAATGTATGCATCTATCATTATTGCGGGCATCTATTTGGCATTTGTTCTACCTGAGGGCTGGGAAGGTGTACGGCAGCACTATGTCACAAATGGTCAGGATTATAAGTTGAGCATATTCGGTACACCTGATCTATTAGTGGGGTTTTCGCTCGCGGCGGTTTTCTCTGTTGTGTTCGCTCAGTCCGTAAATCAGCAGGGTATGGCGGCTGCAATGTCCGCGAAAGATGAAAGTGTTATCAGACGTTCCCTCTGGATTGCCGCGCCTGTAAACGGATTGTTTGGAGTGTTTCCTGTACTTTGCGGTTTGGCAGCGGCAACTATTCCAGAATTTGCTGATTTAGGTCCAAAATTGGCCGGCGCAACATTGGTAGTAAAACTTCTTCCAACTTGGTTAGTAGTGCTGGTGCAAGCCGGTTTCCTGGGTGCTCTGCTGTCAACCTTCGCTATGTCGGCACTGGCTCCAGCGACGATATTCGCTAAGGATATCGTCGGCGCAAACACAAAAGGTGGGCTCACACCTGAGCAAGAGATGCGGCTTATTAGGAGGGTGATCATCATTGTCGGTAGTCTCTCTGCGGCTTTAACGTTTTTTAATCATCCTAATGTTATTCGCGCCATAACATGGTTGTTTGCTTGGCTTGCCCCATTGTTCTTTATTATTGTTGCAGGCCTGTTTTGGAAGAGAAGTACAAAGGTAGCCTTTGTAGTTGTCATCTGCTCTTGGCTGATTAATTGCGTCTGGTCAATCGGTCCGATCAAGCAGTTTGCTGTTAGTATTGTTCCTGGTACTGCTGTTCTTGAGCATGCGCATATTACTGCGATAACTGCCTTTGTCTTGACGGTAGCACTTTATACCTTCGCAAAAAACACCAAGCCGGCTCTGTTTAGTGATGCTTACCTGCAAGAGCAGCCGACAGGAGGATTAGCATAATGAACTTTGCACTAGAACTGTTTTTAACGACCCTTGGTATGATTTATTTCTTAGTCATTGTGGCTGAGGTAATTTTTAGAGTACAGGGTCGGACTAGAGGTGATAAATAATGGATCAAACTGATGTGTGGATGATAGGCGTCGGAGCTTTTGGGATGGTGTTCTATCTCTTAGCCATTTTTTATCAAAATAATGCGGATGATCAGGATTAAGGGTCGTTCGCAACTGTAACTTAAAATCGTAGTAAACATGCTACCTATACCGGGTGATGAGCAAATAAGCCTCTCAGTGGAGGCTTAAGAGCATTGTTTTGCATCATAGTAAAAATTAAAAGGTGACTTTGTCGCTACCTTTAAGGTCGAGCATTTCGCGAACGTCATCTGGACTCGCAACCTCATAGCCCAATTCCTCGATAATCCTGCGCACTTTTCGTACCTGTTCAGCGTTTGATGATGCCAGTTTTCCTCGTTCAATAAAGAGTGAATCCTCCAAGCCTACACGCACATTACCGCCCATCATAATTGCCTGCGTGGCAAATGGCATTTGTGCGGCTCCTGCGGCCATTACCGACCATTGATAGTCATCACCAAAAAGACGATCCGCTGTTCGTTTCATAAAGATTAGGTTGTCAAGGTCAGCGCCAATGCCGCCTAGAATGCCAAATATAAACTGTATAAACACCGGTGCCTTAAATAACCCTGTATCCATACAAAATTTAAGATTGTACAAATGCCCGACATCGTAACACTCATGTTCAAACTTCACGCCGTGTTTCTGCCCGAGGCTCTTTTCAACTTGTGCAATATCCTTAAAGGTATTTCTGAAAATATAGCTATCAGATTGCTCGATATAGTCTTTTTCCCAGTCAAATTTAAACTGATCATATCGCTTGGCCAGTCCGTGAAAAGAAAAATTCATGCTTCCCATGTTGAGTGAACTCATCTCGGGAGAAGCGATATCTGATGGTTTAATTCTATCTTCGATTGTAGTCAGCAGACTGCCACCCGTTGAGATATTGATTACAGCATTTGTTTTTGACTTGATTTCTGGAAGGAAATTCATGAAGTGATCAGGGTTGAGTGAGACTGAGCCGTCCTGTGGATCCCGAGCATGGATATGTAGGACTGCGGCGCCTGCTTCTGCAGCCTCTATTGCCTGATCGGCAATGTCCTCAGGCTTATAAGGTAGTGCATCTGACATCGTTGGCGTGTGGATGGCGCCGGTCACAGCACAAGATATGGCTACTTTTCCGAGTTTTTTTGACATGGAATCTCCTTGCATAAATTAAATTACGTACTGCATTATGAGTTAATATAATTGTCAGACAATACAGTTAGCCAAGGAATTGTCAAGTGAATCATTCTTTTGAGACAGGACGGATAGGTCAATGTGGGTTCACAAATCGCTTGACTTCGGTTATTTGTAGTGTAACGTATTGTGGTACAGGTATATCGTATTACAATATTATAAATTATCAAAACAAGGTGAAAATAATGACTGGATGGGAACATGGTGATTGGCGTGATGAGAATTTGTGCCAATTTGAGGAGAGCAATCTGCTCAATAAAATGGGTTTGGAATTTTACGACTTAAGTCACCCTTGGGGGTTAGGTCAGCCCTGTTGGCCCTATTTCGAAGATGTAAAAATCGAGCGCTTGCATGGCATGGCCAAGACGGGCGGAGTGCTGACGCAAAAAATCACTACTGTTATGCATTCTGGCACTCATATTGATGCGCCCGCGCACGTGGTTCCAGGTACCGCATTTATGGACGAAGTTCCACTGCCTTACTTTTTTGGCTCTGGGGTAATCTTGGATATACCCAAGCAAAAGTGGGAGATGGTGACTGCAGATGACTTAGAAAGTGCGACGCCGCAAGTACGAGAGGGAGATATTGTTATCGTTAATACGGGCTGGCACAAATACTATGGAGACAACCAGCACTACTATGGTTACGCACCAGGTTTTGGTCGTGAAGCAGGCGAGTGGTTTGTTGAGAAGAAAGTCAAAATGGCCGGTAATGATACGCAAGCGCTAGATCATCCTTTGGCTACAGCTATTGGTCCTCACGGTCCCGGAAAGCCTCACGGGCTGCTGCCAAACGTCTGTGCCGAATATAAAGAGGCAACAGGTCGTGATGTTATAGACGATTTTCCTGAGTGGGAACCTTGCCACAATATTATGTTATCTAATGGAATTTGTGGTTTTGAAAACGTCGGTGGAGATATTGATAAAGTTACTGGAAAGCGTGTCACTTTCGCAGCGTTCCCCTGGCGTTGGAAGAAGGGTGATGGCTGTATCGTGAGACTGGTTGCTATTTTGGATCCAACGGGCAACTTCCGCATTGAAACGGGTGCCTCAGAATAATAGCTTCCATTTAAGAGGGCCAGTTATGGAGATTACACGGTTTAAGGATGTGCGCCGTTACGATGCACCGAAACACTATGATATGCGTGGATTGCGGCTTCAGGGTTTTGATGCCAGTGCGTCAACATTTGCCTGGACAGGTTTGTCGCACTTTCTGCCTGGTGGCGGGGCTGAGATGGATACTAGCCCGTTGGAAAAAATCTATGTGGTGATAGAAGGTGCTATAACCATTGAGCTTGCTGACGGAGAAACACATTTATTGTCACGACTCGATAGTTGTTTTATTCCCGGCGGAGAAGCTCGCGCCATACGCAACGAAGGTAATACGGTGGCCACTATGCTGGTAATCATGCCTTATCCGGAGGGCAGTTCATGAGTTTGCCCTCAATCGATTGTTCAGATTTATTCAATGTTGCGGGTAAGTCAGCTGTGGTGATCGGCGCAACCGGATCCTTTGGTCAGGTAGTGTGCGCCACATTGGGAGATGCCGGTGCCAAGCTAACCATTGCCGCTGGCAATGCGTCTAACTTAGCTGATTTAGCAGTAGATTTGCGGGAGGCTGGTATTGCCACGGTTGATATTGCTCGTCGGCCTGACAGCGAGGCGGATTGCAGTGCCATCGTGGCTGCTGCGGTAGAGGCATACGGCGGTATCGATATACTCGTAGTGGCCTCTGGTATGAATGATATTTCCCCAATTATAGATATGGATCCCGAGCGCTTTCAAAAGGTCATGTTGGCCAATGTCGATGGCGCTTGGTTAATTGCGCGTGCTGTTGGTAAGCAGATGATTGATCAGGGGCGGGGCGGGAAGGTGGTATTCACCTCTTCCGCGCGGGGGAAGTTGGGTCATCCGGCGGGTTATTCTGCCTACTGCACATCAAAATCAGCGACAGATGGAATGACCAGAGCTCTGGGATGCGAATGGGGTTCTGTTGGTATCACCGTTAATGCTATTGCGCCTACAGTTTTTCGCTCTCCTGTCACTGCATGGATGTTCGAAGACAATGAGAGTGCTAGTAAAGTTAGAGAAGGATTTTTGTCACGGGTGCCCATTGGTCGCCTCGGGGAGCCGGAGGATCTTGCTGGTCCTTTGTTATTTCTGTGTTCCGCGGCATCGGATTTTCACACTGGACATGTCATCTATGCTGATGGCGGCTATACGGCGGGTTAGGCGGGTATGCAGGACTTAAATAATATAGTGGTTATTGGTGGTGGCCTGATGGGGGCTGGTATCGCTCAGGTGTTTGCATCAAACGATTGTAAGGTTAAGGTGTTCGAACCGAACCAAGAGGTTCGGTTGTCACTTCAAGACCGCGTAGCAGAGAATCTCAAGCTGATGGGCTCCGATATTGCAATTGCCGAGCTCATAGAAGTATGCGGCGATTTAGAGGAGGCTGTAGCCTCTGCACAGTATATCACCGAGGCGGCCCCTGAAAAGCTGGATCTAAAGCGATCGATTTTTGCTGACTTGGAACGCCTAGCACCAGTTGATGCAATTTTGGCGAGCAATACCTCTGTCATACCCATCACACAGATAACCAGAGGGTTAGAAACTGCATATCGTATGGTGGGCACTCATTGGTGGAACCCGCCTTATCTGGTGCCTCTGGTAGAGGTGATACAGGGTGATGCGACTTCACAGGACACTATCGACCTCACTATGGCCCTATTGCGAAGAGTTGGTAAAGAGCCAGCACATGTTAAAAAAGACCGCCCCGGATTTGTTGCTAATCGTTTACAGCACGCCCTATGGCGAGAGGCGATTGCCATGGTAGCTGAAGGTATCTGCGATGCCCGCACGTTGGATACCTGCGTCAAAAACAGTTTTGGTCTGCGTCTTCCCGTGCTGGGTCCTCTGGAAAATGCAGACCTAGTGGGACTAGATTTAACTCTCGATATCCATCGCACGGTAATTCCCGAGCTCGATAGGAGTTCCGGTCCAAACCCTTACCTAGAGCAACAGATTGAAGCAGGTCGTTTAGGGTTTAAAAGTGGCGAAGGATTTCGGTCGTGGACGGAAGCTGAAATGAGAAATTTGCGGAAACAGCTATCTGCATATTTGGTCAATGCACAAAAACAGTAATCGAGGTAATGGCGGAGCATTAAGATATGGCTTAAGTTTCATAATGTGATACATATGTATTGAAAATTGGTGCTGAATCGCCCATGGTGGACAACGGAAAATATAACAATCAAGCGTTTTAAATGTATCAATGGATTGTAAGTGCTAAATATTAACTAAGGGGTTGAAAATATGAAGTCAAAAAAATTTAGTCTTAAAAAATTTAAACTTACTACGGCAGCACTCGCTGGTATTGGAGTTTTTGCAACTCCCTCATTACTTGCGGCGAGCTTGGAAGAAGTTATTGTGACGGCGACAAAACGAGATGAAGGTATTCAGGAAATACCAATTTCCGTTACGGCGTTCTCGCAGTCCGATCTTGATATAAGAGGCCACAATAATCTGCAAGGGATGCAAGAGGTAACGCCTAATTTAGACTTCTCTATTCAGTCTGCAGGACAAAATGTGGCGCGCGTAACGCTTCGAGGTATTGGTACGGAAACTCTTATCGGTGGTGGTGATCCCGGAGTTGCGTTACATATTGATGGCGTTTATGTGGGTCGAAATATAGCCTCAGCAGCAGATATATTCGATATTGAGCGTATAGAAGTGTTGCGAGGCCCTCAGGGCACATTGTATGGACGTAATGCCAATGGTGGATCGATCAATATTGTGACTAAGCGTCCAACCGATGAGCTCGAAGGCAAAGTTGATATTACTCTTGGTAATTATAATCAACGTAAAATTCGCGGCGTCATAAATGTACCTCTCGGGGAGAGTGTGAATTCTCGATTAGCTATGTTTACTGACCAAAGAGATGGCTATTTAAAGAACCTTTACAATGGCCGTCACCTCGGAGAAAACGATAAGTCAGGAGCACGGCTGTCGCTACTCTGGGAATCAGATGCGGGAAATGAAGTGCTTATAAAAGGATTTCATACAAAGTCCGAGGGTACTGGACCTGCGTCACGCTTTTTGGGAACTGATTATGCTGAAACAGATAATGGTTATTCCGACTTGCGCTTAGTGGGTATCTCAAGTGGCAATCCTAATGGCCCAAGACCTCCAGCAGGATCAAGAGTTACAGCTGACTCTTATTCACTTGCAACCACTGCAATAGGTGAGTCAGTTTTACCTAGGCCAACCGGGTTCTATGAAATCAGAAAGGACGCCCCAGAATTTGTTTCCACTGTGATGGAGGGTTTAGATGTAGAGGTGAATTATAGTATCTCTGATAATGTTCTTCTCCGTTCGATAACCTCTTATCAAACAAATAATAATGAAATTTTAGTAGATGCGGACAATTCCGAGCTAGCACTAGAAACCCGTCAGCGAGACACTAATGCAGAGCAATACAGTCAAGAATTTAATTTAGTATCACAAGACGATGCCCAATTACAGTGGCTTCTTGGCGCTTACTATTATCACGAGAAGATAAGTGGCGACTTTGAAACTATTGTTCCACCCGGACAAGTTCCTTTAGATACTCGGCTTTCCCCTGGGGCTGTAGCTGGTGGGGGTGGGATGCGTCAGTTTCGTGATATGCTGCATGAAACTGATTCCTATGCTATTTTCGCTCAGCTCACTTATGGTTTCTCTGATCGCCTAAGTGCTACGCTCGGCGCCAGATATACTTGGGATGAAAAATACCAATATCGTAGCACTGGCGGTCAAGTTGATTTGACCAACGGTTACGTCGCTACAGGCCTTGGCCACATTGGTACATTTGCGCCTTCAGCAGGCAAAGAAACCTGGCAAGAGCCCTCCTATCGGGGAAGTGTATCTTATAATTTCACCGACGATAACCTCATATTTGCAAGCTATTCTCATGGATACAAGTCAGGCGGTTTTGACTTCAATGGGGGTGCGTTTGAAGATGGTGGTAGCAATATTGATGGTGGAGCGCAGGTTCCATACGAACCAGAATTTGTAAATGCTATTGAAATAGGTTCGAAAAATACATTTCTTGATAACAGACTGCGTTTGAACATAACCGCGTTTACTTATGATTATGAAGATCTCCAAGTTTTTCGGTTAACAGGTGACGGTCCATTAACGGATAATGCAGCGACATCAAGTATCAAAGGTGTCGAATTAGAGTCTCAGTATTTACTAGCCGATAATCTTCAAATTGATGCAACTTATGCAAGGCTTGATGCGACCTATGATGAGTACATTGTAGAGCGTCCCACGCTGCAAGATTTTGCGGGGAGTAACCTTAACTACGCACCTGAAATGACTGCTAGCCTTGGAATACAATATACAATGCCCATGGATCAGGGCGATCTAGTGTTGCGTATGGACATGTCCCGAAAAGGCAAAACATATTTTGATCGTGCCAATACAGCGTTTGACACTCGAGAAGCCTTCAATCTCGTTAATGCCCGCGTGCGCTATAATTCTGACAACTGGTTTGTTGGCTTATTCGCACAGAATCTCACTGATGAGGAATGGGTAACGGGGCAATTAATCAATCCACCTTTTTCCTGTGCTTGTCGAACAGTGAATTTGGGTCAGCCGCGCATGGTTGGTGTTACTTTTGGCTATGAGATGAAGTAATACTCAAGAGGCTACCTAGCTAGTAAACTAAAAACCCTGGGCTGAAGCCCAGGGTTTTTAGCTCTTGAAGTCGCCGCTTATATGCTTCTATAAATTAGTTTAAAAATAAAAATTGGACCCAATACTGTGTACTTAAAAAAAATGTTAATATTGGTCTTAGCGTTGATATTCTTGCCTATACAAGGGTTTTGTCAACCCCTCGACATCGAACCAATGTCTGATAAGCGCCCCAATATTCTGCTATTGGTTGCTGATGATTTAGGCTACTCAGACTTGGGTTCATTCGGTGGTGAAATCAATACCCCCAATATAGATCAACTTGCTAATAACGGCGCTAAACTAACAAATTTCGTTGCAGCACCTACCTGTTCGCCTACTCGCGCTATGATTATGTCAGGCACTTATAATCATCGTGCCGGTCTCGGTGCGATGGCAGAGTGGACAGCTAAAAATCAAAAAGATAAACCTGGCTACGAGGGCTATCTAAACGATAGTGTCGTCAGCTTGCCAATGCTATTGCGTGACTCCGGATACTCAACATTTATTGCCGGCAAATGGCATTTAGGTATGAAACCTGACCAAGGCCCCGATAAGAGGGGATTCGATAAATCATTTGTTATGCTACCTGGGGCTGGCGATCATTTTTCCGATAGGGGTGTTCATAAAGGTATTCCGATAGTACCTTATCGTGAAAATGGTAAAGAGGTTGCACTTCCAGACAATTTCTACTCTACGGAGTTTTATACAGATAAAGCGATTGAATATATTGATAGTACAATAGCAAAGAGCAACCCATTCTTTGGTTATGTGGCCTATACCGCTCCCCATTGGCCATTGCAGGTACCTAAAAAATACAGTGATAAATATCTCGGAAAATATGATGCTGGTTATGAATCTATTAGAAGTCAGCGTCTTAAAAATTTAGTAAAACAAGGCATTTTGTCACCCGATGTAGTCCCGCATTCAGGCTCAGTTTGTTTTGATGAGTGGAGTGAGTTACCTGAGCAAAAGCAAAGATATCAAGCCCGCTTAATGGAAATATATGCGGGTATGGTAGATGCACTGGATGAAAATATCGGCCGTATAATTCAGCACCTTGAAGATATCGATGAACTTGATAATACAGTGATCGTTTTTTTATCTGATAATGGAGCGGATGCAAGACCACCGCTGGGTATCAAACTTGAAGCTGAATATGTGGCAAAAGAATATGACAACAAGTTAAATAATTTAGGTAAGGAAAATTCCTTTGTTTCCTATGGTGGTCCCTGGGCTTTAGTTGGCTCTACTCCGTTTAGATCTCATAAAGGGCGGCCCAGCGAAGGCGGAATAAGGGTCCCTGCCATTGTGCGTTTTCCATCGCTGATCAAAGAGAAAACGATTCTTCGTGAATTTATGTCTGTGATGGACCTAATGCCTACCTTCCTTGACTTGGCAGGTACCAGTCATCCTGGCGTTGAGTATAAAGGACGCAAAATTTGGCCAGTAGAAGGTAAATCATTATTACCCTACCTTGGTGGTGAAGAGTCGGTTGTCCATAGTAAGCCTCTCTATGGATTTAGTATTCATAAGAGACAGGGGTTACAGGTTGGTGATTGGAAAATTATTCAGCTTTCAGAAATCACCAAACCTTCTTGGGAACTTTACAATCTTGCCTCAGATCCTGGTGAAACCGAGAACCTGGCCCATAAACTACCCGAAAGATTACAGGCTATGATTAGTGAGTGGGAGAAATTTACTGACACTGGAATAATTGTGTCTGGACCGAAGGCTCGAGCTCCAAATGAGTGCCAGAAAATTTAAGCGACCTAAGCACGAATTAATGAAGATGATGTTGCGTTTCTGAGTTCTGATATTTCTAACTAAAACTATGGCAAGCGACACTCAATAGCTTGCCAAGGTAAATTGCTAAATCGCTTGCTGATATACACCTATGGCACTATAAAATGGTGCCCCCTAATTTAATGATGCTAAGTTTGCTGTAAGCGTATGTTTTATGCGAATTCACAGAAACAAGCAGTTTATGCAAGCTTTACAAAAACAAAGTTGGAGCTTGTCTCATCTCATGATACAGGAATATTGATGAATTCTCTGTAGGTGCTTATCCTAAAAAAAATTTGCACGGTCATTATCTGCTTAGTGTGACCCTTCTTGATTGTTGATGTTTAAAACTTAGCTTGAGACTATACCTATGGCGGCTACCAGTGATTCAACCTTACCAGCAGTAAAACGCTCACCAATGAGTTACAAAACGTTGCTGGTTATATATTTAGCAATGGTTTTACTGCCATGGGTTTTATCTTATTTTGAGGGGCTTGCTGTCAGAGGATGGTATGAAGAGCTGGTAAGCTTTCTCAGCATTATTGGGCTGAGTATGATGTTGTTTCAATTTGCACTCAGTGCCCGTGTTGATTCGCTAGCAGGCCGTGCTGGTGTTGATAACACGATGAGAGTTCATACTAAATTTGGTGAGTATCTCGGATATCTCATACTGCTGCACCCTTTTTTAATTGTTCTACCAAGGTTTATTGTTGCTCCTTCATTTGCACTGGATGATGTGTGGGATCTATTTATTCAGCCAGAAACATCGACAGGTATGTATGCGTGGTCGCTGATGTTGGTCTGGGTACTGATGTCTGTTTTTAAAGAAAAGACCGGACTCTCCTATGAGGCTTGGCGCTATGCTCACAGTGCTGGGTTTGTCGCCATTATTATTCTCGCTACCCATCACGCAGTAACCATTGGTCGGCATGGTCGGTATAACGCTTGGTTTGATGTGATGTGGATTTTTCTCTGTATCATAGCTGTAGCATTGGTGCTTTATATTTATTTTATTCGACCACTAGCTATAGCGAAAAAACCATTCAAGGTTGTCGATTGTCATAAGGGTAGCGCCAGTGATTGGTATCTGACGATTGCCAAAGATGGTGATTTTAATTTTGATTTTGATGCTGGCCAGTTCACTTGGTTAAGCACATCAAAAAGTGTGTTTTCGCGAAGCGAGCATCCATTCTCGATTGCCTCGAGCCCTTCGGCATTACCGCAGATAAGCTACGTTATTCGAGAGCTTGGTGATTACACGAGCCAGTTGGGTAAGCTCAAGCCGGGACAGCATATATGGTTAGATGGACCCCATGGCGTATTCACCCTAAATGCCCGCAATGCCAAAGGTATTGTTTTATTGGCAGGTGGAGCGGGAATAGGGCCCATTATGGGTATCCTGAGGGAGCTTGGTGATCGAGGTGATAGTCGTCCAGTCCGTTTGATTTATGGTAATCGGACGATTGAGCAAATGATGTTTTTAGAGGAATTTGATACTTTGCAGTCTAAGCTAGATTTGCAGTTGCATTTAGTGTTGGAACAACCGCCGAAAAACTTTGAGGGTCATAAAGGCTTTATCGATACGCAGGTGATCTCCCGCGCAATTGACCATCCAGAACATGATTGTTGGGACTTTTATATCTGTGGCCCACCAATTATGGTCAAAGCTGTTGCAAAAAACCTACAGAAATTGTCCATCTCCAATGACCGGATTCTCTATGAACAGTTGGGTTTCTAAGCATAAATAATATGGACTAAGTCATGACTGTGTAATAACGTTTTGGCGTGAAAAAATAAGGTTAATCATTTTATGACAAGTGACGACGATAAAATTGATGAAGGCATCTCCCGAAGGGATGCAATGAAAACCGGTATGTTTACTGCCGCTGCATTAGCCGCACCATTGATTTTGAACCCTGGGTTTAAGCCAATGACTGCCGCACGAAAGTCATCCTATCAGGCAGACGTGTTAATCATTGGCGGTGGTTTCGCTGGAACATTTGCAGCATTGGAAGCTCGCAAAAATGGTTTATCCGTCACCATGGTTGATAAGGGAGTGGTCGGGTGGTCGGGAATGTCGCCTTGGGCTTCTGATAGCAGACCATTTGACGCTGAGATCTATGATCGTGAAGAGTGGCAGTTCAACACGGCAATGAACACTGAATACGTAAATGATCGCAAATGGTTAGATATTTTCATGGACGAGTCATTGGGTATTTTTTATGAGCTCCGCGAAATGGGTGCTCACAATACTAAGCCCTTTGAAAGGGGCACCAAAGTATTTCGAGAAAAACTGGAAAATGCTGGCGTTACACTCGTTGAAAGAACAATGATAACGAGCTTGATTCAAGATGAGGGTGGACGTGTCAGCGGTGCGGTTGGCTTCACTTATGATGATAGTAAGCAGCCATCTGAGGCAATTGTACTAACAGCAGGAGCAGTAATTCTCTGTGCTGGAGCGGGGTCCTATAAAAGTCCTGGGTTTCCTATATGGGGTCAGACCTTTGATGGTGATGCCATGGCTTATGAGGTGGGAGCAAAGATCGTAGGTAAGGAGTTTAATGATACCCATCCAACCTTTGCCAATATTCCGGCTGCTTCTTATCAGGGTTGGAAGTGGGCGCAAGAGGTAGTGGGTGCCTATGTTATGGTAGGGCCGCCAGATAAATTGATGGGAGGCTTGACGCTGAATCTTGCTTTAGGAGCGTATTCAGAAGGTGTTGACCGTCGCGCCGGTGTTGGTCCGGGAGGCGAGCCTCCAAAGGTACCAGGTAAGGCACCACCAGGTGCTGAAGAGAGGAAACGTAACAGAAAATATTTAGGTAAGGGTTACCTAACCACTCCAGGCCTGCATTTGGATTTAGGCGGGCCACCCCAAACTCCACCCGATAAGGACAATGATATTGTGACAGGCCATCGTGTCGGCGGTGCTACGGCAGGTATGGGTGTTCATAAAAGTGAGGGAGTTTTTTGCTCGGATTATTCCTGTGCCGCAGATGGCGTTGAAGGTTTGTTCGCAGCTGGAGATGCGCTAGGGTCTATGATGTGTGGGTCTGTATATCCGGGACGTGGATTTTCATCCTATGGTTCCGCTATTCAGGGTCGTCTAGCTGGAAAAAATGCTGCACTCTATGTAAAGGGAAATCCCGCGCCCAAGATTAGTTTTCAAAAGATTGAAAAGCTTGTCAAAAAAATGTGGGCGCCTAGAGAAAACGAGAGAGGTTATAGTCCAGAATGGATTACTGCGACACTGCAAAATACGATGACGCCTTTCCATATTCTTTATATCAAGGATAAGCGTAGACTAGATGGTGCTCTCGCATCAATAGAGTTTCTGCGTCAGCACTGTGTGCCCCACATGATTGCGCGTGATGGCCATGAGCTCCGCACAGCTCATGAAGTAAAAAGTATGTTGCTAAATGCAGAAATGAAATTGCGTTCAGGACTGTTCCGTGAAGAGAGTCGTGGAACACATTTCCGCGAGGACTTCCCTATCCGCAATGATCGTGAATGGCACTGTTGGGTCACGGTACAGGAGATCGACGGTGCTATGGCGATGGGTAAGCATATGCTGCCAGAAGAATGGAAGCCGGACCCAACAAAGTCTTATCGCGAGAACTACCCTAGAGTGCTTCCCGGTGAAGATGAATTCATACGCAAAAATAACGTTAAAGTGTAAATTTCCTGGATGGAAATCTACAATTGATACATCGAAATATTGTATCTTTATTTTTAAATAAGGTGGTGAAAGAATATGCCGATTGAAAAAATTCACGGTTGCATAGGCTGTGAGAACTGTGTGAAGGCTTGCCCAACGGATGTTATTCGGATGGATCCAAAATCTGATCAGGCATATATTGCCTATCAGCAGGATTGTCAAATATGCCATCTTTGTCGCCTCAGCTGTCCTGTCGATGCGATTACTCTTACACCGGATAGAGCCATGTTGCCTACAACATCCTGGGGTTAAAATAGAATGAATTGGTTTTGTCTAATATGTCGATCAGTATCAAAAACAGCGTTAGAGTTGGTTACTAGAAAAATTATCATGGCAGTGCAAGTCGCTATCCTGGCGATTGCCCTTGTCGGATGTGAGATTTCACCTGAACAGGTAAACCCTAGATCATCTGTGAAAGTCGCTTGGCAACAGACCGATGATTTGATCATTGCAGGTTTGTCTGTATAGTCTTAGTCGTCTGTATCTTGGTGACCTGATAATTCAAAGGGTCGACAATAAACTGATAGCTGCTGAGGGTCGCTGTGAAAGTTAATCAAAAAGAGAAGCGAAGTGCGATTGAAAAGACACTGGAAATTCTGATTGCTTTTGCCGACAGTGACCGTGAGTTGGGTACGGTAGAAATCAGTGAGTTGACGTATCTTCATAGAGCCACAGTTTCAAGAATCCTTTCGACCTTACTAGACTACGGAATGATCTATCAAAATAACGAGACTAAAAAGTACAATCTAGGCCCATTGTCCTATAGATTGGGCGCGTCCGAGATCAGTCAGAAAATCCAGAGCTTTGTATCTTTATCGAAAACGCATGTCGACAATCTTAGAGATGCATTATCAGAAACTATTAGTCTTGAATTGTGGATGGGGAATAAGACTACCGCCTGCTATATGGCTGAGAGTAGACGCCCTCTACAAGTGACAATGCCGCTTGGTAATGTACTTCCTCTGCATGCACCTGCTGGTGCTAAAGCAGTTCTATCATTTGTTAATAAGGACTACCTAGACCGATTATTGACGGAGGATTTCCCTCAATATACGGACAATACAATCACCACAAAAACTAAACTATTGGCGAGATTAAGTGAGTTTAATCGGCAGGGTTACTCTATTGACGATCAAGAACTGCATATGGGAATTTACGCAATTGGGGTGCCAATATTTGATTATATTAGTAAGCCCGTTGCAGCTATTTCAGCCATACTACCCTCCGCTAGAATTAATGCCGGCCGTGAGGCAGAAATCGTGGCACAACTTAAGAGAACATCGCATATTATTTCGCAGAAGATCAAAAGGGATCGCACAGGGTTTTACTATCACTGAGGAGCAATCTAAGCTATACCAGCCGCAAGCCGTATGCTCGTAATGACGTCAAAGAGCAAATAGCTACCGTATTAAAATTTGTTTAAAGTCCAGCTCTTAGCTCATGTGATCAACTCAAACAGATTGGACCAGCGACTTTTCGATCTGCCAATGATTTTAATCTGTCAATTACTTGAATTTTCTTGGTCTTATTCTGCAATGGCCGCTTCTGCCGCGGGAGGCAGTTTTTCCTCTGTATATCCCCTTAAAAATCGCAACGGATCACCACGTTGGGTAAAAGTGGCGGCCTCTTTTTCTGTTATCGAGGGTACTTCAGGCGTGCTTTCCAATTTCTCCATCAGTCTTGCTGTCAGTTCGGGATGTTCAAGCTTCCTGTCATAGCTTTCAGTGGGGTCATCTTCGATATTAAAAAGTCTACTGTCGCTGATTCCATTCGTTGTGCCTAAATCGACTAGTTTCCATGGCCAGTCTATTACCGCCGCTTGCCTGAAATTACCAGGGCGGCGAGCGCCGACAACAAAAGGTGTAAGTAACTGCTCTTGTCCTGATAGCGTCGGGTAAATATTTTCGCCGTACCAGTCAGAGGCATTAACATCAATACCGGCAATGTGAAGTAACGTCGGCATCCATTCATGTACTGAGGCTGGCCGATGAATAACAGTATTGGCATTGATAGTGCTTGGCCATGTTGCAATGGCAGGCACGCGTATACCACCTTCAAGAGCTGATCCTTTACCTTGTTGTAACGAACCGTTGCTGGCGCCGGCGCGCGGATTACCCCCGTTGTCGCTCACGAATATTACCAATGTGTTATCGGTCAAGCCTTGCTTTGCTGCAGCTCCGAGTACTCGCCCAATTCCCATATCCATTTGCTCTACCATGGCAGCAAATTCGCGTCTGAGAGGGTGTTTGATGTTCTCGTAAGTAGCGGTAATCGAGTCTGGTGCTTGCAAGGGTGAATGGGGGGCGGTGTAAGACAGAAAAAGAAATAGAGGCTTTTCAGAATTTCGGTTCTCGATGACTTTGATCGCTTCGTCAGTGAAAAGCTCGGTGGAATGCCCCTCCTCCCTGATGGACTTCCCATTTCGTTGCCAGTCGAGTTCGCCCCGCGGTGTTATGTGGGTGTAATGATCAGTGAAGCCATGCAAAATCCCATAAAAGCTTTCAAAGCCTCGATTTTGGGGGAAGTATTTGGTTTCGGCAGCGCCGAGATGCCATTTACCAACAATTGCGGTCTGATAGCCAGCTTCTTGCAGAAACTCTGGCAGAAGCTTGAATTCCATTGGTAAGCCTTTATCCAGACCGATTGGTCCGTCTACGCCGGTCTCAAAGGCATGGTGACCTGTCATTAATGCTGCACGAGTTGGGCTACAGATCGCGTAGGTGTAATAACGATCAAAACGGGCACCAGACTTGGCTAGATTGTCTATGGTTGGTGTACGGATTTCACTGCCGTTATAGCCGACATCTCCAAAGCCTAGGTCGTCAGCCATAATAAGAATGATATTGGGTCGCTGCTTAGAAGTCTTTGTCTCGGACTGGGTTTTCTCTGTGTGAGTAGACTCAGGTGCTGGTTTGCAGCTTAAAGTGCAACAGCAGCAGAAAATAACAAATAATATAGGTATTTTTTTCATCAATCTGACCTGAATGAATGCTGGAGATTGCAAAGCAGTATATTCGCGATCACTTTGACTTAGCAAATATATTGTCTCACATTGCGAGACACTCTAATTGCATTGTGATATCTGAAGTGGCAAATGACGCCGGCATTACGGGAAAGGTAAACAAGATACTTGGGAGGTACAAAGAAAATTATAAACGCTTGTGCATTTGTCTGAGGCCTGTGCTATTTTCGATTTTTAGGCGAATCTATTTATATCGAGAGACCATCTGTGGCTAGAATATTTTGTTTATTAAGTAACACAAGAAGTAACACAGAAGGATAAATTATATAGATATGCCAATACTAATCAGTAGCTTACAGTCTAAGTACAGTTCCCGCCGCCTCCACCAATAACAAA
>CAXRAF010000168.1:0-5032 GCA_964228485.1 Alteromonadales bacterium | reverse complement strand
GTGAGTTTCTTACCCGATCCGGCAGTTTGTTCACGAATACGACGACCAACAGCGGTAGAGCCAGTAAAGGCGATTTTATCAATATCCGGATGATTGACGATCATCTCACCGACAGCACCGTCACCGGTTACCACATTGACCTCGCCCTCTGGTAAGCCCGCTTCGGCGAATAATTCTGTCAGCATTAGCAGCGATAATGAGGTGTACTCCGCTGGTTTAATAACCACCGTATTACCGGCGGCAATCGCCGGAGCAATCTTCCAGGCAGCCATTAATAAAGGGAAGTTCCACGGGATGACTTGACCTATGACTCCGATGGGCTGATAACCGGCATGTTCGGTTTCAGATAACTGAGCCCAACCAGCATGGTAGTAGAAGTGTCGGATAACCAACGGTACATCAGCTGTTTTCGATTCCCGGACAGATTTGCCGTTATCCATGGTCTCAAGAACCGCCAGCGAGCGGGCCTTTTGTTGGATTAGTCTGGCAATGGCATATAAATACTTGGCTCGACCATGGCCACCTAAGGCTTGCCAACCGGGCTGTGCTGCGCGCGCAGCAGCAACTGCGTTATTGAGATTATCTTCCGAGGTTTGAGTAACCTTACCCAATACCTCGCCTGTTGCCGGATTTTTGCTGTCGAAGTGCCCCTCGGCTTGTTTTATCCACTCACCATTGACATAAATGCCAAATCCATCGGCATGAGAGTCTAACCAAGCTTGTACTGTGGCATTGGCTTCTGGGGCTGGTCCGTAATTCATTGTTTTAAAAATCTCTTGTGTGTTCATCGGCTTCGCTCGTATTGTTCTTCTTTATCCCATTGGGTGGCGATAACTGGCGGAGTAGGAGCCAGTCGCCTGATGTTCAAGTTGTCGCTCAATATCACCCAGTAAACTGGAGGCACCGAAACGAAACAGATTTGGATTAAGCCAGTCATTGCCCAATTCTTCCTTAATCATGATGAGGTAGTTCAGGGCAACTTTCGCAGTACTAATGCCGCCGGCAGGCTTGAAGCCAACCCGATAGCCAGTCATTTCGAAATAATCACGGATCATGCGGCACATAACTAGCGATACCTCTGGCGTGGCATTGGTTGCTTCCATACCAGTAGAAGTCTTGATGAAGTCACTGCCCGCCATCATGGCAACCATCGAGGCTTTGGCGACGTTATTTAACGTACTGATATCGCCGGTACCCAGAATAGTTTTCATATGAGCTGAGCCACAGGCTGCTTTGAATTCTTTAATTTGCTCATAAAGTGCCTGCCACTGCCCCGTCAGGACGAGCCCACGGCTGATCACAATATCGATTTCAGTGGCACCCGCGGCGACGGAATCTTTAATTTCCTCAAGTCGGGTAGGTGAGCTGGATTGTCCGGCCGGGAATCCGGTAGAGACAGCAGCTACTGGAATATCAGTGCCTTTGAGGGCATCGACAGCAGTCTTGATGAGATCATGATAGACACATACTGCACCGGTGGTAATCCCCAGTTCCTCGATACCTAGTGCTTTTTGAATGTCGCGACGGATGGGGTTCTTAGCCTTATCACACAGGCGCTGAACTTTAGATTCGGTGTCCTGAGGTGATAGTGTGGTCAAATCCATACAACTGATGGCTTTCAATAGCCAGGCTGTTTGCCATTGTTTTTTAATCGAGCGTCGACTACCCAGTGAGCTTGTGCGTGCTTCTATGGCACTTCGATTTATCGTGATCGATTCAATCAAACTCAGATCTAGGGGAATGCCCGGATTATGCGCTTCAAGTGAATCATCGCCAATGGGAATGATGGTGGCGCTTTGCGAGTTTTCCTGTTGCATATTGGTTAATTTTCTTTCGTTTTCTAGTGGCGGTTAATTATCAACTGCGAATTATAGCCATTATTGCTGTGGCTTGGGGGAGTTTTGTGCTGTTATAGCTAAAAATTTGGTCTAATTCAGCGGAAATCATCGTTGCATCCTGCTCAGATTGCGCATGAATCTGTAAAACAGGCTGATCTGGTCCAACTGTATCTCCGATAGCTTTAATCTCACTGAAGCCGACACTGTAATCAATGGCATCTGTGCTTTTTCGCCTTCCACCACCGAGCGAGATGATGGCATTACCCAGCGCTCGACCATCAATAGCGGCCAGATAGGCCGGTTCTTTGACCCTGGCGTAGTAGGGCACGATAACATTGGCCTTTGGTAAACTGGTTTGATAATGCTCAGAAATTGCCTCAGAACCACCGAGTGCGGAGACCATGTCGTTAAATTTCTGTAGCGCAGCACCCGAGTCTAATGCTTGCGTCAGCGTCGCCATGGCATCCTCAATTGAGTCATATTGCTCATAATTGACCAGTAATTCTGCCGCTAGGCTCATCGTCACCTCATACAACCGGGCATTTCGGTACTTGCCTGACAGAAATTCAATCGACTCGACTACTTCAAGTGCATTCCCCATGGTTTCGCCAAGTACCTGACTCATATCGGTTAAACAGGCGCTGGTCTTAACCCCATAGGCATTACCGACCTGCACTAGATGATTACCCAGAGTCTCAGCTACCTCGAGGGTGTCATTAAATGAACCACTACCGACTTTGACATCAATGACCAGACTATCCAGACCAGCGGCAATTTTCTTCGATAAAATCGAGGCTGTAATCAGGGGTATTGATTCCACTGTAGCGGTCACATCACGTATGGCGTAGAGGGATTTATCCGCCGGTGCCAAATCACTGGTCTGACCCACGATGGCACAACCAACCGCTTTAACCACCGCGCGAAATTGTTCGATATTCGGCTGGGTGTTGTAGCCCTCAATTGAGTCCATTTTATCCAGAGTACCGCCGGTATGACCTAGCGAGCGGCCAGAAATCATGGGTACATAGCAGCCACAGGCGGCCAGCAGGGGCGCGATGATCAAGCTCACTTTATCACCCAGACCACCGGTTGAGTGTTTGTCGACAATAGGACCATCAAGACCGGCATCAGACCAATCCAGCTGAGTACCTGAGTTGAGTAAACATTCGGTTAATATTCTAGTCTCTGACAGACTCATGCCATTGAAGAACACACTCATGGCAAAGGCGGCAACTTGAGAGGGGCTGACAGACTCATCCATCATGCCGTTGATGATATGCTCAATTTCTTCTTTATTAAGTGGGGATCCGTCCCTTTTTTTGCGTATGATTTCCTGAGTTAGCATTGATTTATTCTTCTAGAGCCAAATATAAGAGCACATATACTAGAGCATAAAATGCGTAATTCAAGGTAATTGTGAGTAATACACAATCATGCAGAGACAAATCATTAATTACACCGAACTGGCACAACAATTAGCCGGTTTATTAGCTGATGAGCGCCACTGGTTAACTAATCTGAGTCAATTCAGTGCCTTCATAAATGAGGTCATGGCGGACATCAACTGGGTTGGGTTTTACCTCGTTCATACTGAGCAGTCACTCAAACTTGGACCATTTCAGGGTCGGGTTGCTTGCGTCGACATTCCGTTTGGCAAGGGGGTGTGTGGTGCAGCTGCCGCCACAGGTAAAGTACAGCGTGTAGATGATGTACATCAGTTTGCTGGCCACATCGCCTGTGATGCGCGATCACAATCAGAGCTGGTGGTCCCACTATACAGCGGTGAGCAGCTTCTGGGTGTTTTAGATATTGATAGCCCGAGTTTGGGGCGTTTTTCCGACGCCGATGCTGATGGTATGTCTGAGCTAACGCAGATCCTCCTCAGTGGTACTGACTGGCCTGCTTCATTCGTCTGATCTTCGTAAGCGACCGTTTAGCCTGAGCTAGGGTGCAGGAAGTCGTTGACTGTATGCCCGCTTTTTCATACTGTGGTAGTAAATAACGAGATAACCGCTTATGAAAAAACTTACCATATCTCTGTTAGTTAGTTGCGTAACTTTCGTGTCTTTCGTAACTTTCGTATCTTTCGTGGCTTTCCCCGCTCAGACGCAAGCCGATGAGGCGGCTTCGCCTAGCTATGACATCATTATCGAAAATGGCTTAATTGTCGACGGTACTGGCGCTGCTGGATATGAGGCTGATATTGCCATCAGCGGCGATACCATCGCGGCGATAGGTGATTTATCAACTGCCCAGGCCACTAGACGACTGGATGCCAAAGGTCATGTCGTATCTCCCGGGTTTATTGACCTGCACTCACATTCAGATCGTAATATTCTCGACCGTCCTGATGCCACCAATAACATTACTCAGGGTGTTACCACCTTACTGGGTGGCAACTGTGGTGGCAGTCCGGTGGATATGGCCAAGTTCATGGCTGAACTCGAAGCGGCAGATTTAGGCGTAAACATGGCGATGTTGATCGGCCACAACAGTGTTCGCCGTAAGGTCATGCAACGTCAGAACCGCCACGCCACAGATGCTGAAATGCAACAGATGATCGGTCTTGTCAATGAGGCGATGGATGCCGGGGCATTTGGGATCTCCACCGGTCTGATCTACATTCCGGGTGCCTACTCACCACCTGAAGAAACGCAAACACTGGCTTCAGTAGTGCATAAACATGGTGGGTTCTACGCCAGTCATATGCGTAACGAAAGCAAGCAGGTGCTTGATGCGGTCCGTGAAACCTTGGAGGTGAGCCGTAAGACCGGGATTGGCGTGCACATTTCGCATCATAAGGCGGCGGGACCAGGCGCATGGGGGATGAGCAAACAAACGCTGGCGTTAATTGATGAGAGTCGGGCTGCCGGCCTAGATGTCACACTGGATCAATACCCCTATACCGCATCGAATACCAATTTAGGGGTGTTGTTTCCATCCTGGGCTTTGGCTGGTGGTAAAGAGGCCTTCATGAAGCGCATGAATGATCCACAAATGCGGCAAAAGATTAAGGCTGAAATAATCGATATCATTCTCACACAGCGTGCCGGTGATGAACTCTGGCGGATACAGATCAGCCGTTACAATACCAATCCTGAATATGAGGGCAACACCTTTGCTGATGTTCTCAAGGCGCGTGGATTGGAACCCACCGTGGAGCAGGGGTCTGAGCTAGCCATGGAAATGCAAAT
>CAXRAF010000167.1:0-12894 GCA_964228485.1 Alteromonadales bacterium | reverse complement strand
GTTTGGCGAAATAGGCCAGTGTCTCGCGGTTACCTGCATCACCAATGGCATGAATACCAATCTGGAAGCCAGCGTCAATGAGTGCATCTACCCGATCTTGGTTAAAGCCATAATTTGCACCACTGAGACCACGATGCCCTTCCATATCCGAGTAGTCCTCTAGCAGCCGGGCACCACGCGAGCCAAGAGCACCATCGTAGTAGGCTTTGACTGACACAATATCGAGAAATCCTGCTGGATCTGCAGTGGGTCCTGTCGCCAATCGCTCCTTTACGATGTCACCATCTCGGGCTGAAATCATGGCATAAGTCCTGACCGCCAGGCGCTGCTCTTGTTGTAATTGCTCCAGAGCCCGCAACATAAGACGATCAACCCCTGCCTCATGAGCTCCTACGAAGCCATCTTTATTGAGCTGTTTCATGGCGTCATGTAACCAAACAGCATAGGTATTTTGGTCCGGTTTCGGGAGAACTTCTGCAAATAATGTCGTGGCACGGTTGAGCATGATCCCAGTCGGCTCACCACTATCATATCGCCGGATTTCGCCACCTACTGGTGGTTCACTGTCCTTATCTATGTCCGCCTTCACCAGTGCCAAGCTATTGGCCCAGACAGCAAAACCATGCAGAGATTGCAGGTACACCGGATTATTCGGAAATACCGCATCGAGCATCGCCTTATCGGGATATTGGTTAGCCCAGGCACCACCATCCCAGCCACGACCAATAATCCATTCACCCTCGGGAATATTCACAGCAAAATCCTTGATCCGAACGATCGCCTGCTCAGGTGATTCAACATTAGTCAGATCAACCACGTGCAGCAACTTACCCAATTCCAATAAATGGGTATGCGAATCAATAAAGCCCGGTAACAAGGTAGCGCCTTTCAGGTCAATAACCTCAGTTTCTTCTGACTGATATGTTGCGATGATCTCTTCACCACCCACGGCCATAACTTTCCCTCCTGAAACAGCGACTACAGTGGCATCGGGTTGCCATTGCCCATCGACGAAGGGAGCCTCTGGATGAGGCTTACCGTTAACATCGGGATCCGGCCAGTTAAGTGTATAGACGCGGGCATTATGTAAGATGATGTCAGCGCTGTCTGCCGTTTCGGCTTGTGCTGATTCGGCTTGCGTAATCTCTGTTTGCCCTACTAGGGGCTGTGATGTTTCAGGCTCTGAACAATTTGTGAGAATCAGCGTGAGGAAAAAGGCGAGGAATAATCGAATCAGCATGGCAATGGTCCAAAATGATGTTAGGTATTATTCATTTGAGTATAGGACAGACTGATTATGAATGAAATTCATATCAACAGCCGCCGCTCAGATTTGATTGGTAGTAAGAGGTTGAATGATGCTAAAGTGATGCTCAGTCGAGCGATCGATTTGGTACAAATCCTCGTTACGAAACCTACTCGAACAATACAGGTTCACTGATGAAGCTATATACAGACTACAAAGCACCCAATCCCAGAAGACTGACCTACTTTTTGCAATATAAAGGGATCAAGCTGGATACCGAAATTATCTCTCTGGCTGAGAATCAGAACTTATCTGATGAGTATACCGCCATTAATGCCACACAAACGATCCCAGCTCTGATACTTGATGATGGTACGGTCCTTTCCGACACTATTGCAATATGCCTGTATCTTGAACACCTGTATCCTGCAAAGCCTATGTTTGGTCCCGACGAGGCGACCAAGGCTCAGGTGGTGGGCTGGTGTCACAGGATCTTCTGTTATGGCTTTGATCCGGTAGCTGAGATATTCCGCAACAGTAATCCTTTCTTCGTTGACAGAACCTTTCCAATTAAAACCAAAATACCACAGAACCCGGATCTCATTGAACGTGGCAAGCTCAGACTGACGGACTTTTGGATTGAAATGAATGAGCACTTAAAGGAACGTGAGTTTATTGTTGGTGAGCAATTCACGCAGGCCGATATCGATGCCTGGCTTGTGCCTTCTTTTGCCAAGTGGGTCAGTATTACCGTACCACCAGAGTATGATGCATTTCATGACTGGCATGCGCGGATAACACATATCATTGAATCTTTGAAAAATTGAATCAGTGAAAACCAGCGGCTAGTCGAGCGTTTTAAACAATTCCTGACATAAACTCCAGAATGCCGCCATTATCGGTTGTTCAATTTCTTTCTGTAAGGCAATGATGCCAAGCTTTAATGTTGGTGGCGGAATGGGTGGCTGAATTGCCCGTACAGTGTGTTTCAGTGGACTCAATTCCAACACCGGATCGGGAATGATAGATAATCCACAACCCAACGATGTCATGCTGACAATCGCCTCATGACCGGTCACTCTGCCATAGACTGTTGGCTTTATATTCATCTGAGCGAACCACTCTTGCATGGCTTTATGCAAAGGGCCGGATTCTGGCATGACAAAAGGAATTGTTTGCCACGGGATGTCATCCAGTTCAAGTTGATCAGTGAATGGTGCAGCAGAGTTCGGTGCAATAAGTGAACAGGTGACATCCTCAACCGGTAAAAATAATACCGACGAGCCCAGTGTCTCGATGTCAGCGGCAAATGCAAAATCAACACTCCCAGATTTTACCAGCGTAATCCCCTGCGATGCATCACCGGTTATGAGCTTAATATCGGCGTTAGGGTAGCGACGGCGAAAGGTATTTAACAGATTGGGAACATACACATGTGCCGCGGTTACGGTACAGAACAATGTCAGTTCTCCAGTGACCTTATCATGATTCTCTCGCAGACGATGCAGAGATTGCTGCATACGATAATAATCGGACAAGGTTTGCCTAGCAAAGTTGGCAAATTCTAATCCCGCTTGTGTTAGTTTCACCGAGCGATTATCGCGGTGGAATAACTTAATCTTAAGTTCGTCCTCAATGCGTTGAATGCTGCGACTTAATGCAGAAGGTGTCATATGCAATGCATGAGCCGTTTGCGCAAAATGGAGACGCTTGCTTAGTTCTAGAAATGTGTCGAGTGATTTTATATCCACCTAAGTTCTCTACAATCTATGATGAATTGAGTGTTATGTATGTACCTTGTGCAATCAATGTTCTAGAGAATCGGAGGCATGGATGCCGACGCTTAGCTTACAGGGATGTATTCACAGCGTCTCGTAGAACATGATGCAGAGGGTATATAAAAACAACACGTTGCATATAACGCAATATTATAGTGATTATATATCAATTTACGCAACATTATCAGTCCATTATGCTTGAACAATGCGTATTAATTTAACGAGATTTGATTATGTCTAACTACTTTAACCAACTTAACTTAAGAGAACAGCTCGCGCAGCTCGGTGTATGCCGCTTTATGCAACGTGAAGAATTCACCAATGGCTGTGATTTTCTGAAAGGTAAATCTATCGTGATCGTGGGTTGTGGCGCCCAAGGCCTTAACCAGGGACTAAACATGCGTGACTCAGGCTTGAATGTCAGTTATGCCCTGCGCGATTCTGCTATTGAACAAAAGCGCGCTTCATATGTAAACGCCACTGACAATGGTTTCACAGTCGGGAACTATGAGCAGTTAATCCCAACTGCAGATCTGGTATACAACCTAACGCCTGACAAGCAACACTCAAATGTTGTCGAAGCGGTGATGCCCTTGATGAAGCAAGGTGCGATTTTATCCTATTCACACGGCTTCAATATTGTCGAAGAAGGACAGCAAATCCGTCCTGATATTACTGTAGTGATGTGTGCACCGAAGTGTCCGGGAACAGAAGTCAGGGAGGAGTATAAGCGTGGGTTTGGTGTACCTACCCTAATCGCGGTTCATCCTGAAAATGATCCAAATTGTAACGGCTTTGAAATAGCCAAAGCACTTGCCTCAGCTACTGGTGGTGACCGGGCTGGTGTACTGGCCTCGTCATTTGTTGCTGAGGTGAAATCCGATCTCATGGGAGAGCAAACCATTCTTTGTGGCATGCTACAGACGGGTGCCATCCTATCGTATGACGCCATGATTGCTGATGGCCTGACGCCAGAATACTCCGCTGAATTGATTCAACAGGGTCTGGAAACCATCACAGAGGCACTCAAAATCGGTGGTGTGACTCAGATGATGAATCGTCTATCGAACCCAGCCAAGCTGAAAGCTTTTGAGATTTCCAGTGAGGCTAAGCAACTACTTCGCCCACTATTTGAAAAGCACATGGATGATATTCTCTCCGGCGAATTTTCACGAGTCATGATGGAAGACTGGGCCAATGATGATCATAACCTATTGAAGTGGCGTGAAGAGACCGGCGAGACGGGTTTCGAGCAGGCGCCTGCATCATCAACCAAACTCGATGAGCAAGAGTACTTCGATAACGCTATTTTACTGGTTGCTCTAATCAAGACAGGTGTTGAGTTGGCGTTTGAAGTCATGGTTGAATCCGGCATCTTACCTGAATCAGCCTATTATGAATCACTGCATGAAACGCCACTGATTGCCAACACAATTGCACGTAAAAGATTATATGAGATGAATGTGGTCATTTCAGATACTGCTGAATATGGAAATTATCTGTTCTCTCAGGCTGCTGTGCCTTTGCTTGGTGAGCAATTAATGCCAAAATTAACCACTGAAGTTATCGGTCGTGGACTTAAGCTTGATAGCGGCAGTGTCGATAACATGACATTGGTTGAGGTGAACGAGGCCATCCAGAATCATCCTGTGGAGGTGATCGGTAAAACCTTACGTGCGTACATGACAAATATGAAAGCGATTGTTACAACTGGAAATTAAGAACTATGTCTAGCTCAGAAAAGAAACAATACACCGGTGCCGAACTTGTTGTTCAAAGTTTGAAAGACTCGGGTGTGAAGTTTGTATTTGGATATCCCGGCGGTGCTGTTTTGGATATCTATGATGCCATCTACAATCAAGATGACTTTGAGCATATTCTGGTGCGTCATGAGCAGGCCGCAACTCATGCTGCTGACGGTTACGCTCGTTCAACCGGTGAGGTTGGCACTGTGTTAGTAACCTCTGGTCCTGGTGCCACCAATGCGCTCACAGGTATTGCCACGGCCTACATGGACTCTATTCCGATGGTTGTCATCTCTGGTCAGGTACCCAGCGCTTTAATTGGTTACGATGCCTTTCAGGAAACCGACATGATTGGCTGCTCACGTCCGATCGTAAAGCACAGCTTCCTGTGTAAGACAACTGAGCAAATCCCGGAGATGATCGCTAAAGCCTATCACATTGCCAAAACGGGACGACCCGGTCCGGTGGTGATTGATATTCCTAAAGATTTGGTGAACAACACGGGCTTGTATGACTACGAGTATCCAGAAAACATCAAGATGCGCTCATACAACCCGACTTTGAAAGGCAATCCGCGTCAGATTAAGAAAGCTATCATGGCATTCACTGAAGCGAAACGCCCGGTATTCTACACCGGCGGTGGTGTGATTATCGCCAATGCTTCAGATAAGCTGGTTGAGATGGCTGAGCGGATCAATGTTCCGGTCACATCAACACTCATGGGTCTCGGTGCCATGTCGGGTACACACAAACAATTCCTGGGTATGTTAGGCATGCATGGCACCCTCGAAGCCAATAAGGCGATGGCTAACGCTGACTGTATAGTGTCATTTGGAGCGCGCTTTGATGACCGTGTGACCAATAACACGAGCCTATTCTGTCCCGATGCCACCATTATTCACATCGACATCGACCCGGCCAATATCTCAAAAACTATCAATGCTGATATTCCAATCGTCGGCTCTGCTGATGTTGTGCTTACACAATTTCTTGAGCTTATGGACAGAGCAAATCTTCATCATAATGCTGAAGCTATGGACGCCTGGTGGGAAACCATTAATGGCTGGCGTGAGACGAAATGTCTGAGCTACGATAGCTCCGGTCCCCTGCGTAAGCCGCAAGCAGCTGTTGATGCACTGTATAAAGCAACTAATGGGGATGCCTTTGTCACTTCAGATGTGGGTCAGCATCAGATGTTTGGTGCGCTCTATTACCCCTACAAACGGCCACGCCAATGGATTAATTCTGGTGGTGCTGGAACGATGGGATTTGGTGTGCCGGCAGCAATGGGAGTGAAGTTAGCCTACCCTGACAGTGATGTCATTTGTATCTCTGGAGATGGTTCCGTACAGATGAACATTCAGGAACTTTCAACCTGTTTGCAATACAATATTCCAATTAAAATTTTTATTCTCAACAACCGTTCGTTAGGAATGGTTCGTCAGTGGCAGGATATGCAGTATGGTGGTCGACACTCGCACTCTTACATGGATTCAATGCCCGATTTTGTAAAGCTCGCCGAGGCCTATGGTCATGTCGGAATGTATGTGAGACATGATCAGGATCTAGACAGCAAAGTCGCCGAGGCGATGGCAATGAAAGATCGTCTGGTTATTGTTGATATCGAAATTGAAGAAGAAGAACATGTCTATCCGATGCAAGTCAAAGGCGGCGCTGTCGATGATATGTGGCTGGCCAAGGGAGTGAAAGCATGAAGCATATCCTAACAATACTCATGGAAAACGAGCCTGGGGCATTATCTCGTGTAGTTGGGTTGTTCTCTCAGCGCGGCTACAATATCGATAGTATCAATGTCGCGAAGACCGACGATCCGACATTATCGCGCCTGACCATTTGCACCAGTGGTGATTTGGCAACACTGGAGCAAATTACCAAACAATGTCATAAACTGGTTGATGTCTTAACTGTTAAAAATATCACGCATCAGGAGCACATCGAGCGAGAGCTAGTGCTTGTCAAGGTCAATGCCGCTGATCCTGAAACCAAGGATTCTGTAAAACGCATTGCCGATATTTTTCGAGCTCAGATCGTTGATGTCCACAAAGAATGCTACACCGTGCAGTTAGCTGGACAACCCGGACGCATCACGGCACTGGTGAAAACGCTACAAGATGAAACAACCATCATAGAAATGGTTCGTTCCGGTGCTGTGGGTCTGTTACGCGGTAAAAAAGCACTGGTTCCGAAAGTCTATTAAATCCTGTTACATAACTCAGCGGATTAGCCCTTCCGCTGGGTACACTTTGGGTGTAGAATGCGCGGCCTATTACAGCGCTTATAGATTCAACACACATGCATGATTTTGCCAAAGGTCAACGTTGGGTTAGCCACACTGAGCAGAGCCTCGGTCTTGGCATCATACGTGACATTTCTGGCCGTCTGATCACCATCGACTTCCCCGCAGCTGAAGAGCTAAGAACTTATGCTAGAGACAATGCACCGATCAGTCGGATTATTTATTCTGTCGGCGATCAGATCACGACGATTGATGATCAAACATTAACTGTAAAAGAATTGTTGAATGAACAGGGTCTCATCGGCTATGTCGCTGCCAGTGAGTCTGGCGATGAACATGTCGTTCCGGAAATGAATCTGAATGCCCATGTCCTATTCACCACGCCTAGACAGCGCCTATTAAGTGGTCAAATCGATGGTAATTCGGCTTTCCGGTTGCGTGTTAAAACGCTTGAACTCTTGCATCAAATAAATGGCTCTCCACTCACCGGTTTAAATGCTGGTCGCATGGAATTGCTGCCACATCAGATCTACATTGCACAAGAAGTGGCACAACGCTTTGCACCTCGCGTGCTGTTGGCAGATGAAGTTGGTTTAGGTAAAACCATTGAAGCAGCCATGATTATTCATTATCAATTGTTTACTAATCAAGCTAGCCGAGTTCTTATTCTGGTTCCAGAGAGTCTGCAGCATCAGTGGTTTGTTGAGTTACTGCGTCGCTTTAATTTGCACTTCAGTCTTCTGAATCAGGAACGTCTCGACGATGCTCTAACGCAATTAGCAGAAGATGATTCAGCGCCCAATCCGTTTGACATGGAACAGTTGGTTATCAGTAGCCCAGAGACGATTCTTTCGAGTCCACAGTATCGGCTGTGGCTACAGGAATCTGATTGGGATTTAATGGCCGTTGATGAAGCCCACCATCTGGAGTGGTCAGAACAAGCTGTCAGCGATGCCTACGCACTAGTTGAGACCTTAAGTATGAAGGTCCCCGCAGTATTACTTCTAACGGCAACACCAGAGCAAGTCGGTACGGCAGGTCATTTTGCCCGCTTACGCTTACTAGACCCTAATCGCTACAGTCAGTTGGATACCTTTCTTGAGGAAGAAAATGATTACAAATCACTCAACAATGCACTGGAGTATCTGGAGCAACTACCGAGTGATACGGTTGATATGGCTACTGTGTATCAAAAGTTGCGCACACTCATATCAGCCGAATTATTTCATAAACTCGAAATCATTCCTGCTGAGTCGCTTCCAGAGCTGATCACTCAGTTATTGGATTTGCATGGCACCGGGCGGGTGTTATTCCGTAATCAGCGTGGTCATATCGAGGGCTTCCCTAATCGTCATGTGGAAACCTACACGTTACCAGCAATGTCAATAGACACAGCGGATTCTATTGATGCCGTTCTCTATCCTGAGACTTTATTTTCAGAAGAAGAGTGGTTTGAAAAAGATCCTCGAATTGCTTGGTTAGCTGAGTTTTTACGCGCCCACAAACGTGAGAAGGTACTATTAATTTGTCACCATGATCAGACCGCATTGGCGCTTGATAAATACCTTAATCTGAAACAAGGTATTAGAACTACTGCATTTGTCCCCGAATTGTCCATTATTGAGCGTGACCGGGCTGCTGCATACTTTGCCGAGACTGAGGGTGGTGCCCAAGCACTGATTTGTTCTGAAATTGGTAGTGAAGGTCGAAATTTCCAATTTGCCCAACATCTGGTCCTGTTTGATCTGCCCCTCAATCCAGATTTGGTTGAGCAACGGATCGGACGTCTAGACCGAATTGGTCAAGGTGATGATATATATCTGCACATTCCACTCATTGATGCGTCCGCTCAGCAACTATTATTTCAGTGGTATCACGAGGGTGTCGATCTGTTTCGTCACACAGCCAGTGCTGGTTTTAATATTTTTAAGCACTTCGAGGCGCAATTAACCGAGGAGTTATTAACTGCAACGCCTGCTTTCTCACAACTGATTGAAGAAACTAGGCGTTACCGAACCGCACTTAATAAAGAATTGCATGAAGGAAAAGATAAGCTCCTGGAGCGTAACTCCTGTGATAAAGCCTTAGCTGAGTCACTGATCAGCGACATTACCAGCCAAGAGCAGTCTGACAACCTGACAGACTATATGCTGAAAGTGTTTGATGAATATGGTCTGGAGTGTGAGTCGCACTCAGAAAGAACCCATATAATCCGACCAACAGAGCACATGCGCGACAGTTATTTTCCGGGCCTGAAGGACGAGGGGCAAACCGTCACATTTGATCGCTCAGTAGCCATTCAGCGAGAAGACTATGACTTTCTCACTTGGGAGCATCCGATGGTGAATGAGTCGATGGAATCCATTCGTGATACCGAGCTAGGTAACGCTGCCGTTGCCTCCATCAAAGTTAAAGGCCTTAAGTCAGGTACGGTACTGTTGGAGAGTTGTTACACGATTTCAACTTCTGCACCTAAAAGCCTGCAACTCGAGCGATTCTTGGGACTCAATCCACTACGATTGTTAGTGGATGTCCGAGGTAAAAACCTATCATCCGTTGTTTCTCATGATGCGATGAATCAACTAACCCGCCGCATGCCGAAAGATTTGGCTCGTCGAGCCTGTCAGAAGTTACGTCATGAAGTGGACGAGATGATCAAACACTCAGCTAAAATTGCCCAGCCACATCTGGCAAACTGCACCGAACTGGCAAAGGACACATTGTCTAAGAAGTTACAGAATGAAATTGACCGGCTTAAGCAATTGGCAAAATTAAACCCTGCGGTACGTCCTGAAGAGATTCAAAATTTACAACAACGGATGACCGAATCGTTAGTGGCTATCGAGCGAGCCGAGTTACAGGTTCAGGGACTAAGATTAATCATTACGCAGTAGTAAACTGATTATTTTCAGTGCCTTTTGCAAATTTTTGCAATTGTTCGGATATTTAGTGACTTTTACCACCCTTGAACCGACATAGAAAAGCACCGCTATCCTTCTGTTTTTATTGGTATTTTTAGCCATCTCTCACCCCTTCAGTAAAATTGCTTAAAATTTATTCACTTCCAGAGTAACGATTTGCTTAAAACTAGTGTATGATGCGCGCCTATTGCAATACGCGCAGGCGTAATTTAAGACCTATTTTTTATTAATTTAAACCAAGAGAAAGACAATGGCTGATCTAACGAAATACAGAAATATCGGTATTTTTGCTCACGTAGACGCGGGTAAAACCACAACTACTGAGCGTATTTTGAAATTGACCGGTAAAATTCACAAGACAGGTGAGGTTCACGATGGTGAATCAACAACTGACTTCATGGAACAGGAAGCTGAGCGTGGAATTACCATTCAGTCAGCGGCTGTTACTTGTTCATGGAATGACCACCGTCTAAATATCATCGACACACCGGGACACGTTGACTTCACGGTTGAAGTTTACCGTTCATTGAAAGTACTTGATGGTGGTGTAGGTGTATTCTGTGGTTCTGGTGGTGTTGAGCCTCAGTCAGAAACTAACTGGCGTTATGCGAACGACTCAAAAGTATCTCGTATCATCTTCGTTAACAAGTTGGACCGCATCGGTGCTGACTTCCTGAACGTTGTTGACCAGATTGAGAATGTACTCGGTGCTAACCCACTCGTTATGACGCTTCCAATTGGTCGTGAAGATGACTTCACAGGTGTAGTTAACCTACTTGAAAGAAAAGCGTATGTTTGGGACGAGACTGGTTTACCTGAAAACTACACAGTAGAAGACGTACCAGCAGACATGACTGAGCTTGTTGAAGAATGGCGAGACAAGTTAATTGAAACCGCTGTTGAGCAAGATGATGAAATGATGATGATGTACCTTGAAGGTGAAGAGCCATCAATCGACGACATCAAAGCATGCATTCGTAAAGGCACAATCAATCTGGACTTCTTCCCTACTTACTGTGGTTCAGCGTTCAAGAACAAAGGTGTTCAGTTAGTACTCGACGCGGTTGTCGATTACCTACCAAACCCAGTTGAAGTTAACCCTCAGCCAGAGACTGATGAAGAAGGTAACGAAACAGGTGAATTCGCGATTGTTGATCCTGAGAAGCCACTACGTGCGCTTGCGTTCAAAATCATGGATGACCGTTTTGGTGCATTAACCTTTATTCGTATCTACTCTGGTCGTATGACTAAGGGTATGACTGTTCTTAACTCGGCTACTGGTAAGACTGAGCGTATCGGTCGTATGGTAGAAATGCAGGCGGATGAGCGTACTGAATTAACAGAAGCTCAAGCGGGTGACATTATCGCTGTGGTTGGTATGAAAAACGTACAAACAGGTCACACCTTATGTGACGTGAATGCACCAGCGATTCTAGAACCTATGGTATTCCCTGATCCTGTTATCTCGATTGCAATTGCACCTAAAGATAAAGGTTCTGTTGAGAAGTTAGGTGTTGCTCTAGGTAAGATGATTGCAGAGGATCCTTCATTCCAGGTTGAAACGGATGAAGATTCTGGTGAGACAATCATCAAAGGTATGGGTGAACTTCACTTAGATATCAAGGTCGACATCCTTAAGCGTACTTATGGTGTTGAGCTAGAAGTTGGTAAACCTCAGGTAGCATACCGTGAGACTATCACTCAGCGCATCGAAGACAGCTACACTCACAAGAAGCAGTCTGGTGGTTCTGGTCAGTTCGGTAAGATTGACTACATCATCGAGCCAGGTGAAGTTAACTGTGGCTTCGAATTCGAATCAACCGTTGTTGGTGGTAACGTACCAAAAGAATTCTTCCCAGCCATTGAAAAAGGTTTCAAGGGCATGTTGGCAGAAGGTGTTCTGGCTGGTTACCCAGTACTTGACGTTAAAGTTACTCTGTTTGATGGTGCTTTCCACGCAGTTGACTCGTCAGCGGTGGCGTTCGAATTAGCAGCACGCGGTGCATACCGTCAGTCTATGCCTAAAGCGGGTCCTCAGTTACTTGAGCCAGTGATGAAGGTTGACGTATTCACACCAGAAGATCACGTCGGTGATGTAATTGGTGACTTGAACCGTCGTCGTGGCATGATTAAATCACAGGAAGCTGGTTCAATGGGCGTACGCATCAAGGGTGATGTACCACTATCTGAAATGTTCGGATATATTGGTCACCTACGTACAATGACTTCTGGTCGTGGTCAGTTCTCTATGGAGTTCAGCCACTATGCACCTTGTCCAAACAGCGTTGCTGAGGAAGTTATTGCTGAAGCGAAAGCGCGTAAGGAAGCTAAGTAATTTAATTACACTAGTTTCTAAAGCATTAAAGAAGCCCGACTCGTTCGGGCTTTTTTGTGCTTGATTGTAAATAGATTCTGCTGATACTTGGAAATACCATACATTAGAATCCAGATGCGTCGGAGGCATGGATGCCGACGCCGAGCCTACATGGATGTATTTATGGCGTCATCAGGAGGCGAATGTGTGGTGTTGACAGAGAGTATCTTCAGAAACTAGTGTCAGAAACTCACATCAGTGGCAAGAAAACGCTCACAATCCTTCAGCACATCGATGTTATGACTAACACGCTGTGGACCGTCATACGATTCGCTTGTTTCTTGTCCTCTGTTTTGATTCTCTTTATCTGTGATTTTGACGAGATTCTGCTGATACTTGGAAATATCACACATTAGAATCCAGATGCGTTGGAGGCATGGATGCCGACGTCGAGCCTACACGGATGTATTCAAGGCGTCATCAGGAGGCGAATGTGTGGTGTTGACAGAGAGTATCTTCAGAATCTGTGGCATAATTTGATTATGAAAACTAACTGTCCATACTGCCGATTCATACGACTCATGATCATCGTCTTCGGGATTATGGCACTTGTCTTTTTGTATATGAGCTCAT
>CAXRAF010000166.1:0-3861 GCA_964228485.1 Alteromonadales bacterium | reverse complement strand
CTGGCTGACCATTAAATTTCATAGATAGCGGAATTTCTTCAAATTCATCTCTCAGAACGGCAATATCACCTAAGCGGATGAGTGTGCCATCAGTGCTAGTGATTACCGGGATATCAGCATATTCCTGGGCGTTATATACCTGACCGCGACTACGAACAAATATCTCACCACTGGAGGTGCGTAAATTACCCGCTGAGACATCAACAGCATTAGTGCGCAGGGCGTTGGCGACCTGCTCAAGGGTGAGATTGTACTTACGTAGTGAAATCTCAGGTATTTCGATGGAAATTTCAAAGGGCAGGGTGTTCTCGACAGCAACCTGGGTTATGCCCGGTATATTGGCAACCTCATCGCGCACATCTTCTGCAAAACGGCGTAAGGTCAGCGCATCATAATTACCGTAAAGGATAATACCAATTGCATCAAAGCGTCGTTGCGGTGTGCTGACAAGGGGACGTTCAGCTTCGACTGGAAAATTGCTAATCGCATCAACACGTATTTTTACTTCATCGAGCACATCCTTGACATCATAACCATCCTCAACCTCAATATTGACAGTTGTACCACCTTCACGTGCTGTTGAGTTGATACGCTCAATACCATTAAGATCTTGAATAGCCTCTTCAATGCGAATCGTGAGACCTTCTTCAACCTCTTGTGGCGAGGCGCCACGCAGTGACATGCTGACTGAGACCGTGTTGGTCTCAAATTCGGGAAACATATCAACTGGAATTTTATTACTGAGAACATACAGACCCGATAAAATGATGATGGCCATTAATATGTTGGCAGCAACATCGTTCTTGGCAAACCATGGAATTAAACCGTGCATGAGTGGCTCCTTATTGGCTGCTTGAGTTACTAGCTGTGGAGCCGGTGTTCTTCTTCTCGGCAGTGCGTCGACTGGGACGCTCAGGTTCAGCACCAATGAGTCTGACACGAGTGCCTGAGGCTAAATTAGCCGTAGGAGTCAGGATTAGTTGATCGGCAGCAACAAACGAGCGTTGCTCAAGGGTGTCCATTTCGATTGAGCCGAGTGCTTCAATAATCACGTTATCGCGGTCGGTCCATACTGGCTGTACCGGTAGTTTCAGAAGTTGGCCTTCATCGACCACGGCAATCTGGTTATCTTGTGTGACAGCTCTTCTTGGCAGTATGAATACATTGTTTAGCATGTGGCCTTCGATTTTCGCTTCGAAGAACTGACCCACACGCATGGCAGGCGCATTTTCAGTTGACTCGAATGGATTATCAACTCGGGCTACGACATAAAGCATACGATTATTTCGGTCATAGGCTCCTTCACTGCGAACCACCTCACCAAACCACTGATAGGTTTTATCACCTAAGCGACTTTCAAGAATTACCCTCGGAGAGGTAGTGAATGAATCCAGGTTGTTGACATCGATCTGGTGTAAGTCCTGAGTCTTGATGGGTAAGCGAATTTCGAGTTGCTCGGTCGCGTATATCTCAGCAATCGCTTGAGAAGGATTCACTACCTGACCAATATCAACACGTTGTTGCAATACTTTTCCCGTGAATGGCGCTCTGATTGATGTACGATCGAGGTCTAACTTAGCCTGATCGAGACGTGCTTTAGCACTTTGCAAACTCGCCAGCGCTGCTTTGACCTGTGGTTCTCTCAACGCAAGTGATTTACCACTGGAGCCCTTGGGTTTGATATTCCACTCCTGGCGGGCAATTTCTTGCTCTGCGAGCTCTTGGCGGTAGCGAACTTCTGCCTCAGCCACGGCGGCAGCAGCAACATCAACGGCAATTTGATAATCACGAGGCTCAATGCGTAACAGCACGTCACCGGCGTTAAATGTCGCACCAGTGCGGATCTTCTCGGAAACTTCGATTACACGGCCACTGACATCACTAACCAAATTAGTCAGTGTTAGTGGTGTTGCTGAGCCATATGAATCTATCCAGACCTGATAATCCGATGGTTGTAGCTGAGTCGTCTCTACTGTGACCGCTGGTGCTGGGCGGCTGCCATATTTTCTCGCTTCTGGTTTGGTTGCGAACATAGATATGACACCAAAGAATGCGACAGCAATGATAGCAATAGATACGATGCTGTGAGTCACCCATGGTACTTTTCTGGGCTCGACCTGTGGAATTGACGTGCTAGTAGCTTCTGTGCGATCTGGCAGTTCTGACATGTAAGTTTCCTACAGTTAATGTTGTCTTTATTTGTAACGATTCAAATTTTTTTCGGTTGACTGAATCTGTTATGCTCAGCCAATGATTGTAACTTATTCAAGCATCATCAACTATTGAATGAGCGCCTGTGAAATGAATTGTTACTAACAGGATATTAATACTAACCAACATTACGACAATGAGTGCTGATCAGAGCATAACAAAGACACAAAACATCTACCTTCCATTGCTGGGTTTTGGGGTGGTATTGGGTATTATATTTTCTGCTGGGATCCTCAGCGGTGATTCGCAGGGAAGGGTGAACCTGCTGTACCTTCTGATACTGTATTTTTTGCTACCTGTGTTGTCACTAGTGGCCTCTCTTATCGCTATCATACGTGGCAATGCCTCCACCGTGTTCAGCCGACTACTGCATTCTTCATTTTTCAGTATCCAAACCAATGACTCCTATCGTCGCTTGCGTCATCTTAATCTCGGTAGTTTGTGGATCATGGAGCAGATTCAGTTATTCATGATGGCTTTTTCCCTGGCCGGTCTTATGACCTTTTTTGTGCTATTATTGGTCACCGACGTAACCATTATCTGGCGCAGCACCATTTTGACTGCTGATGATCTGTATCCTGTGTTAAGTCTGCTGGCGACTCCGTGGCAATTTTGGTCTGCGGCTCAGCCCAGTATCGATGCATTACAAGCCAGTCAGGATTATCGGATTCTCAATACGGCAGATAGTAATCTGAGCTTGGTTGTCTGGTGGCCCTATGTCACAGCGGTACAGATCACCTACGCCATTATTCCCAGGTTGATTATTTATCTGGGCTTGAAAATTAAACTTTCTAATCTGCCAGTTGAGCATGATCATCTGGTCACACAAATAGATACTCCAAGTGATAGCGGCAATGAGTACAAGGCGCTTATACCCTTGTCTGAGGTACCGACCATTGAGACGTTCATATGCTGGGACAAAATTCCACCATCCATAATTAATAAGATAAACATCACTAGCCTTAGTGAGCAGTGTCCAGAAGGTGACAGCTGGCAGCCGGAATTGGGACAATTTTCTGTATTAATCGGTGATAGTAACACCCTCGTCATTGTCAAATCCTGGGAGGCCCCAATGGCTGAGTTGGCCGATCAACTCAAGACATCTAAAGGTTATCTTTTATTGCTAAACTGGCGCGATCAGCAGTTAAAGCCAGCGCTTGATATTCACATTGACGAATGGCGCAGATTTAGTCATAGCCATGAATGGCAGTGTGTGACATTGGATGAACATTATTATGAGTGACGTGTGTTTTGCTGTTGTTGGTCATCCTAACAAGGGAAAGTCCAGTATTGTCTCAACCTTAAGCCGCAATGATGCGATTGCGATATCGGCTCGCAGTGGTACAACCACAAAGTCCGATCACTACAAAGTACAAATAGCCGATGCCAGTTATACGCTGATAGACACGCCCGGTTTTCAGCGCCCCAGGCAATTACTCCATCAGATCAAAGCAAATGCCGCCGATGCCTCTCAACGTGCAGAGGCAGTCACTTCATTTATCAATGACCCTAGCTCGAAGACGGACTATCCTGATGAGGTCGAGTTACTCACCCCGATCATGGCAGGAGCTGCAATCATATATGTGGTTGATGGCTCTCATCCATATGGTCCAGAGTACGAGGCAGAGATGGAGATACTGCGTTGGTGTG
>CAXRAF010000165.1:0-26956 GCA_964228485.1 Alteromonadales bacterium | reverse complement strand
TACCCGTTTTACTCATCGCCTTATTCAGCAAGCCTTTATCCTTGACGTTAGCAAACGGCTCTAGCGTACGATAGATACTTGAGCCAGCCGCTTTCGAAACGTGCACGAAAAGGAACTTGTGTTGATCTGAAATCAGCATGATTGAATTCGCCTGTTATCTATACCTGAGTCAATTGAATGGTTAACTTATCGCTAGTTGTTATCAAGTCCAATACCCGAGCTGGTTGCAAGTCCTGCATGCAACGATGATGGCCTAATGGACATTCTCGCTTGAAACAGGGACTACATTCAATTGGCTCTTGTGCAACCTCGCACTGCTCAGATAGTGGCGGGGTAAACTCAGTAGAAGTAGAACCATAGACGGCTACTTGAGGTCGTACCAGAGCAGCAGCCATATGCATTAGTCCAGAGTCATTACTGATCACCAAACTCGCGAGTGACATCAAGTCCATGGCCTCAGCGAGACTGGTTTTGCCGGCAAGGTTGATACATTGCTGTGCTGTTAGTTGATCAATTTGATCACAGACGTCGAAATCATTGGCAGAACCAAATAGCCATATCTGCCAGCCTTGCTTGATAAAGTATTGTGCAACATCCGCATAATGACGCTCTGGCCAGCGCTTTGATGAACCAAATTCAGCCCCCGGACAAAGGACTAAAATATTCTTGTCATTACTCAAATCATGTTTCGTTAAGGCAGCATCAATCTGGGCGTTATCGATGTCTAATTTCGGATTAGGCAATGACTCGGGTAGTTCGGCATTCGCCTCGAGTGCCAGTGCACATAGCCTCTGTACCATCAGTGGATAGCGCGTTTTATCTAATTTTCGTAAATCATTGAGTAGCACATAACGGGGCTCTTTAAGCCAGCCTGTACGCTTTGGAATTTGACTAAAGTAGGGGATCAGTGCAGATTTGAGGGAGTTGGGTATGACAATACATTGGTCATATCCCTGTGCTCGCAGAGAGCGACCTATCGCCTTGCGCTTGCCCCAACCGAGCTCGCCATGTTTTAAATCCATGCTCAGGGCGTCATTCACTTCCGGCATTCTTTCAAGCAGTGGCCTGGTCCATTCGGGAGCTAGGACATCGATACTACAATTGGGATCTTGTTGTTTCAGCGTCATGAACAGTGATTGGGTCATGATCATATCACCCACCCATGACGGGCCAACGATGAGTATTTTATTGCTAGTCTGGTTCATGCGATTTAGATTTATGAGTCAACACTAACCCTAACACAAATGTACTGAATAGTATGACTAAAACCCATGTCGGCCCCATACTGCGATAAGGCGTAATGCCAGAGTACAATGCCAACTGATGCTGCATGGTTCCCGCAACACCCTTAGCCAATGTTTTGATAAGTCTGCCATCAGCATCAATGAAGGCTGAAATACCATCGTTAGTACCACGTATAATGGGAATACCATATTCAAGTGCACGGATTTGGGCGATTTCAAGATGCTGTTGAGGTCCGTGTGAATCGCCGAACCAGGCATCATTACTTAGCGTAACCAGATAGTCACTTCCGGCCACCTGCTGCGCTACCATGGCGGAAAAGATAATCTCGTAACATATCGCTAAAGCCACCTGATGATCATCGATAACAAGTCGCGGCTGCTCATACGCCCCTTTGGAAAAGGACGACATGGGCATATCAAAGAAACTTATCAGTCCTCTGAGTTGCTCAGCAAAAGGGACATACTCACCAAAGGGCACCAACTTGCGCTTGTGGTATTCGCCATTACTTGTGCCATACAGCTGTACAGCATTGTAATAACGGCCGTCTGTTTGTACCGGAATACCCGATAAAATGGTCTGCTGTTGGGTATGTGCCAGAGCATCTACCGACTCAAGAAAACCCATGACCTGACTCGGTAAGGCCGGAATGGCAGCCTCGGGCCAGATGATTAAGTCATTCATATCACCCTTAGTGATATCTGCTAAATACTGCATGGCCTTAATCCGGTTCGCCGGAACCCATTTATCTTCTTGTGCGACATTCGGTTGCACCACTGTAACCGATAATGAATCACCCGAAGGTTTAACCCAATTGACTTGATGTAACAGCAGAATCAGTAATGTCTGTACGACCCATAATGAAGCCAACGGTAATGCCATTCGCTGCCTGGCTGTTAGCGTCAGTTGAATTAATCCAACCAACAGACACACCCAAACCGTGGCACCATCGGCGCCTAAAATCGGCATAATGCCGGATAGTGGTCCTTCCAGCTGACTATGACCTAAATTTAACCAAGGCAGGCCGGTGAATATCCAACTGCGTATCCATTCAAGGAGTAACCAGCATAACGGCCAAGCCAGTAACCAAAAACGCAGCCTGTGGGTGTGTTTAAAGGTGCGATTGAGTAAGGCATATGCAAGGGCCGGAAATAGTGCCAATAGCGCAACAAAACCCAAGGTAAACAGGGTAGCGAGGAAAACTCCGGTGTCACCGAAGTGATACATACTAATATACACCCAGGACATCCCGGCGCCGAAATGGCCGAGAGCAAACGCAAATCCCTGTATAAACGCCTGCTTGGTAGTTAATTGCGCTAGGAAATAGCTACTGAATACCAAACCCGGAAAGATAAGATACCACTGCCCAAATGGCGCATAGGCAAAGACCAGGCTGGCACCGGCAATGAGCTGCAAAATAAGTATTTGCCATGCTCCGCGCCGTGCCCACTGCTGTATCATATCGGATGCTGATTGGTTGCTAAGAGACAGGCTCTGAGTCGTCTGATGAGGATTCGACTATCTTTGTCACACGGGTGCTGGTAATGCGCCGATTATCGGCTTCGACAATCTCAAATAGTAGATCATCGATAGTTGTTTGCTCACCCTGTGCAGGCAAATGACCAAAGGATTGCAGCAGCAGACCACCCACTGTATCGAATTCATCGTCAACAATTTCTGTATTGAAATGATCATTGAAATCATCGACATCTAATTTAGCCTGAACTAACCACTCATTATCGCCGAGCACCTGAATCATCTGAGTCTCGTCCTCAATGTCGGTCTCATCCTCGATTTCCCCAACAATTTCTTCGAGGATATCCTCAATGGTAACCAAGCCAGAAACGCCACCATATTCATCCACCACAATGGCCATATGGTTACGGTTGACGCGGAATTCTTTTAGTAGTACATCAAGACGCTTTGATTCTGGTACAACCACTGCCGGTCGTAAATTAGCCAGCAACTCATCGGTTGATGATGATAACTCGCCACCGGGTCGCAGTAACTTCAACATGTCTTTCGCTAACAATATGCCCTGCACATCATCACGATCCTCACCGATTACCGGAAATCGAGAGTGAGTCGACTCGGTGACGATGTCATAAATATCGACAAAACTGAGGCTACGATCGACTACAACCATTTGCGAGCGTGGGATCATTATGTCGCGCGCCTGCATATCAGACATTTGCAGTGCGCCTTCCAGCATAGCTAGTGATTCGTCGTTGATGATACTGTCGTCAGTCGCTGTTCGAAGGACGTCTGTTAACTCTTCGCGACTCGAGGGTGACCCCTTAAAAAAATGAATAATCTTCTCTCGCCAGGACGGCGAGGGAGGTTGATCCGGATCTTCGTTGTTCAATCTAGTGTGTCCTGTGTTTCGAGCATTTTTGCTCTGGAAATAAAATTATACACCACCAATCATTATTGGTCGATTACGACATAAGGGTTAGCAATACCCTGACGCTCAAGAATCGCTATCTCGATTGCTTCCATTTCTGTCGCCGTTTGTTCGGTTTCATGGTCATAACCCAGCAGATGCAGAATTCCGTGCACCACCAGATGACAGAAGTGCATCGCCACTGTTTTCCCCTGCTCTGCCGATTCTTGCATGACAATGGGTGCACAGATTAACAAGTCGCCCAGAAGGTCAGACTCGACACCGGGAAATGCCTCATAGGGGAATGACAAAATATTCGTTGGCCCCGACTTTGCGCGATAGTTGTGGTTAAATTCAGCACTCTCACTTTCATCGATTAGCCGCACTGCAACACTAAAATCTGCGGTTATGTCCAGATGATCAAATAATGCATTGATAAGTGTAGTGACTTCAACTAGGTCAGGCGCTCCGGCGAGCGTCTCCCATTGCTGCGCATCAAGATTAACCGGCATCGTCGTGTGCCTCGTATGCCTCGACGATTTTTTGTACCACCGAGTGGCGCACGACATCGCGAGAAGCAAAGAAGGTAAAACTAATTTGCTTTATATCCTTGAGGATATCGATTACATGGCGCAGTCCCGAGGTAGTTCCGCGCGGCAGGTCGATTTGAGTGATATCGCCGGTAATAACAGCCTTCGAACGAAAACCGATCCGTGTCAGGAACATTTTCATTTGCTCCTTGCTGGTGTTCTGGCTTTCGTCAAGAATAATAAAGGCATCGTTCAGTGTTCGTCCGCGCATGTAGGCTAACGGCGCGACCTCTATGATATTTCGCTCGACCAACTTGGCGACAGTTTCAAAGCCCAACATTTCATAGAGCGCATCGTACAATGGCCGCAAATAGGGGTCGATTTTCTGTGCCAGATCACCCGGTAAGAATCCCAACCGCTCGCCCGCCTCAACGGCAGGACGTGTCAATACAATGCGTCTCACTTCCTGACGCTCAAGAGCATCCACTGCGGCGGCGACAGCAAGATAGGTTTTACCTGTTCCGGCAGGACCAATACCAAAACTGATGTCGTGGTCCATGATCTGTTGCATATACATGGATTGATTAGCACCCTTAGGCTTAATTAATCCACGCTTGGTCTTAATTGTGATGTCTTTGATGCCAACTTCAGGCGACTCATCCGTGCCGAGTGCCATCTGAATTTGCAAATGCACGTCGGCGGGCAGGAGTGTCTCTTCGGTGCCGGTTTGCTGATACAAACTCTCGATGATCTGTTTCGACATCGTGGCCATTCGTTCGGTGCCGAGGACTCTAAAAGAGGTGCCACGATTGGCTATCTCTACCCCAAGGCGGCGCTCAATTTGTTTAATATGATCATCATACTCGCCACAGAGCATCAGCAGACGCTCATTATCATGGGGCTCGAGTTGAAAATCGAGGTTGTAAACTGCGTTCATACGAGGGCGGTTTCTTCGATTAATGTCGCGCGCAGTGAGTTCGGTAACGCTTCGGTGATCTCGACATCTACAAACTGACCAATCATTGATGGCTGGCCGACGAAGTTGACCACTCGATTATTCTCTGTGCGACCGGCAAGCTGACTTGGATCTTTTCTTGATGGACCCTCAACGAGCAAGGTTTGTTTAGTGCCGACCATCTGTCTGGCGTACTGCTGAGCCTGTTGATTGAGACGCGCCTGAAGGAGTTGCAGTCGCTGTTTCTTCACCTCCAGAGGAATCTCATCAATAATTCCAGCCGCCGGTGTGCCTGGACGCTCGGAATAGATAAAGCTAAAGCTCATATCAAAGCCTACCTCTTGAATGAGATTCATCGTTGCTTCGAAATCAGCATCAGTCTCTCCCGGGAATCCGACGATGAAATCTGAGGATAGGTAAATATCCGGACGAACACTACGCAAACGGCGTAATTTTGATTTATATTCAATGGCGGTGTGACCACGCTTCATCATGGCTAAAACACGATCGGAACCACTTTGTACCGGTAAATGCAAGTGACTGACTAGCTCGGGAACCTCGGCGTAAACATCAATCAGGGAATCTGAAAACTCGACAGGATGTGATGTGGTGTAGCGAATTCGTCCAATACCATCAATGGAGGCCACTATCGTGATCAGTTCGGCCAAATCCATAACCCCTCCATCATGGGTAGCACCGCGGTAGGCATTGACATTCTGACCCAATAAATTCACTTCACGCACACCCTGCTGTGCCAGATGATGAACCTCGGCAATAACATCATCTACCGGACGACTGACTTCCTCACCACGTGTATAGGGCACAACGCAAAACGTGCAATATTTACTACAGCCTTCCATGATCGATACAAACGCTGATGGTCCTTTGACACTGGGTTCAGGTAAGCGATCAAACTTTTCTATTTCCGGAAAAGACACGTCAACCACGGCCGTATCATTGGCTTGTGATTCTTTCAGCATGTTGGGCAGACGATGCAATGTCTGAGGACCAAATACGATATCAACATACGGTGCACGGTGACGAATAGCCTCACCTTCCTGACTGGCTACGCAGCCACCAACAGCGATCGCAATATCGGGTTTTGTTTCTTTCAGTTTGCGCCAGCGACCTAATTGTGAAAAGACTTTTTCCTGTGCCTTTTCACGAATTGAGCAGGTATTTAATACCAGAATATCTGCCGCAGTATCATCATCTGTCAGCTCGACCTGATGGGTTTGTGACAGTAAATCCTGAATACGATCTGAATCATATTCATTCATCTGACAACCCCAGGTTTTAATAAACAGTTTCTTAGTCATATGGTGACAAACTCTCGCAATTCACTCATAACATGAGTGCGTTTTAATTCTCAAAATTGGTCTATTTTTGTACAGGGCGGTGATTCTACCATTTTGCCAGAGAAAAACGAGTAAAAGCGCAGTTTTTACCATCATAATGACGGAAAAATAGCTTTGTCGGTGTATCAGAGGCTTTGGAGCGAGTTGTTAGTCAGTGCGGCGGATAATAGAACTGGTCAGTTCGATTTTTGCTTCCGCGTCTTGATTACTGTCAGCACTGGCCTGATCAAGTAGCGTTTCAGTATCTTTTAGTACATCGTCTACGCTGTGCGTTTCAGCCTGATGGACTGCCTCGGAAAAATCATCGCGATGGATTTGCTCGATCATTTTTCGTGAATTTTCAGCAGCTCTGTGAAAAAGCTCTAATGAGGCCTCGCGCATGGCGCTGCGGATCAAATTGAGTTTGATCTCATCAACATCATCGGTGAAGGGAGTTTTATTCAGCTCTTCCAGTAACTTGGCACAACGCGCATTTAACCATTGGTGCATCTGAATTTCCCCAAAATATCGTCTACAGTGTTTTCTTAGTCTAGTGTATTAATGACTATTTGCATAACTTACAGGTTATTGCTTTTCACGAATGATTTCCAGCGCCTTTTTTAGGACGATGTCCTGATTCTTAATGACATCCATCTTAGTGCGCGCGATTGCGACATTCGGCTCCAAATTTTTAGTTGAGCCGACATCCTCATGCAGAATGATTTCCATAGCAGGAAGACTTAACTTGAGACCCGTATTGGGTAATCGTACCTGTATCGGATAACCATACTGTGTGCCGATGTAACTACCAGGGGATTCGCCTAATATGGTTGCTAAGTCATGACTCTGTAAATTGGACAATAAGGCAGCACAGGCGGAGAAACAATAGCCGTTACTTAGCACAACGATATTGCCCTTAAAATACATCTCCTGATTCTCAATTAGCGGATCAATGTCAGTTTCTAATAGGTCACCCTCAGAGCTTAGCAATAACTCCCACTGCCAAAGGTTGAGGTACTCCATAGGCAACCAGCCCAGATACGCCGTGTATTTATCACTCTTGGTAGAAGATACTAGATCGCTGTGTTGATCTTTGAATTCACTGCTCACTCGCAAGCGTGCCCGCTCCGCCCAGTTGATTGGTCGGGGAGATAAATAGGAAAGCAGTAGTTTCAGATTGTCCGTCAAACCGCCCTGGTTATAGCGTAAATCGAGAATTAAATTGGTTTTATTCTCAGTGCGAAGCTCGGTGAAGTAATTTTGCAAAAAGTCGCTGAAATCTGAATACGATTCGTTGAAGTCATTCAACCAAAGCAGACTGGTTTTGGCATCTATGGTGCGGGTGCCATAACTTGACCGCAAAGGCCTACTCCTCGGTGGCTCAACGACCTCTTCCATATTCAAATCTGGCATGAGCAGTTCAACGAACTCTCGGTCACGCCATTGGTAGGTTACTTCATACTGATTCTGATCCGGGAAACTGGCCCACAACAGCTTTGGCAGATGCACCTGAATTAAGCGGACTCGACCAGTCTCTGTTTCCGATGGCACAAGCTGACCTAATAAAGGTAATAACTGCTCTATGCTAACCCCATTAATTTTGGTTATTTCTGCACCGACAGGTATCGTTGGCAGGTCCTGCTCATCGGCAATAACGATCAATTTTCCCTCAGTGATCAATACTTTGAGAGGAAACAAGCCCTGCTCTGTTGAAAACCGAGTAAACTCCTCAACCGGAAGTTGCAACTGGATATGAGTGTCCTGGAAACTTGCCAGCAATGGCGAGATGTTAGTGAAATATTCACGTCGATTACTGGGCGTATTGATCGCCTTGTAAGTTTTGTCATAAGTGCTGTTATAACGCGCCTCTGTCTGACGACTAAACAAATTGGGGTGAATACTGCGCAGCTTTTCATCAATAAACGCCAGATCGTCCTTGAGTTGGTTAGGACTGTAAACGACATCATAACGGCGATTTTCACTAGGAGTTGTGGCACAACCGGTCAGAAAGAGACCGAGCAGGATTACCAAAACAGCTGGCATTGGGAATGACTTGAACTGTGTTGAGAATTGCATGCTTGTTTCTAAATTAACCAACCTTTCTGGCAGTAAATCTCATAATAACGGATATAGGCTCAGAAAATAAGCATTACCAACAAAAAAGCCAACAAACATGGTTTGCTGGCTTCTTCGGTTAGTTTGGCTGATGACTATTTATTGCCATCATTGTCCTCAGTTGACGCAGCAGCATCGGCTTGAGATTCACTCGCTGCCTCTTCTGCTGGTGCTTCTGCGGCAGGCTCATCCAATAGCGCTTTCATGCTCAATCGAATGCGACCTTGACGGTCGACTTCCAATACTTTCACATCAACCTTTTGACCTTCTTTCAGGTAGTCAGTCACTTTGTTGACGCGCTCATGAGCGATCTGTGAGATATGAACCAGACCATCTTTACCAGGAGCAATGGTGACAAATGCACCGAAGTCTGCCAGACGAGCAACTGTACCCTCGTAGACCTGACCAGCTTCAACTTCACGCGTGATGTCTTCAATGCGCTTAATAGCAGCTTCTGTCACGCTGCTGTCTGAAGCAGCAATGCGAACCGTTCCATCGTCATCGATTTCAATGGTCGCACCGGTTTCTTCGGTAATTGAACGAATTGTCGCACCACCTTTACCAATAACGTCTCTGATCTTGTCAGTATTAATAGTAATTGTTGTAATACGAGGGGCAAATGGTGAAATATCACTGCGGGGCGCTTCAATCGCTTGATTCATCACACTCAGAATGTGTAGTCGACCACCTTTTGCCTGGTGTAATGCCTTCTGCATGATTTCTTTGGTGATACCGACAATCTTGATATCCATCTGCAGAGCAGTAATACCTTGCTCAGAACCCGCTACTTTAAAGTCCATGTCACCCAAGTGATCTTCATCACCTAAGATGTCAGATAGAACCACATAGTCGTCGCCTTCTTTCACAAGACCCATCGCAATACCAGCTACAGGGGTCTTGATTGGTACACCAGCGTCCATTAACGCCAGACTAGTACCACAAACAGAAGCCATTGAGCTAGAACCGTTAGATTCCGTAATTTCTGATACCACACGAACCGTATATGGGAAATCATCAATCGTTGGTAATACCGCAGCAACACCGCGACGCGCCAGACGACCGTGACCAATCTCACGACGCTTAGGGCCACTCATGAAACCTGTCTCTCCGACACAGAATGGTGGGAAGTTGTAGTGCAACATGAAGTAATCTTTGTACTCGCCACTTAACGTATCGATGATTTGCGAGTCTTTCTGGGTACCCAGAGTGGCTGTTACCAATGCCTGAGTTTCACCACGTGTAAATAGCGCAGAACCGTGTGTTCTGGCTAGTACGCCTGTGCTCACTGCTAAGGCACGGATCATGTCGTGTGAACGGCCATCAATACGTGGCTCACCAGAGATTACACGGCGACGAACTGTTTTCTTCTCTAAGTCATGGAATAACTCAGATACTTCAGATTCGTTGTCTTCGTTAGCAATGGCCGCAACCGTTGCTTCACGAATCTCGCCAACACGCGCATAACGCTCCATCTTGTCAGCGATTTGGTAGGCTGCGTTTAAGTCATCACCGGCTTTTGCAGTGATTTCAGCCATCAACGCCTCATTTGTTTCTGGCGCAGACCAATCCCAAGCTGTCGAACCTGCTTCAACGGCAAACTCTTTAATGGCATCAATAGCGACTTGCATCTGGTCATGACCATAGACAACAGCATCAAGCATGATTTGCTCACTAAGTTCTTTTGCTTCTGACTCAACCATCAGTACTGCCTGATCGGTACCAGCAACCACGAGGTCAAGATCAGAACCTTCCAGTTCAGTCTTAGTTGGGTTTAACAGGTATTGACCGTCTTTGTATCCGACACGTGCTGCACCAATTGGGCCATTGAACGGAATGCCTGAAATAGCAAGCGCGGCTGAAGAGCCAATCATCGCAATAACATCGGTCTCGATTTCAGCATCCATTGATACAACATTCGCGATGACTTGAACTTCGTTCATGAAGCCTTCTGGGAATAATGGGCGCAGTGGACGATCCATCAAACGTGCGATTAATGTTTCACGCTCTGTTGGACGACCTTCACGCTTGAAGAAGCCGCCCGGGATTTTACCCGCAGCATAGGCTTTTTCTTGGTAATTGATTGTTAGAGGGAAGAAGGACTGCTCAGGATTGACGTCTTTCTTTCCGACAACTGACACCATGACAGTTGTATCACCCATGCTTGCCATGACAGCAGCTGATGCTTGTCTGGCAATGACACCGGTTTCTAAAGTTACAGTTTGATTTCCAAATTGAAAGGTTTTTGATTTTAAATTCACAATATTTCCTTGTTTTTTTTCCTCGGCCTCATTAGGACCGGAATTTACGACACTTTTTACTACGCATTTAGGGTCATTTTAGACTGACCTTAAAATGCTAAAGGGGGCAAAGCCCCCTTTAAGAAAATGACCTATCGACGTAGACCTAATTTCTCAATTAATGCAGAGTATCGGCTACTGTCTTTACGCTTTAAGTAATCTAGTAATTTACGTCGTTGACTAACCATACGTAGCAAACCACGACGAGAGTGGTGATCATGCTTATGTTCTTTGAAATGACCCTGAAGGTGATTAATCTGGGCACTTAAGAGAGCTACCTGTACTTCAGGTGAGCCTGTATCGCTTGGTCCACGACCATGTTCGGCAACAATTGCTGCCTTTTCTGTGTTACTTAGTGACATTGTTTTCTCCTGTTTAGATACTGTTCCTGCCGATCACTAACTCAGCTTGGGAACAAAGGCGCGCCATTGTAACGAAAGGCATACCCCACAGCAAGCATTTCTTACAATGAATATTAATCACAAGATTATGATACTATCTCAGCACTGACATGAGTTGTAGTGAAGTCAATCCATTCACCACCATGGAAAAACCCATAATGAAACAATTCAACCTATACCTAAGCCACCTTTTATTAATGGTCGCTCTAGCCACCTCGCAGGTTATGGCTGAGGAGACTCAAGAGACACAGCAACCCGAAGAGGCCGCGCAATCAGAATCAGATGAGTTGATGTTATGCGTAGTTGAAGAACTAAAAAAAGCACATGATTCAACGACTATTGCTGAGTTAAAGGATCTGTGTCTGGATAAGTTGTCGCACAGTGAACCTAAAGTATCAGAAGAAGAGGATGATGTTATTGACCTAGCTGAGTTACTCTCATCAGATGAAGAAAAGTCAGAGGGTGTTATATCTCGGCGCACCAAAGCAGAGGCCAGTACCGCTTTCAATCCATTCGTGATAACACCTCACAAAATGAACTACATACTTCCGGTGTCATTTACTGACAGAATACATCTTGAACCCTACATTCAGAATACTGACTGGTCAGACGAACTGGTTGAAACCGAGACCAAACTGCAGTTGAGTTTCAAAGTGCCACTCAATACCTCGGATATTTTCGTCAAAGATGACCGTCTGTTTTTTGGTTTCACCCTGAAATCCTGGTGGCAGGTCTACTCTGATAATATTTCCAAGCCGTTTCGTGAAACAAATTATCAGCCTGAATTCTTTTACACCACGCCACTAGCTCTGTCAGTGGGACAAACCAATTCTGCCTTCGCAATTGGTATTGAACATCAGTCAAATGGTCGCAGTCAGGGACTATCCAGAAGCTGGAATCGCATCTATTTGGATTGGCTGTTTGAGTATCATGATTTTGCCCTGTCATTTAAACCCTGGTATCGAATTCCAGAAGAGCAAAAGACCGATCCTTTCGCTTCAGATGGTGATGATAATCCGGATATTGAGGACTTCATGGGTTACTTCCAGCTCGGCATGGCATATAAATGGGACGAATACGAGTTCCACCTAATTGGCCACCAAAACTTCTCGACCATGCGTGGTGGAGCTCAACTGGGTGTGACCTTTCCACTGTGGGGTCGTTTACGAGGCTATCTGCAATATTTCGGTGGCTACGGTGAGAGTATGATTGACTACAATCACTCACAACACCGCATTGGTATTGGCTTCGCTTTGACAGACCTATTGTAGATAAACCGTGAATTACAGCGTTAATCGAGCCGCGAAGCCGTATTTCAGTCATGTTGGTCAGGACAAGACACCGGTCTTTATACTCGATAACTTTCTCGAAAATATTACACAAGACTTATTATCCGATGTTGATAGTTTAGTATTTGATGAGTCGCCTACCTATTATCCGGGTATTCGAGCAAAGCTTCCGGAGCAATACATACTCTCTGTTGCCAGAGCCTGTGTGCCTTTATTGCAGCAAATTTATGCCATTCCCGCTGACCACAAAGTGCAGTTCTTTGACAGTTACTACTCTTTGGTCACCAGTGCTCCACAGGATCTGTCCGTCGAACAACGCATTCCGCATTTCGATGGTGCTGATCCCTATCGCTTTGCCCTGTTACATTACCTGAACCCAAGTCAGCATGGCGGTACTGCCTTTTACCGGCATCAACCAACCGGGATGGAGCGAGTCTATGAAAATTCAGTCGATGATTACTTGGCCTCTGTGAGCGACTACCTCAGTAGGCATGGTGCTCCTGATGATAAATATATAGATAGCTCAAACCAACAGTTTGAGAAGATTGGTGAAATTCCATATGTGCAAAACCGCATGGCCATGTACCCCGGAAACCTCTTACACTCAGGTACCATCAATCCAGCTACAGATATTGATGACAGTCCTGTTTCTGGACGATTAACCGCAAATATATTTTTAAACTTTGTACCGGGTTAAGCACTCGCAATAAGGCGCTTGGGAGCAAGCTGACCATCTTCATTAATCCGCGCCAGACCCAAAAACTGTTGCTGTGGATCATAAATTTTAATCAGCTCAGCCTCGGGTAAATCAGCGAGTGTGATCGGTTGACCATGCAGGAGGTAGTAGGACTCATCATCAGTTAATGACACTGCCGGTAGGTTAGGTACCATGGCATCGACCGGTAATAAACACGCATCGAGTTGGTCATAGTCGGTTATTTTTTCAATGGCATCCCAGTCATACCAGTTTTCATGACTGAAATGACCTGAGGTGATCCGCTCTAGTATGGTCACATGAGCACCACAACCAAGCTCCTGACCAATGTCGTCGACTAAATTTCGAATGTAAGTCCCCTTACTACAGGCAACTTCGAGTGAAAACGTATCCTTTGTCTGTGCCAGACAATCAATACTGAAAATGGTGACTGGTCTCGCTTCACGCTCGACAGTAATGCCCTGTCGCGCCAATTTATACAGCGGTTGGCCATCCTTCTTCAGCGCTGAAAACATGGATGGCGTTTGCATAATATCGCCCGTGAATTGTTCCAGCACCTGATCAAATTGTGCTTGGGTAAAATTGACTGGCTTAGTTTCTATTACTGTACCATCAGCATCAGCAGAATCTGTGCGCTCACCGAGCTTCGCAGTGACGCGATAGGTTTTATCAGCATCGAGTAAAAATTGTGAAAACTTGGTTGCCTCTCCAAAACAAATGGGCAGCAGGCCGGTGGCCAGGGGATCAAGACTTCCAGTATGGCCGGCTTTGGCAGCATAGAAGTGCCGTTTGGCCATTTGTAAAATCCGATTGGAAGTAACCCCTTGCGGCTTGTTTAACAGCAGGATGCCATTCACATTGCGACCACGACGTTTTCTAGCCATATCGGTCAGAGATTAGTCGTTGTCAGAGTCTCGTTTACGAGCCTCTTTGATTAGGGACGTCATTTCACGACCACGCGCCTGAGCCTCGTCATATTTGAAACGTAGCGTTGGTGTGTGACGCATGTGGATTCGTTTGCCGAGTAAACTGCGCAAGAAACCAGAAGCATCGGCTAGCACGCTCAATGCTTCCTTGATTTCTTCTTGTGTATCTCGACCAAGAAATGTGACCCAGACTGTGGCATAGGACAAGTCACGCGAGACATCCACCGCGGCAACGGTAACCATGCCCAAGCGGGGATCTTTGACTTCGCGTTGAATCAACTGGGCTAACTCGCGTTGGAGTTGCTCAGCGACTCGTTGTGGCCGACTAAATTCTCTTGGCATCAGAATTCCTGATAAAAATCCTAAAGTGTGCGCTTGATTTCTTTGATTTCGTAAACTTCGATTTGGTCACCGACCTTCACGTCGTTGTAGTTCTTCACGCCAATACCACATTCCATGCCGTTGCGAACCTCGTTGACATCATCTTTGAAGCGACGCAGTGACTCCAGTTCACCTTCATATATAACTGTCAGATCTCGCAGTACGCGAATTGGGTTATTGCGCTTAACGCGACCCTCAACAACCATACATCCGGCAATGGCGCCTAGTTTCGGAGAGCGGAACACATCACGTACTTCGGCCAGTCCGACAATCTCTTGCGAGATTTCTGGTGCCAACATACCACTTAATGCCGCTTTCACTTCATCAACCACATCGTAAATGATGCTGTAGTAATGTAAGTCCACACCCTGATTTTCAATCGCTTTACGCGCAGTGGCATCAGCACGGACATTGAAACCAATGATCGATGCCGCAGACGCTGCAGCCAAGTTAGCTTCCGTTTCAGTAATACCACCGACACCGGATGAAATAATTTTTACCTGGACTTCATCATTTGAGAGTTTTGTTAATGCTTCATTCAGCGCTTCCACAGAACCCTGAACATCGGCCTTAACAATCAATGGCAAGGTAGAGATATCACCGCTTTCCATAGTAGCGAACATGTTATCCAGTTTGCTCTTCTGTTGATTAGCCAGTTTGATATCACGTTCACGATTAGCACGGTAGTTAGCCACTTCGCGTGCTTTACGCTCATCGGCCACGGCAGTTGCCTCGTCACCCGCTTTCGGTACCCCAGACAAACCTAGTACCTCTACCGGAATGGCAGGACCCGCTGATGCTAGCTGAGCACCATTTTCGTTAATCATGCTACGAATACGACCATAGTGCTCGCCTGCTAGTAATATATCGCCCTGCTTCAACGTACCACGCTGAATTAATACCGAGGCTACCGGACCACGACCCTTATCCAGTCGCGCTTCGATGACAACACCCTCTGCCGGACAGTCAACTTTTGCTTTCAGTTCGAGAATTTCTGCCTGCAGACTGATTGCATCAAGCAGGTCTTGAATACCTTCACCAGTTTTCGCTGACACATGAATGAATTGGTGCTCACCACCCCATTCCTCAGGAATAACCTCATGTGTTGAGAGCTCGTTCTTAACACGATCAGGATCTGCTTCCGGCTTGTCTATTTTGTTAACCGCCACGATTAAAGGCACGTCAGCAGCTTTAGAGTGCTGAATTGCTTCAACGGTTTGCGGCATAACACCATCATCGGCTGCCACAACCAGGATTACCAAATCTGTGGCGTTAGCGCCGCGTGCACGCATGGCTGTAAAGGCCGCGTGACCCGGTGTATCCAGGAATGTAATCTCACCAAGACTTGTCTCAACATGGTAGGCACCAATGTGCTGGGTAATACCACCCGCTTCACCATCCGCTACCGTTGATTTACGGATGTGGTCGAGTAACGAGGTCTTACCGTGGTCAACGTGACCCATGATGGTAACAACCGGTGCACGTCCCTCTTCTTCGACAGCTTCACTCTGCTGAGCTGTTTCAGTCAAGACTTGTTGTTCAACATCACCACGATCAGACTGAACCGGTGTGTGTCCCATTTCTTCCACTACCAAGATGGCCGTTTCCTGATCAATAATCTGATTGATGGTGGCCATCACGCCCAAGCCCATCAATACCTTGATGACCTCGGCAGCTTTAACCGACATTTTCTGGGCTAATTCACCGACCGTAATTGTCTCTGCGATCGCCACCTCTTTGATAACCGGTGCAGTTGGCTTAGAAAACTGATGTTGCAAAGCACTTGGTGTTCTAGCCGGTCTAGCCGGACGTGGCTTGGCCTTTTTAGCCGGACGAGGTGAATGTAATTCAAAGTCATCCTGCTTCTCACGACCACGACGCTTGCGGCCACGTTTATTATCTTCTTTCGGCTTGCCTTCTTTGCGCTTTTGCTCTTCTTCTTGCTTTCGGCGACGCTCTTCCTCAGCCTCTTTCTCGGCCGCACGACGTGCTTCCTCACGTGCTGATTCTGCGACATCTACCGGGCTTGCTTTCTCGACCTGATCGAGTGCAGCCTTCTGTTCTTTAGCTTTCTTCTCGGCCTCTTCAGCGGCTTTCTGCTCCGCTTCTTGAGCAGCTTTCTCAGCGGCTAGCGCTTCCTCACGCAGCTTTGCCTCGGCCTCTTCTGCAGCACGCTTTTCAGCCTCAATCGCAGCCAGGCGTTCTTGCTCTTCCTGCTCTTTTTCGACCAAAACACTGCGTTTGATATAGGTTCTCTTTTTACGCACCTCGACATTAACGGTCTTGTTACGTCCAGCAGAACCTGTGACCTGCAGAGTGGTCTTTTTCTTACGATTTAGTGTAATGCGCTTAGGCTCAGATGATTCAGACTCGCCATGGCTCTTTTTCAAGTGCGCTAGCAACTGTGATTTTTGTTCATCCGTAACCATGTCATCTGCTTTGCTCACCTCAACGCCAGCATCCTTGAGCTGGCCGATCAGTGTGTCAGCATCTGTACCAATCGCTTTGGAGAGATCTTGTACTGTGATATCTGCCATATTGTATTCCTCCGTTATGCTTCCTCAGCATCCTCGAACCAAGGTGCACGTGCGGTCATAATTAACTGCGCAGCTCGCTCTTCATCCATTTCTTCGATTTCAATCAAATCATCAATTGCAAGCTCTGCTAAATCTTCCATTGTTACCACACCCTTACTCGCGAGTAACAAGGCTAAATGGCGATCCATACCTTCCATGTTAAGCAAGTCATCGGCTGGCTCTTGAGCTTCCAGCTTCTCTTCTGAGACGAGTGCTTTAGTAAGCAAGGCATTTTTAGCACGGTTTCTAAGCTCTTCAACCAGATCTTCATCGAAGCCTTCGATTTCCATCATTTCAGATTGCGGAATGTAAGCAATCTCTTCGATGCTGGTGAAACCTTCCTGAATCAGGACTAACGCCAACTCCTCGTCAACATCCAGTTGCTTCATGAATTCATTCTGTAATCCTTCGGTCTCTTCCGCAGTCTTACTCTCAGCTTCAGCTACCGACATCACATTCAAACGCCAGCCAGTCAGTTCACTTGCCAGACGAACATTCTGTCCACTCTTACCAATTGCCAATGCCAGTTGGTCTTCTTCTACAGCAATGTCCATAACGCCAGAGTCTTCATCAACGATGATTGAGCTGACTTCAGCAGGTGCCATGGCATTGATCACAAATTGTGCTGGGTTATCGTCCCACAACACAATATCGATACGCTCGCTGCCTAACTCACCTGACACTGCCTGTACACGAGAACCACGCATACCAACACAGGCACCGACCGGGTCAATGCGTTGGTCATTCGATTTAACAGCAATTTTAGCGCGTGAGCCGGGATCACGAGCAGCACCCTTGAGGTCAATCAACTGCTCAGCAATTTCAGGTACTTCTATTTTGAATAACTCTACTAGCATCTGCGGATGTGTGCGGCTAACGATTAACTGAGGTCCTTTGGCCTCTGGTCGCAAATCGAACAGCAAGCCTCGGATTCTGTCGCCTGGACGAACCGTTTCTCTAGGCATCATTTCTTCGCGTGGGATCACTGCCTCGGCATTGCTACCCAAATCCAGGATAATGCTGTCACGAGTCGTGCGCTTAACCACACCAATGATTAACTCTCCTACACGATCCTTGAAGGCATCGAATACTTTCTTACGCTCAGCTTCACGAACTTTCTGCACGATAACCTGTTTAGCCGTTTGTGCTGCAATACGACCGAATTCAATACTTTCGATCGGCTCTTCAACGAAATCGCCAAGTTCTAGCTCATCGTTTTCCTCGGACAAACGTGCAGCTTCCAAACCTATCTGTGAATAAGGAAATTCCAGACCTACCTCGGTCTCTTCAACGATTTCCCAGCGGCGATAAGTATCGTAATCACCCGTCTCACGATCGATATCTACACGAACCTCAATGTCGCCCTCATATTTCTTTTTGGTCGCCATTGCCAGCGCTGCTTCTAGCGCTTCAAAAATAACATCTGCCTCAACGTCCTTCTCGTTGGAAACAGCGTCAACAACCAATAAAATTTCTTTATTCATAAGTTTGCCTCTATCAAATCCAGTCTTACTTGCGACCGTGATCAAATATCAGTTGACCCTTTTCAATGTCATTCATCGACAGGGTCACCTGTGTGTTATCTATTTCTAGTTCTAACTGGTCGTCATCTGCACTCATCACAGTACCAGTAAATTTTCTGCGACCGTCTATGTGGTAGCGAGTCTGGAGTTTTACTCGCTCACCGACAGACTTTACATAGTGCTCAGCTTTAAACAGTGGGCGATTTAGACCCGGTGAAGAAACCTCGAGGTTGTATTCCCCGGCGATCGGATCTTCGACATCTAAAACCGCACTCACCTGTCGGCTGACGGCAGCACAATCATCGACACTAATGCCGTCCTCATGATCAATATAGATCCTGAGAATGGCCGGTTTAGCGCCTGATAAATATTCAAGGCCAACGAACTCATATTGCATCGATTCTACAACCGGCTCTAATAGTTCGTTTAGCTGATTAACTTGTGCCACTTAATTCACTCACCACAGATAAAAAAAAAGGCCTTTATGGCCTCGTTTAGTGATCAAATTGTCTAAACGGGGCCTACTAATATCGCCCCAGATGTGTCTCTACAGAAATAAAAAAACCCTTCATAGAGGGTTCATGTAGGAATCACACTGTTGTCGGTTATGTTACTTTCTTCCGTAAGAGGGAGCCCATAACCGGCGCGAATTATAGCAAAACTTAAAGCGAGGGTGCAAGCGACTTAATTCACGAAGATGGTGATGTAAAACAGGCCACTGTTCAACGCCACGCGACACTTTGAATTGTGAGAATATAGCGAATTAAGCGACTTGGGTTGCTAAGGCGTAATTTAGGTTGGACCAGTCTGATTTGTATGCCTGCATAACGATCATTGCATGTTCTATGCAAGAACCACAATTGGTGCCAACTTTAAGTTGTTGCTGCAGGTCAGTAATAGTACGCGCACCGCGGTCCATAGCCTGTGCGATGTGCTGATCAGTTACTTTATGGCAGTTGCATACATACATGAAATAATACTCCTATCAGATAAATTATAATGCAAATGATAGTGATTATCAATAGCATACTCATTCATAAATCTAACTGCTATTAATAATGATTATCAATACCCTAAATTGTTGATATATATGCTTTTTTTCGACGTATCATTCATGTAACATAGGCACAATATAATCCCTGTTTAACATTGAAAAAGGCACTTTTTGGAGAAAATATGAAGTCAAATCCAGAAATCAGTAAAGCACTGAACGGCTGTTTGAAAGATCAATTAACTGCCATAAACCAGTTTTTCCTGCACGCACGAATGGCCAAAGATTGGGGGCTCGGTGAGTACAATGATTATGAGTACAAACAGTCTATTAAAGCCATGAAAATGGCAGATGATTTGATTGAGCGTATCTTATTTTTGGAAGATCTTCCCAACTTACAAGATTTGGGCAAACTGATGATTGGCGAGAACATACCTGAGATGCTGAAAGGTGACATGATGCGCTTGGGAGCCAACAGAACAAATCTTCAGGCCGCGATCAGCTTGTGTGAGCAGGAGCGAGATTTTGTAAGCCGTGACGAATTGACTGAAATACTTGAAGAGACTGAAGAGTTTATGGATTGGATCGAAACTCAAGAATGGCTCATTGAGAACACCGGATTGGAGAACTATCTGCAATCTCAGATGGGAGACTAACGATGAAAGGTAACGCAACCGTATTAGAGCACTTACAAAAACTGTTGAATTGTGAACTGGCTGCCAGAGACCAGTACATGGCCCATTCACGCATCTATAAGGACATGGGGTTGCATGCGTTATATCATCGTCTCGACCATGAGATGGAGGAAGAGACTGAACACGCAGATGCACTCATTGAACGTATGTTGTTTCTTGAAACGACACCGGATTTCAACCAGCAGGATGCGGTCAATGTTGGCACGGAAATTACTCAGATGTTGCAGAATGATTTGGACGTAGAATACAAAGTCATTGCCATGCTCAAAGAGACGATGGCCCTGTGTGAGTCAGTTCAGGACTATGATACGCGACAGATATTGACCAAATTACTCGATGATTCGGAGATGGACCACGCCTACTGGCTTGAGCAACAACTGCGCCTGATCAAGACAGTCGGTATGCAAAATTATCTGCAATCGCAAATGACAGCAGAGGAAACGCCTGCACACTAACCAACAGGCGCGCCCTAATCTGTTACTATTTTATCTCAGCCAGAGATTGCTCTAGCATCCCTTTGATTTGGGCAATGATGTCTCGGGTATCATCTGGCGAGAAGGCAGTAATACGCGGGGTGTGAATATGTCCCACCGGTAACGCGGGGTTATGCTGATCCCGAAGGCGAATAGAGCGGTAAGAAATCTCATTCGATAAATAACCCCCACCAGCTCCGCTTACCGCAATTTCATCAGCCAATTGTGCCAGACTTTCAGGCTCACGCTCGCCATTCAATGTGGTGACATTGTGATTGTCATTTATCTTGAAGCGCCCCGCTGCTTTCTGCATTGCCGAAACGGGCAAACTAAACTCAACAAATTCTGGACCGGTCAGAGGACTGCCGTTAAGTTCAGGGATCATGGGCGACTGTTTATTTGCGCCGGTGAGTACATTCAAATTATCCGGGGCGACTGCGCTGCGTCGAAGTCCGGGAAAACGCTCGAGGTCAAAATCACTTCGTCCCATGCTAATGGTTGCGATCATATCAACGGACTTAAGGTAAGGCTTAAGTAATGTTTCAATCATACCCTGATCAAAGTCCGCAAATCTTACTGGCACGACCAAGGCCTGAATCGATGCCCGCTTATTGGCAAATGTGATCATTTGATTATCCAGGCTCAGTGCAGCAGCTCCGGACGGATTGCTTTGACTGATATTTCTGTCCAAGAAAAACGGGTCGAATCCGGTAATGAGTATTTTAATCTCGGCTGAGTCATCAAACGTAATATCATCACGGCCGCGCGATACCAGCTCTAGTTCCCACAAGACCGTCAGTTGATCTGCTGGGGATAAGGATTGAAATATGACCGATTGTTTTAATGCCCGACGCAACATGAGTCGTTGCCAATAGAGCCATCGGTCATCAGATAATGCATCGCCTGCCATTTTATCGACTGCCTCAGACCAGAGTGTCTGGGCACTTGTCCTAATAGCGCTGGAAACCGATTGCACACCATAACGCTTTGCTTGTGACAATAATCGCTCAAGCTCGGATATGGCTTTTGACTGTGACTTATCTAATCGTTCAACCTGATCGAGTTGTGCGACGCGTTGCTCTTCAACATCGAACACTTGCTTGTTGGTGGTATTTGCAGCACCGAGCAGACTACTCGAAATAATCAGGTGGAAGAACACTAATAAATATTGATTAACGCGGTTGCGTGGTAACCGATTCATCAGAACCTCAGCCGTTGTTGGAATGATAGCGCTAATGATAACAAAAACAACGCTAAACAATCTCGATACTAGCGCTGAATCAACTTGTAATTATGTTCATTCCTGCCCAGAATACACAAAAGTTCTAGCGATGCGTCTATAACCGATGATTCCTGCTGATTTTAGCCTTCTTGATCTCATAGCTATCCTACTGATGTTTACCAGCTGGTTTGCCTATCCATGGATACTAAAACTGGTGGGTATTGCGCCACTGAACAGCCAACTTGGTGTGGCAAGAAAGCGTTGGGTTGAGCAGATAGCGTCTCGTTCAGGTAATCCTTTTGATGCCATACTACTGGGGCATGTGGTTCATTCAGTGGCTTTTTTTGGTTCAGCCACATTGATTGTACTGGCGGGTATCTTTTCGATATTCGTTAAGCTGGATGACATATATCAGGCGCTGAGTGGTTTTGAGATGATCAGAAACACCTCGTTCGGACTGTTTATCATTATCTATTCTATCCTGGCGATTGTATTGACTGTCTGTTTCTTTTCCTTTACTTACACCCTGAGAAAATTACTTTACTCATTGGCGCTGATCGGCGCCTTACCGGATATACCTGAGAGTGAACAACAACTTGCGGAAAGGGTCAGTGAGACGACGATTGTCATTACAGAATCACTGAAAACCTTCAACTTTGGCATCAGAGGCTATTATTACGCCATTGCCTGTATTGCTCTGTTTGTATCACCCCTCGCCTGTATCGCAACAACGCTCATTATCAATGTGATATTGGTATTTAGACAGCTAAAAACACCAACATCCAAGGCTATCAAAGGATTCACCAAACAGCTTTAGTAGTTCATGCGATCCATGTCCTCAAGTTCGACGCCCTTAGTCTCTCGAACCATGGTCCAGACGAATACAACCGATAGTGCAGCGAACAGCGCATAGATTCCATAGGCATAGGCCAAGCCGATGGTGGCCAGCATGATTGGGAAGGTCATGGTAATCGCGAAATTACTGCCCCACTGGAATAATCCGGCAATTGCCAATCCTGAACCACGAATTTGATTTGGGAACATTTCGCCGAGCATAACCCACATCACTGGTCCCCATGTACCGTTGAAGAAGAACACATAAGCATTCGCTGCTATCAGTGCCGTAAGCCCATAGGTATCACTCAATGACAACTGACCATCAGCGCTCACTTCACCACTTGCGAATGCAAATGCAACAATTGTCAGTGTAATTGCCATACCTACAGAGCCGATCATCAAAATAGGTTTGCGACCAATCTTGTCTACTGTTAATAACGTCAGAGTACAGGCCGCAATACTCAAACCGGCTGAGATGATGTTAATCAGTAAGGCATCAGATTCCGAAAAGCCGACTGCCTGCCACAACACTGCACCGTAGTAAAAAACGACGTTAATACCAACGAGTTGCTGAAAAGTTGCCAAGCCAATACCCACCCAAACAATCGGTCTGATCCGTTTGGTGGAGGAATCAACCAAATCCTTGAGCTTGGGTCTGCCGGAATCAGAAACCGAATCCTTGATTTCGGTAATCTTAGTTTCAACTATATCAGCCACATACAGGCGCCCCAATACTAATCTCGCCTCTGAGATCCGCTCTGTCACGACCAAATAACGTGGACTCTCCGGGATCAACAGCAACAAAATTAAGAAAAGCACGGCTGGTATCAACTCCATCCAGAACATCCAACGCCAAGCCTCATAACCAAGCCAGAATATTTCTGTTGAGGCACCTGCTGCACCTGCGAGAAGATAATTGGCGACAAATGCCATAAATAAGCCCAAAATAATCGCTACCTGTTGGATAGTCGTCATCCTACCCCGCACTTCAGAGGGCGAAATCTCACTGATATAGGCCGGCGAAATCACACTTGCAGCACCAACCGCCAAACCACCTAAAATTCGAAATAATACGAATGTCAGTGAACTATCTGCGATACCCGAACCCCAGGCAGAAAAAATGAAGCATATGGCACTGATCATTAGCACCTTTTTTCGACCTATCTTGTCCGCCATCTGACCGGCAAAAAATGCACCAACAGCACACCCAAGTAGCATACTGGCGACATTAAAACCGGTACCGATATCTTCAGATTGGAATGCGATTTTCAGACCATCAACTGTGCCGTTAATGACACCACTATCGTAGCCAAATAGAAATCCACCGAGCGTTGCGACCAGGCTGATTAAAATGGTATATTTAAGTGCTTCTGCGGATTTCATGAACTATGCTCCAGTAGGCTAAAATTGTGACTATGACGCGATTTGAGCGACTTTTATTATTAGTATATATATTAGTAGCAAAAAGCGGATGTTCAGGTCAATTCGGGAGTTTTTAAAATAGACTTCCAACTTATCTTATTATAAATCCATTACATCGTTTTAACCTTTCATTGCACCCCCCCATGTGAAATAAAGACAATGCAAAAAAAGAATTCGGAAACGAGGATAACAATGACTAACCGTATACGATCATTAACACATCTGTTACTTATCGCGTTCATGGGCATTTTTATTGCTGCCTGTGGAGGGGATAAAGTCGGTGACACTAAGGACCCAGTTGTAACAACCGCATTTTACCCTGACCCTGCTGAAGAGTGGGCATTAGTTTGGAGCGATGAGTTTGACGGCGATTCGCTTGATTTGACTAAGTGGGGGTATGACTTAGGCGATGGTTCTGATAGAGGACTAGAACGCTGGGGTAATAACGAACAGCAGTATTATACTGATGCAAATACTACTGTTTCTGACGGAACTTTGAAGATTACGGCTCGCGCTGAGTCAGTAGCTCCAGGGTTCGACTACACTTCTGGACGTATTTCAACACTAGGCAAGCTTGATTTTAAGTATGGCCGTGTTGAAGCTTCAATCAAAACTACCAGTGGACAGGGCTTGTGGGGAGCTTTCTGGATGCTATCTAGCGATTCGCCTTATGGCTCGGATGGCTGGGCTGCAACGGGTGAGATTGATATCATGGAAGCTGCTAACCCTGGTACAGATGCTGAGTTTCATGGCTCAACCATCTTCCACGGTTTCCCATGGCCTCTACAACAATCATTGTCAGAGCCCATGCCTGAAGGTGTCGACCCAACGGACTTCAATACCTATGCTCTTGAGTGGGAAGAGAATGAGCTTCGCTTCTTCGTCAACGGTACACACTTCAAGACCATCACTAACGAAAGTTACTACACTTATTTCTACAACGAGACATCACAGACTTATGAACTAGGTCCTGATGGTGCTCCGTTTGATACTGAATTCCACGTTATCCTTAACTTAGCTGTCGGTGGTAACCTAACTGGTAATACTGTTGACGATGCTGCTTTACCCGGTGAAGTTGAGGTTGATTATGTTCGTGTTTATTCATGTTCATATGGCCTAGCAAACGGTAAGGGTTGTAACTCAAATGTAAACGCTGATTTGGAGACTCCTGATCCACTTCGTCCTGGTACAGCCTCTTACGATATCTACATCGATGAGCCTGCTACTTATACTTGGACAATTGTTGGTGAGACATTTGAGCGTCCTCTAGCGATTAATTCATACTGGAATAATGATGGTGCATTAACATTCGAAGAAGTGGTTGCAACTGATCGTGGCAACGTGATTGATATCATCACTTCTAACAGCGGTAACATCTCATTGAATCCAACCGATGGCGAGCCTTTAGAGCTATTTGGCATGGGCAATAATCCATTCCCTGCTGAATTACATGCGGCTGAGCTACGTTTTGATATCCTCGTACGTGATGCCGAAGCAGGTAGTAACTTCCTAGTGAAAATGGATAGTGGTTACCCAGCGCTAGGTCAGGTAAGCCTGGCAGCTGATGGATTCGAGCGTGATACTTGGACAACTGTCAGTGTTAAAGTCAATGACATCATCGGATTCCGCGGTGAAGGTTTAGACCCAATTAACATGAGTGCTATTAATAGTATCTTCGTATTCGAGCCAACAGGTGCTGCTGAAGTCCAGTTAGATAATATTACGCTTTCGTGCGGTAATCCTGGCGATTGTGGTATAAGACCTCCTGTACCAGAAGGTCCTCCAGTGACTGGTCCATTTTCTATCCCAGGTATTTGGGTTGTATCTCCTGAAGCAGGTGCTTTAGGTGTTGGTCCAGCTCAAGGCGACGTCTCTTGGTGGGCAATCGAAGATCAGGGCGTCAGCGATCGCTCATGTTTCTTCGATGATACTTACGTGTTTAACCTCGACGGTTCATTCGAAAACGTGCTTGATAATCAAACATGGATTGAAGAATGGCAGAGTGGTAACGCTGAAGCATGTGGCTTCCCTGTCGCGCCTCATGATGGTATGAGCCCTGGCACGTGGACCTATGATGCCGATGGCGGAACACTGACCATCGACGGATTTGGTGCATACCTCGGTATTCCTAAAGCTGTTAACGCAGGTGAACTACCGGGTGTTCCAACACCACCGAATGTCACCTACCTCATTACTGAGGAAGGTAACGATCGCATGATTGTTGACATCGAATCTGGTGGCGGCGTCTGGTGGCGTTTCATTATGTCGAAACAAACTACGTTTGGTGACCCAGGTCCTGAGCCTGAGCGTACATTTGCCGGCACATGGCAGATTACGCCTGCAGCTGGTTCACTTGGTGTAGGTCCTGCAATGGGTGATATTTCATGGTGGGCTATCGAAGATCAGGGCGTCATTGACCGTGCTTGCTTCTTCGATGATGAGTATGTGTTCGACCGAGATGGCACCTTCATGAATGTTCTCGGTGACGAGACCTGGATCGAAGGTTGGCAGAGTGGTGGTGCTCCAGATGCCTGTGGTGCTCCGGTAGCTCCGCATGATGGCATGAGCCCAGCAACTTGGACTTACACAGAAGATACTGAAGACAATGGTACCCTTCTGATTGATGGTCTGGGTGCATACATGGGT
>CAXRAF010000164.1:0-5618 GCA_964228485.1 Alteromonadales bacterium | reverse complement strand
CGTCCAATACACTCATCATTGACTTAGCTTCACGCTCACGAGCCTTGGTTTCATGCCAGACTTTGTCGAGTTCATGACGTTGTAAATTGCGGTCGCCGAAAACATGTGGATGTCTGCGCTCAAGCTTATCAGATAGACGTGTTACCACATCATTGAAGGTAAATTTATCTTCTTCAGCAGCTATCTGACTGTAAAAAACCACCTGAAACAACAAGTCACCTAACTCATTGGCTACCTCTGATGCAGGTTGATCGGTTTCTATAGCTGCTGCAACTTCATAGGCCTCCTCTAGGGTGTGCTCGAGGAGACTTTTCCAGGTCTGTTCCCGATCCCATGGGCAGCCACTATCAGGATCTCTGAGTTTTGCCATGACACCAAGAAGTCGTTCGATCGGTGGCTTGTCGGTCATTAGAGTCTCTCAACCTCTGATATGTTTGGTATGCGGTTTAATACTGTAATGGTTTCTGCCAGTTTATCAGCACTGGGGACTTCCACCTGTAAAAAGATATCTACTTTCATCTCGCTAATATTCTTGGAGTTGGTATTTAGCGTGACAACCCCGATGGAGTTATTCGCCAGAATAGTGGTGATATCTCTTAAAAGACCCTGGCGATCATAGGCCCGAATATGCAGATCAACATTATAATAATCCTGCGATGTACCCCAATCAGCTTCGATAATACGTTCATACTGCTCGTTATATGCCTTGATGATATGACTACAATCTATTCGATGAATAACCACCCCACGACTCTGTGAGATGAAACCGACAATGCGATCGCCCGGCACGGGTTTACAGCATTTGGCTATAGTGGTCAGCAGATTATTTACGCCCTGAACCACAATCTCACTTTTTGCTTTTGACTGTTTCTTTGGAACGTACTCTTTTTGTGTTGGCTGATTATCCTCTGCTGATTGGGGATGTATTTGATTTCTTGCCGAATTAACCACCTGTTGCAGACGTAGATCACCCGCACCAACCCCGGCATAGAGGTCGTCTATAGTCACGTAATTATAGGCTTCAGCCAGTTCAATCATGTTGATATTTTTCAAGCCATGACGTTGCAATTCCTTATCCAATATGGGTTTTCCGGCAAGAGCATTTTTGTCGCGGTCTTGGCGGCGGAAGTATTGATGGATTTTGGCTCTGGCGCGAGGTGACTTCAAATACCCCAGACTTGGATTCATCCAATCCCGTGAGGGCGTACCATTTTTGGCGGTTAGAATTTCTACCTGTTCACCTGTTTGCAATTCATAGGTCAACGGCACGATTCGTCCGTTAATTTTGGCGCCTTTACAGCGGTTACCAACATCGGTATGAATGCGATAAGCAAAATCCAATGGCGTGCCTCGTGGCGGAATATCAATGATCTCTCCTTTCGGTGTGAAAACATAGACGCGATCTTCGACCACAGATTCACGAAATTCATGGATCAGCTCTTCTGAATCGGCGAGTTCTTCTTGCCATTCTAATAACTCGCGTAGCCAGGCGATTTTCTTTTCATGCCCCTCATCAGCACTCTTGCCGTCTTCCTTATAGCGCCAATGCGCCGCAACCCCGTGTTCGGACTCTTGATGCATTTGATGGGTTCTTATCTGTACCTCTAATGCCTTACCCTCTGGTCCAATCACAGCGGTATGAATAGACTTATAACCGTTATCTTTCGGTGTGGCGATATAATCATCGAACTCTTTAGCAATATGCGGCCAGGTGCTGTGAACTACGCCTAAGGCGCCGTAACATTCAGGTACCTCATCCACTAAAATTCTGACTGCACGAGCATCATAAATCTCTTCAAATCCAACACTTTTTCGATTCATCTTGCGCCAGATACTGTAGATATGCTTCGCGCGCCCGACAACTTCAGCTTTAATGTTTAACTTATTTAAATCTGTGGTGAGCTTTTCAATGACATTATCAATGTATTTATCACGGTCAACACGGCGCTCCGCCAGTGACTTGGCAATTTGTTTATATTTAGCCGGGTCGAGGTAACGAAAAGAAAAGTCTTCCAATTCCCATTTTAATTGACCAATGCCCAGACGATTAGCGAGTGGCGCATAGATATCGCGTGTTTCCATGGCCAGTTCAATGCGTTCTTCTTCAGATAAATCTTTTGCATGGTGAAGCAGGCTCACTTGCTCGGCCAGCTTGATCAACACAACACGGGTGTCATCAACCATCGCCAGTAGCATGTGGCGAATCGGATCCATCGCCAACTTATCTGAGCTGGCATTGGCATTTTGTAAATCACGAACCGCTGCCATGGTGCGAACACCATTAATGAGTTTATGCACGCCCTGGCCCAACTTATCACGGATCTTGTTTTTACCGACCAGTTCTTCACGCACCAGCGGATAGACAACAGCTGTAGCGATGGTCACCGTATCCAAGCGTAAACTCACCAGAATACGGGCGATATCGAGCCCTTGTATGATGGCATCAGTTTTCGCGTCGATATCTTTCGCTTTGACTTCATGGGCGAGGGTGAGGGCATTATGGATTAACTGAACCTGATCTTCGGTACGACGCAGCTGCAGAGACGCCAACCAATCGGAGGGCTCTTGATCAAGCAAGTTCTCCCGAGTCACCTGTTCTCGTACTTTAACCATTCCTAAAACCTATATTCAGCTCAGACCTATTTCTCGAAAAGTGCGATTGATTCTACGTGGGCGGTATGTGGAAACATATCCATCACGCCAGCACTTACTAAACTATAGCCTGCATCGAGCAAAATTTTACTATCACGAGCTAAAGTTATGGGGTTGCATGACACATAGACAATCTTACGGGCATTGAATTGGGTAATCTTCTGCACAATCTCTAATGCACCGCTACGAGGCGGGTCAATGAGGATTTTATCAAAGTGCTCCTTGCCCCAACTCATTTCTGAGAAGTCCTGTGTCAGATCAGCTGCATAGAAATCTACGTTATCCAGATTATTTAGACGGGCATTTTCGTAACCTCGCTCAACCATTTGCTGGTCACCCTCAACCGCAACGACCTTGGCACCCGACCGTGCAATTGGTAATGAAAAATTACCTAAGCCGCAGAATAAGTCCAAAATTGTCTCATCCGCCTCAGGTGCAAGCAGTGTCATGGCACGACTGATCATCGCCTTGTTTAATTCTGCATTGACCTGTGTAAAGTCCATCGGATGAAACTGCATCTTTAAGTCAAATTCAGGCAACTGATAACTCAAGCGGTTCACACCGTCGTCGGGCATGATTTTTTCCACCGTTTGCGGTCCACCTGATTGAAGATATAAATGGAATGCCTTTTGTTCGGCAAATTCTGTCAAAGCTTTGAGGTCTGATCCCGAAAGAGGCTCAAGATGCCTAAAGACCAATGCGACCTCCTCATCCCCACATGCCACCTCAATCTGTGGGATGGTACTACGCGATTCTAGTGTGGTGAGTATGGCTTTCAAGGGTTCGATTAAATCAGCCACCCGTTGATCGAGAATGGCACAATCAGAGATCTCTGTAATGAAACTTGAGCGTTTCTCTCTAAATCCTACCAGTACAGTCTCTTTTTTATGTACGTATTTAACCCCTAGTCGCGCTTTACGACGATAGCGCCAGACCTCTGCTTGCAGGGTCGGTAACTTTTCATAATCCGTTGCTTCAGCCTGATGCGCCATCAGTTCATGCAGTGTCGATTTCTTATACTCAATTTGCGCTTTATGAGCCAGATGCTGCATTGAACAACCACCGCAAATACCAAAGTGTGGACATTCAGGCTCTACGCGCTCTGAAGCGGCTTCTAATACTGCTATCGCGCGTCCTTCATCGAATTGACTGCGTGTGTAGGTGTATTGCATGGTCACTTTTTCACCGGGCAAGGCCATGTCTACAAAGACAGTTTTACCGGCATCGGTTTTGCCCACGCCTCGTCCATCATGGCCCATACCATGGATCATCACATCAATAGGTTCTGAAGGGAGTTTTTTACGTCGTCGTCTCGCCATAACGATTAAGATATATTCATATTTCGCAGGCATCTGATCTTACAGCAATCGACTGAGATCACCAATGATCATGACTATCTAATGACAAAGACCTGTGTTAAAACTTTACAGACCTAGCAATAATCGCTCAGTACAAGGAATGTACATGCAGATACAACTACTTCAGGGACTATCATCCATCATTAACTGGCCTCATTTTCAGCCCGTGATGTTTACCATCGGCTATCTGTTGCTATTAGCGGCATTTATCCTGAATCGCAACAGACATCATCAGCAATTGCACCTTCTCGTCGAGCATATTGACGATTTGAAAGAGCAACTGACCGATTCTCGAAAACGCTGTGATCAGCTCTTACAACACATAAGCACCCAAGCAAGACCCTCTCAAACATCGCATTATTCAACCACTGTTCAACAACGGCACTGTGACAGCATTGCTGAGCAACAACCCATAACAACTCATGCGGCTGATGGGCCAACAGCCCCATGGGTTAAATGGCATGATCTATTGTGTATTACTGCCGGAGACGAGGCATTAGCTTGCGATCTCCTGAACCAATTGTTGAACGTGCTACCTAAAGTGATCCGAGAATTGGATCAGATCGCAACCCTAACTCACCACCATCGACAACTCATACATCAGTGGCTGGGGCTATTTCGTATGACAGGTCTCAAACGTATGTCGTCTCGACTAGAAGAATTGAAGAATATCCTCAACGACGAGACTGATCAGATCACTAGCCGTGATAAAGCCTGTTTGGTATCAGATTTAAGGGAACTGCTGCTGGAATCATTTATGCTGTTCAAGCAAAAATCGCAGGCGGTATATCTTGAGACGAGCGTTGCCTGAGTGGGTGTACAGCGTTATTTTTCGGTAATCACCGTTGCGACTGCGTAATGTTTTTCATCAGAAATACTGACATGCCATGTGTGAATACCCTCACTTGCAGCAATCTCGGCAGCCTTGCCTGTGACGACTAAACTGGGGGCTCCCAACTCATTGTGAGTGGTGGTGAAATCGAGAAACGACACACCCTTGTTAATTCCCGTACCCAATGCCTTGGCCGCCGCCTCTTTAACAGCAAAGCGCTTAGCCAGATAGGCCGGGATAAGTGCTGGGTTTTTGGGGATTTTCTGCTTCTCTTCTTCGGTCAAAATTCGGTCTACAAAGCCATCGCCAGTGCTCTCATAAACCTCGGCGACACGAACGATTTCAGCAATATCGGTTCCGAGCCCAAAGATCATTCACGGGCCTCGAGCATCAGTCGCTTCATTTCACTCACAGCACCGGCTAAACCACTGAAAACGGACCGAGCGATAATGGCATGGCCAATATTTAATTCGACAACACCGGGAATCGCCGCAATGGGTTTGACATTATGATAGTGCAAGCCATGCCCAGCATTCACCTGTAATCCCAATTCAACTCCGTGTTCAACGGCTCTGATGATTGTCGATAACTGCTCTTGCGTATTCTCCTCATCGGCGTAAGCACCGGTGTGGATTTCAATCATTTCAGCCCCTGTTTGCTGGGCAGCATCGAGCTGTCTGGGATCGGCATCGATAAACAATGAGACACGGATCCCATGATCCTGAAGCTGCTTAACTGCCTCGGTGACACTAGTCATGTGCGTAATCACATCCAAA
>CAXRAF010000163.1:0-5379 GCA_964228485.1 Alteromonadales bacterium | reverse complement strand
ACTGTCCAGCCACCGGATTGGTGTCCAATATCATCGGCAGCTGAGCCGGCCACCAAAACATTTATATTTCTAGCCAAAGGCAGAATACTATTTTTATTCTTCAGCATGACCAACGATTCACGCACGGCCTGCCGCGCCACTGTTTTAGCTTCGGCTGAAGCCAGCAAGGCGTCATCTCCGGCATGGTCGCGTTGAGCCGGGCCCGGATTTGACAGCAGACCTGCGCGGATTTTCACGCGCAGTATTCGAGTGACCGCCTCATTCAGACGAGTCATCGTGATGGTACCGGCATTTACCTGAGCCAGTGTATTATCATAGAAACTGCGCCAATCATAAGGCACCATGATCATATCAACACCGGAATTAATGGCTTGGGCACAGGAGCCATCGCTACAGCCTGTTACTTGGGCATGACCGTTCCAATCACCGAGCACAAAACCATCAAAGCCCATTTGATCTCTCAAAACATCGGTCAGTAAGGCGCTGTTGCCGTGTAACTTATCGCCATTCCAACTGTTATAGGACGCCATGACGGTTTGAGCACCGGCATTAAGACCAGAATAAAAGCCCGGTCCGTGAATATCGCGCAATTCGGTTTCAGTGACCTGAGTATTGCCTTGGTCAACGCCATTTGTCGTTCCGCCATCACCAATGAAATGTTTAACCGTTGTGATGATCCGATCCTGAGCCAAAAAGTTATTATTGGCTTGCGTGCCCTGCATACCCCGGACAATGTCGTCAACTAGCGCGCTGACCAGCGTTGGATCCTCTGAATAGCCCTCATACGTTCTACCCCAACGATCATCGCGAACAGTGGCAACGGTAGGCGCAAAATTCCAGTCAATTCCCGTCGCCCGAACCTGAAGTGCAGTCAAGCGGCCGATATCTTCCATTAATTGCGGATTATTCGCGGCTCCCAAACCGACGTTATGAGGAAATATCGTCGCTCCATAGACATTATTATGCCCATGGACTGCATCAGTGCCCCAAATGATTGGAATGCCAACACCGCCATCACTGGTATCGATACTCGCCTGATAGTAGCTATCTGCCAGATTAACCCAATCAGACGCTGTAGCTCGGTTATTATTGCTTGGCCATGAGCCTCCACCATTGAGTACAGCGCCAAGGTTATAGGTTCGAACATCAGCTGGAGTTACCCCCTGAATCTCAGCCATGATCAGCTGTCCCACTTTCTCAGCGGTCGTCATTTGTGCCAGTAGTTGACTAACCTGAGATTCAACATCCAATGTGACTTCACTGTTGAGCGGTTGCCATTGGACGCCAGTATTAGTGGTTGTAACATTGATACTGACCGTGGCGGTGTCACTGTCTCCATCGCTATCTGTTACACGGTATTGGAAAGACACTGAGCCTGAATAACTCGAAGATGGCGTATAACTGAAACTACCATCGTCATTGAAACTGAAATCGCCATAAAGTGGGCTGGTAAGATTCGTAAAAGTAACCGGTGTATCTTCTAACCCAGTATCATTTGTGGCTACGTTAGCTGCTAACGTTTGTCCCTGAGTGACGGAATATGAGTCGTTATTTGCCACCGGGATATTATCGACCACGACCTCATTTACAGTGATCGTCACCGTACCGTTATCACTATCACCATCATTATCAGTGACTGAGTAGGTAAATGTGATAGTGCCACTAAAACCAGGCTCAGGATTGAAAGTGAAGCTGCCAGATGAAGACATCTCGACAGTGCCAGAACTTGGTGAACTCAGCACTTGATAGGTTACTGGTGCATCTTGCAAGCCTGTGTCATTAGTGCTGACATCAGCGCTTAACGACGTATCCTGATCGGTACTGAATTCATCATCCACCGCGATCGGAATGTAATCAATAACGATGGGGGGAGGCTCTGTTCCGCCGCCCCCACCACCGCCACAGGCAGTCAGTAGTAGTAAAGAAAGAGAGAATATTAGCCGTTTGAGAGAGATAGATAGTTTAATCATTAATGTTAGGAGCCTCATCGCGCGCAGTACGCTGGTAGATAAAGTGATCAAAAAAACGGCGGTATAATTTGGTCATATTGTCTGCCCATACAACTTGTTGGCGAATAAAGAGGATTCTATTCAATTTTACCAACGCCCTTTTGGGGCAAGCTGCCATTGCAGTGTCTGACCAGCAAAAAATGGCACAATCGAATGACCATCCGGTAAGGCAATTTCTTCCGGCACAGTCCACGATTCTTTGATCAGTGTGATCGTGTCTGAGTTGCGAGGAAGACCATAGAAGTCAGCACCATAGTGACTAGCAAACCCTTCTAGCTTCTCTAAGCAGTTAAGATCATCAAAGACTTTGGCGTAGAGCTCAATGGCACTCCAGGCACTGTAGCATCCGGCACACCCGCAGGATGATTCTTTACGATGCTTTTCATGCGGTGCAGAGTCCGTTCCTAGAAAAAATTTCTCAGAGCCAGTCGCTACTACATCCAGAAGCGCCTGCTGATGAATGTTTCGCTTCAGCACTGGTAGACAATAATTATGAGGCCTAATGCCCCCTACCAATAAATCATTGCGGTTGAGTAGTAAATGCTGTGGGGTAATAGTCGCTGCGACTTTGTCGGATGATGACAACACAAATTCAGCCGCATCTTTGGTAGTAATGTGTTCAAACACAACCCGTAGCTCAGGAAATGTTTTAACAATGTCAGACAGGAAACGATCTATAAACTCCTTTTCACGGTCAAAGATATCAATATGACTCTCAGTAACCTCGCCATGAATACACAACACCATGTCCTGCTCTTGCATAGCTTGGAATATCGGATACAGCTGTTCCAGCGCACTGACCGCGGCATCTGAATTAGTCGTCGCACCGGCTGGATAAAGCTTCGCTGCAGTAGTGCCCTGTATTTTCGCTTCTTGGATATCTTGGGCTGTGGTTTCGTTGGTCAAATACAGTGTCATCAGAGGCTCAAATCCAGAACCTGCTGGCGCGGCCGCCAGAATTCGATCGCGGTAAGCATTCACCATTTCTGCATTGGTCACAGGAGGAACCAGATTAGGCATCACAATGGCACGTCGGAAGCAACGTGCTGTCGCAGGAACTGTCTCATGCAACATCTCACCATCGCGAAAATGCAGGTGCCAATCATCCGGTGTGGTGATGGTCAGGGTATCCATTAAAACTCCAAAATAAATAGCTAGAAACCACGCACGTCATTATGCCTGAAATTAAATCAAACCGGCAGTCTGAAATATAGAACACTTCAATTACGAGTATTGATGGAGAAGATATTACATTGACCCACTTTGATGCAGAGTTTAAGTAGTATACTTTTAATTTAGAGTTTGAGTTTGAATTTTATTGCTTATCTTTTTATCAGTTTCTATAATCTATATAGGTTTCACTTCTCAGATTAAAATAATGATTCAAAGTATAGAATGGCGAGATAAAGGCGTTATTGTCACATATGGAGAAGAATTTTCTGATGAGGATAGTGTCAATGCTGAGACTGAAATCACATCTAATCCTAAATTTTCAAGCATTGAGTTTGTTATTTTAGATTTTCTTAATGTAAAAAACTTCTCAATCAATACCCATGTCGTTGCAGATTCGGGAAGAAATAGTAACGACCACTCTAGTAAAAATTCATCTTTAAAGATGGCATACATTTCGAACAGCGATGTCATCAAGGGCTTAGTCAATGTCTACAGTGCATATCAAACCAGAGGTGATCTGGAGCATCACTGGGATATCAGAATATTCAGCAACAGTACCGATGCTGTTGAATGGGTCAATGACGCTCAAGTGATCGCATAAATCACACCCATGTCAGGTTTAAACTGACTATCTTCCTTTATCATTGAAAATCTTCGACAAGTGTTAGCTAAACGAACTCGTTAATCTAGAAATGGGGTGGCTGATCGGGCTTGAACCGACGACCACCGGAATCACAATCCGGGGCTCTACCAACTGAGCTACAGCCACCATAGAGGGAAAAAGTGGTCGGGGTAGAGAGATTTGAACTCCCGACATCCTGCACCCAAAGCAGGCGCGCTACCAGACTGCGCTATACCCCGACTGTGTTGAATAAATTGTGGTCAATTCAACAGGCTGTGCATTATACCTAAAACGCACCAATACACAACAGACTTTTTGAGAAAATGCTAACTTGAATTGATACGCATAAATGAGCTATTTCAGATGGCTAACATGCAGTTTGATTAACCACTTTTGACATGTGTGATGACAAGCTAACTAAGTTAGGCAAACTCTGATTAATGATCGGTAGTTGAGCGTGAGTTGAGCTGTAAAATACTCCCCTATTCACCCAGAGTTCGGGTTTTCTATTGCTAAAATGAAATACTTTTCTCAAGCTAACGATGAAATTAATTATCATTTGAGCTAGTCTTTCGTTTTGACCTAAAGCATTGCTTTAAATTGCCATCCACAATATTGAGTAACAACGCCACCATGACACAGATTATTGACGGAAAACAGATTGCCGCACAATTCAAAGACGCTATTGCTGAAGCCGTAGCTGATTTAGGGACACAAGATATCAAACCAGGACTGGCGGTGGTATTGGTTGGTGATGATCCTGCCTCTGATGTCTATGTCAGAAATAAGGGAATCTCCACCACCAAAGCGGGCATGGCTTCGTTTGAGTTTCGACTTCCGGCAAGCACCTCAGAATCTGAATTACTGGAACTAATCGAATCTTTGAATAATCGGGATGATGTTGACGGCATATTAGTACAGTCACCAGTACCTGACCACATCAATTATCAAACGATTGTTGACACTATTAGCCCAGCTAAAGATGTCGATGGTTTTCATCCTATCAATGCAGGCAACCTGCTGATTGGCATGGACGGTTTTGTTGCCTGTACGCCACTCGGTTGCTCGATCTTACTCAAGCAAACCAACACTGAACTCAGTGGCAAGAATGCGATTGTCATTGGCCGCTCGACCATTGTGGGTAAACCAATGGCTATGCTACTGCTGCAAAGCAATTGCACGGTGACTATTGCACACTCTCGAACTTTGGATTTAGCGGCTAAGTGTCGCGAGGCTGATATTGTAGTGGCTGCGGTGGGAATTCCAGAAATGGTTAAGGGTGATTGGATCAAGCCCGGAGCTATCGTTATAGATGTTGGTATCAATCGGATCGGGACTAGCGAATCGGGCAAAGCGAAGCTGGTGGGTGATGTCGAATATGCTTCGGCTTACCAGAACGCCTCTGCGATTACGCCAGTGCCTGGCGGTGTTGGCCCGATGACCATCGCCTGTCTGTTGTACAATACCCTCAAAGCAGCCTGTGCCCGACGTGGCATCGCTGTACCTGATTACTTTTCGGACTTCATTTGATATGCGATTACTCAAGACACTGCTCATTCTAACGCTCTCGCTTAC
>CAXRAF010000162.1:0-8320 GCA_964228485.1 Alteromonadales bacterium | reverse complement strand
CCGTCAAAGTGATTACCGTCTCCGGAGGCAAGGGAGGTGTTGGCAAATCAAACTTAACGGTCAATTTAGCTATGAGTCTGGCCAAGCGTGGTCAAAAGGTATTAATTATGGATGCCGATCTGGGTCTGGCGAACATTGATATCATGCTCGGACTTCGGGTTGAGAAGAACTTGTCTCACCTGGTGAAGGGAGAATGTACCCTGGATGAGATCATCATCGAAGGTCCATCGGGCGTGAAAATTATTCCAGCTTCCTCTGGGACTAAAGAAATGGCACAGCTCTCAGAGATGGAGCATGTCGGTCTTATTCGTGCCTTTAGTGATTTATCTGATGATATCGACACCTTGATTGTCGATACCGCAGCGGGCATCGCTGACAATGTGATTAGTTTTGCGCAGGCCTCACAGGATCTATTGATGGTTGTTTGCGATGAGCCGACCTCTATCACTGATGCTTATGCATTAATCAAGATCCTCAGTCAGGAGCACGATTTATTTCGTTTCCGCGTGGTGGCTAATATGGTTCGCTCACCCAGTGAGGGACAGAACTTATACAACAAACTTACCCGGGTAACTGATCAGTTTCTTGATGTTGCTTTGGATTATGTTGGCTGCATCCCATTCGATGAAAATGTTCGCAAGGCCGTCCGAAAACAGCAGGCATTAGTAAACCTATATCCTTCATCACCTGCGAGTATCGCGGTAGATAAATTGGCTGAGAAAGTGTCAACCTGGCCGATACCCCAAATGGCTAAGGGTAATATTGAATTTTTTATGGAGCGCATGGTTAGCCGTTCGGTACTTGGCTAATGTGTGATGTGAGTAATGATAGGTATCGCAATGTATGAGGAAACCCGCTCGTCAGACGCGTTAGTGACTCAATATGCACCTTTGGTGCAGCGAATTGCATATCATCTAAAGTCACGTCTGCCGGATTCGGTCTTAATTGAAGATCTATTGCAATCAGGCATGATGGGTTTACTCGAGGCAGCCGGTAAGTTTAATGACAGCAAGGGTGCGAGTTTCGAGACCTTCGCCGGTATTCGTATCCGTGGAGCCATGATCGATGAGATCAGAAAAGGCGATTGGGTACCACGCTCAGTCCACAAAAACGCACGTCTGGTCGCTCAGGCTATCACTGAAATAGAGCAGAAGACGGGGCAACAGGCGACAGATCAGGAAATAGCCGACTACCTCGATATCAGCGTCGAAAAGTATCATGTCATCCTCAAGGATGCCGCAAATGGTCATATTCTCGCATTTGATGATTTGGGCGTTTCAGATGATTATTTTTCTGAGCAAAATGCACCGGAAAATGAACCTTTTCAGGGGATCCGGGATGAGAAATTCAAACAGAGTCTCGGGCAGGCCATTGAGACACTCCCAGAGCGCGAAAAGCTCATCCTTGCATTGTACTATGACGAGGAATTAAACCTCAAAGAAATTGGTGAAGTGCTCGGTGTCAGTGAGTCCAGAGTCAGTCAAATTCACAGTCAAGCAATGGTTCGATTAAAAAGTCGTATGTCAGATTGGTGAAACTCTGGCACATTCCGATTTTTGCGATACAATTGCCTTAGGTTAAGTAAAAATTAAACACTGCTACGGAGGTTAGCTTGAATCCAGATATGAAAATTCTCATTGTTGATGACTTCTCAACGATGCGCCGAATTATCAAGAATCTACTTCGAGATCTTGGATTTACAAACACATCAGAAGCCGATGACGGTCAAACGGCTCTGCCCATGTTACAGCAAGGTAATTTCGACTTTTTGATTACCGATTGGAATATGCCCGGAATGGAAGGTATTGAGTTATTAAAGCGCGTCAGAGCTGATGATAATCTCAAGTCCATGCCAGTCCTTTTGGTGACAGCTGAAGCGAAAAAAGAACAAATTGTTGAGGCTGCTCAGGCAGGCGTTAACGGCTATATTGTTAAACCATTCACTGCAGGAACCTTAAAAGAGAAGATCGAGAAAATATTCGAACGTATTGAAGGATAAATACGAGGCTTACAGATGTTAAATGACGCCCTGATCGCAGAAGCAAAAGCGCTGGTTGCAGCTTACGAAGCAGATGATACCGAACAGGCGACAGCACATTACAAAAATCTCTCATCTATCAGCGAGCAAAACCTGTTTAATGAAATAGGTAAATTGACGCGTGACTTACATGAAACACTCAATAATTTTCATCTCGACAATCGCCTTACATCACTAGCAGCACATGATATCCCCGATGCCAAGGATAGACTTGAGTATGTGGTCCAGACCACAGCAGATGCGGCGAACAAAACCATGGATGCGGTCGAGAAGGGTATTGCGATAGCCAGTCACATGCAAAGTGATTCCGATCGCCTGGATAGTGAGTGGCAGAAAGTTCATGACAAGTCAGTGAATGGTGCGGATTTCAGGACCTTATGTGCTGATACGCAAATTCATATGACTGAAATGTCAGCTAACTCAAAAGAGTTGAATGCTTTATTACATGAGGCACTGCTGGCGCAAGACTTTCAGGATTTAACGGGACAGGTGATTAATCGTGTCATCCAACTGGTTCAGGATGTTGAATCGAGTTTGGTTGAGACGATTAAAATGTTTGGTGGCTCACAAGAGTATGAAGCAGAGGTTGCCAAAGAGCGTTCTCTGGAAGAGGGCTCAACGGGGCCAACCATTAAGCCCAAAGAACTTGATGAGGTTGTCTCCAATCAGGATGATGTAGATGACCTACTATCCAGTCTCGGTTTCTAGATAACAACTGAGGAATCTCTGGATATGTCATTTGAAGCAGATGAAGAACTACTGGAAGACTTCCTTATCGAGGCAGGAGAGATCCTCGAATCTTTGTCTGAGCAATTGGTTGATCTCGAAAATAACCCAGAAGATCCGGATCTTCTCAATGCAATTTTCAGAGGGTTTCACACCATCAAAGGCGGTGCCGGTTTCCTAGGCCTGGATAATCTGGTTCATGTCAGTCACATTACTGAAAATATTTTTGACCTGCTGCGTAATCAACAACGCTCAGTGACAGCTGAACTGATGGATGTCATCCTTCAGGCGCTTGATTCAGTCAATGACATGTTTGAAAACATCAAACAGCGCGAAGAGCCGGAAGCTGCAGCGCCAGAGCTAATCGATCAACTTAATAATTTCAGTGTTCCTGAGGGCGAAGAGCCAGAACCTGAACCTGAACCTGAGCCAGAACCAGATCCTGAACCTGAAGCAGCATCGAGTGCTGATTCGGGTGATATGAGCGATGATGACTTTGAAGCCTTGCTAGATGAACTGCATGGCAAGGGCGGAACACCGGGTGCATCGGATGATTCCAAGCCTGCCTCAATGGCGAATGAAAGCGCTCAGGCTGCGGCATCGGGTGATATGACCGATGATGATTTTGAAGCCTTATTGGACGAATTGCATGGTAAGGGAGGCACTCCCGGCCAAGGTACAGAAGAAACCGCCAAACCTGAGAAAACACAGCCGGCCAAAGATGCTCATGACAATGCGCTAATGGACGATGATGAGTTTGATTCATTACTCGACGAAATTCATGGCAAGGGTAAAGGGCCGACATCAGGCAATGATGAGCTAGCTGAAAAACCCAAAGCAGAGCCTAAGCCAAAATCTAAACCAGCGCCGAAAAAAGAATCAAAACCTGCGGCTAAAAAAGCCCCAACACCGGCTAAGGCAAAGCCCGCCAGTAAGGCCGCTACCGCCGAATCGACCGTTCGCGTTGATACTAAGCGTCTTGACGATATCATGAACATGGTCGGAGAACTGGTACTGGTAAGGAATCGGTTAAATATTCTGCAAATGAATATTAATGATGAGGGCTTGTCACAAACAGCGCAAAACCTCGATTTGGTGACCGGTTCACTGCAGGCGGCAGTCATGAAAACCCGCATGCAACCCATTAAAAAGGTCTTTGGTCGTTTTCCACGCGTCGTCAGAGATCTGGCGCGTAGCCTTAAAAAGGAGATTAAGCTGTCGTTGGTCGGTGAAGAAACCGATCTGGATAAAAATCTGGTCGAAGCGCTGGCTGATCCATTGGTGCATTTGGTCAGAAATTCGGTCGATCACGGCGTTGAAAAGCCGGATGTACGTGAAGCAGCAGGAAAGGATCGAGTCGGTAATGTGACATTATCAGCCGCACAGGAAGGTGATCATATTCTGTTGTCAATTGTTGATGATGGTGGAGGCATGAATGCTGAGGTATTGCGCGGCATTGCAGTCGAAAAAGGTCTCATGGATAGTGAGGCAGCTGACCGCTTGACTGATAAGGAATGTTACAGCCTCATCTTTGCCCCTGGATTCTCGACCAAAAAGGAAATATCCGATGTATCAGGTCGTGGTGTGGGCATGGATGTTGTCAAAACCAAGATTACTCAACTCAATGGCTCGATTGATATTGACTCTGAGATAGGTGTGGGCACGACCATTAAAATTAAGGTGCCTCTGACATTGGCGATTATGCCTACACTTATGGTTGTCGTCGGTGGACAGACCTTTGCTCTTCCGCTGGCCAGTGTTAATGAGATATTTCACCTTGACCTCAGTCGCACCAACACGGTTGACGGTCAACGAACCATCATCGTACGACAAAAAGCGATTCCATTATTCTATCTCGAGCATTGGTTAGTTCGTGGTGCCGATCCCACGGCCACCAAGAAAGAAGGCCATGTCGTCATCTATCAGGCAGGTGATAAACGCGTTGGATTTGTTGTAGACTCTCTATTGGGTCAGGAAGAGGTTGTTATTAAGGCACTTGGAGCCAGTTTATCCGGTACACCGGGAATGGCAGGTGCAACGATCACTTCTGATGGCGGTATTGCGTTGATACTTGATGTGCCAGGTCTTTTGAGTCATTACTCAGGTCATCGCTAAACCTGCCGATAACCTTATCGGAAGGCTCAAGAGGCCAACAATCGAATAACTATTAAAAGGTGTTCTGGTTTTGGACAGGCTCAGTATTATTGGATTTACATTAGCTTTGATTGCCATTCTTGGTGGTCAATACATTGAAGGCGGGAGCGTCAGTGGACTGTTGGACGCGCCGGCGGCTCTGATCGTGTTTGGCGGTACCTTTGGTGCTGTTATGTTGCAGTCTTCTTCGAAGACCTTTTTACTCGGTATGAAGTTGAGCATTTGGGTATTTAAGCCACCTGTTGATAATATGATGGCTGGGGTCAGAAAGATCATTAATTGGAGTATTGTCGCTCGTAAAGAGGGGTTACTTGGCTTAGAAGAAGCCGCTGATTCCGAACCAGACCATTTCACCAATAAAGCACTTAATCTGTTAGTCGACGGCGGTGAACCTGACGTTATTCGTAGTTCGCTCACAGTAGATAGTCATGCCCGTGAATATGAGCATATCCTGGCGTCTCGTGTTTATGAGGCGATGGGTGGCTATGCTCCGACCATTGGTATTATCGGTGCTGTCATGGGGTTGATTCAGGTTATGAGTAACCTGAGTGACCCGGACAAACTGGGACCGGGTATTGCCACAGCGTTTGTTGCAACCATTTATGGTGTTGCATCTGCCAACCTTCTATTTTTGCCAATCGCCAATAAAATCAAGCAGTTAGTATATCGACATTCGCACTATGAAGAAATGCTGATCGAGGGTATTGTCGCCATCGCAGAAGGCGAAAATCCTCGTCTGATTGAAGCTAAGCTTATGGGATATCTTCCAGACGGAGTTCGATAATGCGCCGTGATTTTGATCGAGAATCACAAAACACCGATCGATGGTTGGTCTCTTACGCCGACTTCATAACCCTATTATTTGCCTTCTTCGTTGTAATGTATTCCATCTCACAGGTAAATGAGGGTAAGTTTAAGATCCTGTCAGAAACACTTGTCGATGCCTTTGTTCAGCCCGAGCGCAGTTTACAACCCATTCAGGTGGGTGAGGTGAATCGCAGTGATGTTGAATCCTCAGGTGACGTTGTTTATCCGAGTGATTATTTTGGTGAGCCTGCTACACCGGAATCAGAGCGGGCTTTTGAGGAAATTCGCGAAGAGTTTGCGACTAACCTGCAGCAATTAATTGAAGAAGACTCTGTCAAAATGCGCTCTAATGAACACTGGTTCGCACTCGAGATATACGAAGATGATATGTTGTTTCCTAGCGGTGGTGATCAGATGTCAGAATCAGGGCGAGTATTGATCCAGTCAATTGCTGAAACGCTGAATAAAAACGGTATTGATAATGAAATTCAAATCCGTGGTTATACTGATGATATTCCAATACAAAGCCGTCGTTATTCATCAAACTGGTCACTTTCTTCAGCCCGGGCAGTCGCTGTACTCGAGTTAATGCAAAATGCCGGGATATCTCCGGAGCGCATGGTGCCGATGGGTTTTGGTGAGCATCAGCCGGTAGCGCCAAATGACACCCCTGAGGGCAGGGCACTTAACCGTCGGATTGTTATTCAGATGTCCAAATATCCGCGTGCGCTTTCAGAGCTAGAGCGCGCAGCTATTGAAGATGCCACTCAGGAATTGCAGGGCACGACTCTGCCACCTGTGACGAATACCTCGCCAGATTCTGGTACAGCAACGCCAACTACTGGCACTGCTGCAAACCAACCAGCAACGAACACACTAACCAACTCAACGACTAACAATGCAGCGTCACAATCGAGTAACGTTAGACTCATTCGTGCGCCAGATGGTACGCTTGTTTTCAGAGCTGCCAATGACAGCGATGATGATACCGATGAGGACGAGGATGATGGCAGCAACTAGTCTGTTGTCGAGGTGAGCTGTGAGAACCTGGGTAGTAGCAAATCAAAAGGGCGGTGTCGGTAAAACGACCACAGCCATTACATTAGCAGGCATACTCGCCCAGCAAGGACAGCGTGTTCTTATGGTGGATTTTGACCCCCATGCATCTATGTCACAGTATTTTGGCTATCAAATCGATGATTTGGAGGTGTCAGTGTATGACATCTTCGATTTAGAGGCAGATACCGAGTATTTTGCCAACAAAGGTATTCTTCAAACATCTCAAGATAATTTATTCCTTGCCCCTGCTAACATTGCCTTAGCGACACTGGACAAGAAATTTGGTCAGCAGCGCGGCTTGGGGCTCAAGCTCAAGCAATTTTTAGCGATTGTCGAGCACGAGTATGACTATGTGGTGGTTGATTGTCCGCCCATGCTAGGGGTGTTGATGATCAATGCTCTGGTAGCCGCCGATCAATTGATCATTCCAGTACAAACGGAGTTTTTGGCGATTAAAGGGCTTGAACGCATGTTGTCTTCAGCAGATATGGTCTACAAGCGACACCGACAACCGCCACAAATCTGTATTGTGCCAACTTTGTTCGATAAACGCACTCGGGCAAGTGTCGATTCGCTCAGACACCTGAGAATGCACTATGAGGACATGGCCTGGCGCTCAGTTATCTCGATAGATACTAAATTCCGTAATGCCAGTCAGGCACATATAATTCCCAGTGCCTTTATGCCCGATTCTCGGGGTGTAGAGGAATACATGCAACTCTGCCGCGACCTGCAAAAAGGCACAATCAACCGTTTCACTAAAATCATGGAGGCGGTGTGAGCATCAAATCGGATCGGGCTAATCGTGCGATGGAGAGCTATCTAGATGAGCTATTTGATGACGAGAGTGAATCCTCGCCACAGAGTCCAGAAATCACCGAGAGTGCTGAGATAGTGGCAGATTCAGCCCTCGAGGCATCAGATACCAGTGCAGAGCATTGCGAACCAATAAATACCGACCCTGTAACTACCGATCAAGTAAAAGCCAGCACAACAGATGATAGCCCGAAGAAAGACTATCCGCTAGGCAAACCCACGTCGCAATTAACCACTAAACAACGCCACCAAATTGAGCGAGTAGAAAGACTACTGGATGATTATAATCAGCGCAGTCTGAAAAAAGCTGATGCTGAACTAGCGGCTTCCGAAGCGACACTGTCAAAGCCACAAGATAATCTGAGCCTGTTACCGCCGGTATTAGACCCAGTCACCGAACTGTCAGTTGAACTTGATGTGGTAGCTGATGAAGTGGCTGATCAACTGGTAAGTGAAGATGAAGTTGCTCATGAGGTAGATCACGAAGCCGAGGTACCCGAGCCGAAAGCATCAACGTCCACGGTAATTAAAGAGCAGGCTACAGCAGTCTCTAACATCTCGCATTTTAAGGAAAATGCATTTCAGGCTCTCATTTTTAATGTTGCAGGCATGAATTTGGCGGTACCGTTGATCTCTTTGGGTGGGATTAATCGCTTCGATCAGGAAGTGACTGAACTATTCGGCAAGCCTGACTGGTTTATGGGGCTGACACCCGGGCAC
>CAXRAF010000161.1:0-15589 GCA_964228485.1 Alteromonadales bacterium | reverse complement strand
GCAGCAATTGCTTCGCGACTGGTCAGTGATTTCAGCATATTAATGTCTGCACCAGAGATAAAAGTATTTTCCTTACCACTGGTGATGATGATGCCTTTTACACCGCCGTTCTGCTCAACTTCATCGAGAATCGTTGTCACTTCGTCGATAAAGGATTCTTTCAAGACATTTTGTGACTCACCCTTAATGTCGATTGTGACGACAGCAATGTCATCCTCATAGGTCAATGTGAAGGTTGATGCTGGTTTAGCTTTAGCGTTCATTAGGCTACCTCCAAGACCATGGCAGCACCTAATCCGCCAGCCGCACAGGCTGATGTCAGAGCAGTTCCGCCACCACGACGTTTCAGTTCATTCAATGTTTGTGTAATCATGCGCGTTCCTGTGGCTGCGAATGGATGACCATAGGCAATTGACCCGCCCAAGACGTTGAATTTGTCCATATCCACTTCACCCAGTGGCTTATCCAAGCCAATTGATTTGGCAAAGTCAGCATCTTTAAATGCCTTAAGATTCGTCAATACCTGTGCAGCAAAGGCTTCGTGCATGTCAATTAAGGTTAGCTCATCGAGCGTTAGTCCGGCACGTTGTAAGGCAATGGGTGAGGAATAAGAGGGTCCCATCAGCATATCTTTGGTGACCGGATTGGCTGAGAAACCAAAACTTCGGATAAAGCCAAGGGGCTCAATACCCAATTCTTTGGCGCGTTGCTCTGACATAAGCACCACAGCCGAGGCACCATCAGTCAGAGGACTGCTGTTGGCCGCAGTGACTGTACCATAAGGCTTTGAGAAAGCCGGTCTCAATTTGGCATAACCAGCCAGATCAGAGTCAAAACGGATATTATTGTCTTGTTCCAGTACGTCATTGTAGGGCGGAACATGTGTGGTCATAACCTCATCAGTTAACCATCCCTCATTCCAGGCTTTAGCGGCATTCACGTGAGACTGATGAGCGAAAGCATCCTGGGCTTCGCGTGTGATGCCATGGTCGCGAGCCATTTGCTCGGCATTTTGCCCCATGGTCAGACCAGTGCTAGGCTCCTTGGCTGAGGGTGGTACCGGCAATAAATCTTTCGGTGACATCTTGGCTATTAATTTCAGACGCTGTTGAAGTGTGCGTGCCTTACTGAGTTTCACTAGAATACCTGACATCTTGCGTGACACACCAATCGGCACCACTGACGCTGAGTCAGCACCACCGGCAATACCTGCCTCTATCTCACCGGTAGCAATCGCCTGAGCCACGCTGGCTACTGATTGAAAGCTGGTCGCACAAGCACGTGAAACACTAAAGGCATCAGTGCTATCAGGTAAATCGGTGCCGATAACAATCTCACGAGCTATGTTTGGCGAATCAGGCTGAATTACAACCTGTCCAAAGACCAGTCGCTGAATGGTCGCCGGATCAAGGTCATAACGCATGAGCATTTCCTGCACCAGTGAGGTGCCAAGCTCGATTGCACTGAGTTGAGTATATTGTGTTAACTGTCTGGCGAAAGGTGTTCTGAGACCGTGTACGACTGCAACACGATTGAGGCCAGAATTAGAGGTTTTGCTGGTTGCCATAAAATAGTCCGAGCGGTTAAATTTGCCGCTATTGTATCCTAGTAAGAATAAATTTCAAACACTCGTTTTAAATAAGCGTTCATATTTTGCTGAAATCGGGACTAGAGAAACAATTACTTACGCTTAGAAGTACCCTATTAGCAAATGATCTATAGCCTATAGAAGCCAGTAAGGATATGATACGCAACAAATTTTTTATTCCGTAACCGTCAGGATTCAGAGGTATGAATCAAAGAGAACACATAATCACCCTTCAACAGTACATGAACACCCGAATTATCGGGCAACCCGAACTCGTGCAGAATCTGTTAATAGCCCTATTAGCAGACGGCCATCTACTGGTTGAAGGCGCGCCGGGACTGGCGAAAACACGTGCAATTAAAGAACTCGCTGAGGCCATTGAAGGTGACTTTCATCGGGTACAATTTACGCCGGATCTGTTACCTGCCGACTTAACCGGTACGGAGATCTACCGACCTCAAGAAGGGACGTTCGAATTTCAAAAAGGCCCTATTTTTCATAACCTTATCCTTGCTGACGAAATAAACCGCGCCCCAGCTAAAGTACAGTCGGCTCTGTTGGAAGCCATGGCGGAGCAACAGATTAGTGTGGGTAGTCAAACCTATCCGTTATCCGACCTGTTCCTTGTGATGGCCACACAGAATCCGATCGAGCAGGAGGGTACCTACCCATTACCAGAAGCACAATTGGACCGCTTCCTGATGCATGTCAGAGTTGATTATCCAGACACAGAATCTGAACTGAAGATACTGCAATTGACTCGCAAAGAGGCACACTTAAATGCCGAGGCAGTCGCTCCAGAGTCTGAATTAACTCAGACTGATCTGTTTGCAGCACGGGATGCTGTGCTCGATATTCACATGACTGAAGCACTTGAGCGATATTTGGTTGAATTTATTATGGCCAGTCGTAATCCGCAAAAGTATGACCCTGAACTCGACCGATGGATCGAATATGGAGCTAGTCCACGGGCATCCATGGCACTCGATCGCTGTGCCCGAGCACATGCCTGGTTAGCGGGTAAAGATTATGTGTCACCCGATGACATTCAGGCCGTCGCCCATTCAGTATTACGGCATCGGATCCTGCTCAGTTATGAGGCAGAGGCCGATGGTGTTAATACCGATCAGGTCATCGACAAACTCATTGAATTAATCGCAGTTCCCTAACGAGTCAGTTATGCAGCATCCTGATCACGGCGTTCGATTGACAGTAGATGAATTGTTGTCACTTCGACAACAGGCATCTGCACTCGATCTGGCGAGTAAATATCAGGTTAGCTCAACCCTTGCTGGCGGTTATCGTTCAAAGTTCCGTGGTCGAGGTATGGACTTTGATGAGGCCAGACTCTATCAACCTGGTGACGATATTCGCAACATCGACTGGCGAGTCACAGCACGAACAGGTAAAGCACATACTAAGCTGTTTAAGGAAGAACGCGAGCGTCCGGTATTTATCCTCATCGACCAATCCGCTCGGTTATTTTTTGGCTCTAAAGTGGCTTTTAAATCGGTCATCGCAGCGCGTGCCAGTGCGCTGCTTGTGTGGGCCTGTGTGAATGCGGGTTGTCGTATTGGCGGCGTCATATTTGATGATAATAATCATCTTGAGCACCGACCATCAGGACAGAGAAAAGAGGCGCTGGCATTTTTACGCAAAATCAGTGAACGACATAATCGGGTTCTCAATAACATGGACTTGAGTCGAGGAATTAATACACCGGACTCATTTTCTGACAGTCTCGGCAGACTGAGAAGGTTAGCAAAGCCTGGCAGTTTGATTTATATGTTTTCAGATTTTCAGACCATTAATGCTGATGCCAAGCGTCACCTGGCGCAATTATGCCGCCATAACGATGTTCAAGCCTACATGCTATCCGATCCATTGGATTATACGCTGCCACCCACCGGTATTTACTCAGTGACTGATGGCTCTAGTATCGGTCAAATACATACCGGCACTCAGGGACTGGTAAGTCGTTATGCAGATATCTATGGCAGCCATCTATCTGAGCTTGAAAATTTATTCAAGCAGCACAAAATTTTATTCGAGCGGCTGCAAACCACCGATGATTTAAAGGTCGTACTGGCAGCCGCTAATACGCCTCGAATTATTAAGAAATAACGATGAATGATTCAGATCCATTAGCGAATTTACGTGATATTCACCTCCCGGGTGATGTCAGTTGGTGGCCGCTTGCGCCAGGCTGGTGGATTCTCATCGTTGTTGTGATTGCCGTACTGGTTTGGTCACTGCTAAAGTGGCGCAAACGGCAAAAACATCGTCAGCTTGTGATTGAAGTCACCAATGAACTGGCGGATATTCAAACACAGTATCTTGATCATCATTCAGAGCAAATACTGGTACAGAACTATTCAGAACTGCTGCGCCGATTAATCATGTTGCATCAGGGGCGCGCCGATACAGCCAACCTGTTGGGTAATGAGTGGGTCGATGCGCTGAATCAGTATTTGCCCGAAGAGTCTCTTGATGAGCATTTCATCATGCTGATGACCGAGGGCAAGTACCAACGTCAGATAGTGTTAGATGATCCGAAACCGCTTATTAGTTGGGCTGAGTCATGTGCGCTAGCGATAGGACAGCATATTGTCAGGGAGCGACTAAATGCTTGAGTTTCTGTGGTGGCCAGTTTTCTTAGTCATTCCTTTGCCGTTGCTATTACGTCTGACGCTTCCGAAAACCGGGGCACATCAGGCTCACGCGCTACGGACTCCCTACTTTCAACAGTGGTTATCAATGGATAAGGAAGCTCAGGATAAATCAACGTTTAAATATATCCGGGGCTTACTACTGATCCTAATTTGGCTATTAGTCGTCACCGCCACCGCCCGACCACAGTATGTCGGTGACGCGATTGATTTACCCTCTTCTGGACGCGATCTGTTACTCGCTGTTGATATCTCAGGCAGTATGGAAGCAACCGATTTGGAGCTATCCGGCAGAAAGGTGAGCCGACTTGATGTGGTCAAGTCTGTCCTTGATGATTTTATCGACCGTAGAGAGGGTGATCGGATTGGCCTGATACTATTCGGTGAACAAGCCTACCTGCAGACCCCCCTTACCTTTGATCGTGATACCGTGAGAATCATGCTGAATGAGTCAGCGATAGGTCTGGCTGGTGCCTCGCGAACAGCCATTGGTGATGGAATCGGTCTGGCTGTCAAACGTCTGCAACAACGTCAAGTGGATTCGCGTGTGTTAATCCTGCTCACAGATGGACAAAATAACACGGGTGCCGTTAGTCCGCTTAAGGCAGCCGAATTAGCGAGTCAGGTGGGTATCAAAATTTACACCATCGGTGTTGGTGCAGAGCGAATGGTAGTTGACTCATTGTTCGGTAAACGAGCACTTAACCCATCGAAAGATCTAGATGAAGACACCCTCATTGCTGTCGCAGAAGCGACCGACGGCCAGTATTTCCGAGCTCGTAACACTCAGGAGCTAGAGGAAATATATGCTGTATTGGATGCTGTTGAGCCGGTTGAGGATGACCCTGAAACCTTCCGTCCCGTTAAGGCATTATTTTACTGGCCACTCGGATTAGCCCTATTACTAGCAAGTCTGTTGTTGTTCGAACAACGTTTCAGTGCATTGATGAACCGATCACGTGGAGAGCAGCATGTGGCCTGAGGTATTAGCAGAATTTCACTTCCTCCGGCCATATTGGTTATTCGGACTGATACCACTCAGTGTGTTGGTTTTCTCACTTTGGCGTAATCAAAAGTTAACCAATGCCTGGGGACAAATGATCGATGAACATTTGCTCAAACACCTGTTGGTAGCACAGCAAAAGGTCAACAAAGCAAAGATACATAATGGCTGGTTCGTGTTCTCCGCCCTGCTTGCCATTGTTGCACTCGCGGGACCAACCTTCGAGAAACGTGCATTACCGGTGTTCGAAACCGAGTTATCTAAAGTTGTGATTCTCGATTTGTCGCTGTCGATGAATGCCACCGATATTAAACCTAGCCGGTTAGCACGCGCGAAATTTAAAATTAATGATATTCTGGCAGCCACCAAGGAAGGACAGATTGCGCTCATTGTCTATGCCGGTGATGCGTTTGTGATTAGTCCTCTGACTACGGATGGAAAAACGATAGCCACACTCGTCCCTCCCTTGGCACCCGAACTGATGCCGGTGCTCGGAAGTGAACCTTTCAAGGCGTTTGAGCTGGCATCTGAATTATTCGCCAATGCCGGTGTATTCAGCGGTCAAATTATCTGGATAACTGATGGCTTGGATGATGACGACTATCGTGAAACTCAGGCCTTTATGGCGCAAACCTCACATCAGATATCCGTACTCGCTGTCGGAACTTCTGAAGGCTCCCCTATTCCATTGGCAGATGGTCAGGGCTTTCTGAAGAACAGTAATGGTGAAATCGTGGTACCGTCTCTAAACTATGCTGTATTGCAATCACTGGCACAGGAAAATAATAGTGCGATTAGTGAAATTACAGCCGGAGATACCGATATTCAGTATCTGATGAATCGTCTAGTGCAACCATCCGAGTTCATCGCTTCTGACGATGACCTTGAGATGGATACCTGGATTGAGTTAGGACCATGGCTGCTTTTGCCGGTATTGATAATCATCAGTTTTCTGTTTCGACGTGGTTTAGTGTTTGGTTTCATGATACTCATGCTGCCTTTGAGCAACCCGACAGAAATCAGAGCACAGGATATCGCCAAAGAGGCAGAGCCGAAACAAAGCACAGAGAATAAATCACTAACAGAACGCTTGCAGTGGCTCTGGCTAAATCCTGATCAGCAGGGTCAGAAGGCGTTCAAACAGCAACAGCATGAGCAAGCCGCAGGTTTATTTGAAGATCAAGCGTGGCGTAATGCTGCACTCTATCGCTCAGGGCAATATGAGGCAGCAGCACAGAATGAGTTTACCGAGGAAACCGCGACAAGCCATTACAATCGCGGTAATGCACTCGCCAAGGCTGGTGCACTCGAGGAGGCAATCACATCTTATGACGAAGCGCTAGCATTAGAGCCGGAGATGGAAGACGCCCTGTTTAATAAGCAACTGATTGAGGAGTTACTCAAACAACAGCAAGAACAGCAAGAGCAACAGCAGAATCAAGACCAGCAAAACCAAGATCAACAGAACCAAGAGGATCAGGATCAACAGAACCAAGATCAACAGGAAGAGCAGAATCAAGAGGATCAGGACCAACAGCAGCAAGATCAGCAACAACAGTCGGAAGAACAACAAAAACAACAAGAGCAGAAAGAGCTAGAAGAATTACAAGAAATGAGTGAAGAGGAAAAACAGCAGGTACTCGAGCAGTGGTTGCGGCAGATTAAAGATGACCCCGGCGGACTACTCAGACGCAAGATGTATATGGAATACCAAAAGCGTCAGCAGCAAAATAAGCGATTGCAAAAACAAGGTGAAAAGGTATGGTAATCAACTCTGTCATTCGTATTCTGTTGGTCCTCGCAGTCCTACTTTGTAGTGTCATAGTCGAGGCAGCCTTCGTCACCGTAGATCGCACCACTGTGCGCGTGAATGAAACATTTGAGCTGACCATCAACATGGACACAGCACCCGTTAATCAGCCGGAAATAACCGGAATGCCAGGTGACTTACAGATCCTCAGAAGCTCAAACTTCTATCGCAAAAATACCATCAATGGACAAGCAACGGTTCAGGCAGGATGGAACATTACCATTAAGGCACTGAGTGAGGGATTGTTCGTCATTCCCTCCTTTGAAGTCGATGGCAAGATGACACAGCCCGTCACAATGAAGGTGTTAGCCGCTGTGAGTTCAGCCAATGTCAATGGTCAAGCAGATGCAATTAAAATTGTCTCCGAGATCAGTGATGACAGTGTTTATGTGCAACAACAGCTAACCTATACCATCCGTTTGTATCGCAGCGTTCGAGCGCAATATGCCAGTCTAAACGACCCACAATTAGAAGGCGCATTGATTGAGCGTATCGGTGAAGATATTCAATTTGAGACAGTGATCGACTCGGTACGCTACCGTGTGCTTGAACGTAAGTTTGCCATATTCCCACAACAGTCAGGCGTGTACACTATACCCGGAGTGACCTATAGCGCAGAGATTTCTACAGGCCGTCAGTCTTACGGTACGCTCGGTAGTCTCCGTGGTCGCAGTCGTAGTGTTTCGCTAAGCTCTGATGATGCCACAATCGAGGTCAAACCAATACCCAGCAGCAATTCAAGCTGGTGGCTGCCCGCTAAAAATCTGACGGTCAAACAATCCTGGAAACCTGATACCAATGGTCTTGAAGTTGGTACACCAGTCACCTGGACATATACCCTCATGGCTGAGGAATTAACGGCCACACAACTACCGGATATTCTGCCACCAGAGATCGATGGTGTTAAATTCTATCCTGAGAAAGCCAAATCCAGTGCTCAAGTTGTCGATGGTAAATTGATCGGTAAACGAACGCAGACGTTAGCGGTAATTGCGACCAAACCGGGCGAAATCACGATTCCAGCCATTACGGTCGATTGGTGGAATGTTGCCACAGATCAACCTCAGACACTGACACTCCCTAGCAAAGTTATCTCGGTTGCGGGTAAAACCACCTCAGATAGTACATCCGATGTGGTCACACAAACTCCTGAGCTGAAAAATTTACCCGCTGAACCCACGAGCATCGAAGGTCCCGCTGGTGAGGTATCTGAAGAGACGTCGTCGCTAGATGATAGTCAGTTATTGTACTGGCAACTGGCGACCGCTTTGATGGCTATACTGTGGCTGGTCACTTTGTTATGGCGAACCAATCGCTCAGCCAGAGCCCAATCGACCGAAGCCGCAGATCCTCATCGCAGTGCCGCGCAACTATCGATATCGGCAAGCGAACAGCAGCAAATACTTAAAAAAGCACTCAAAGATGCTGATGCAAATAGCGCAAGTCAGTCGCTCATCGCTGTGGCGCGTGACATTAATCCCAATATTCACTCTATCTCAGATATCCGTGCTTGTGTTGCCAATGAGGTGATCGAGCAGGCACTGTTGACGCTGGAAAAAGCTAAGTACAGTGACGCCGATGCCCAATGGCAGGCAGCTGAGATCAGAGCTGAGTTAAAGCAGATTTTGCAAGCCGTGGGTGAGCGTGATAACGGAGGCAACGTCGACACATCCAAGTTACCTCCGCTCCATGCGACTGATAGCTGATTAGTTTTCTAACGCCTTGGTTTGTTTAATACAGCGTTGAACCAGAATCAGCAGTTCTCTGAGTGCCACTGAGAATTTGGCAAATTCATGACTGTTGGTCGACTTGAAATCTGCGACCATTGTTTGCCAACGTTGCAATAACTCTCTGTTCTCATTAATCCAGCCACGCAAGCGTTGTTCAGGATTTGCTGAGCTATCTGTGAGTTCCAGAACAGCCACTGTCAAACCTCGCTGTTGCCAATCCAGCTCTTCTCTGAAAGCCGAGCGGGCAAAAGCTTGCCAATGATTCTCAACAGGTTGCAGTACGATCTGATCCAAAAACCAATGCAGTTCAAGTTTAGCGCCAAGCTTGTAATAAAGCTCAGCAACGACATTGGTATCTTCACCAGAAGTCTTCGCCATCTCAACAATATCCAGCCCGGAGAAAATGGTACTCAGATAAGTGGCTTTTACAGCGAGCGCATTCGGTACTCCTGCCTTAACATATTTCTGTGTGATTCCTGCGAGTTGACGCTCTTCACGCTTCTCGAGCACGCCAGCGACAGTCCCAGAGAGTGCATGGATATCATCTTTAAAGTAGGTAATGTAATCCTGCATTGGAATCGAGCGATCGCCATGGCGCAAGAACCAGCGTGTCGCGCGTCTGACGAGTCGCTGAGTACGAGACAGTATTTCATGCTGTACTGTAGTGGAAATTTTATTATCCAGCGCCCTGACCTCTTGCCACAGTGTGTAGACGTCAAAAATTTCCATCGCAATTGAGAAACAGGCCGCTATCTCAACGATACTTGCTCCTGTCTCATCATTAATGCGATCGGCATAATTTGAACCCATATAATTAACCATTGAGTTGGCCAATTCGGTGGCAATGATCTCGTTGCGCAGTCGGTGGTCTTCCATAGACTGCTTGTATTTCTTGCGTAAAGGCTCAGGGAAATAGTTATGCAGTAGCTTACTGTAGTAAGGATTATTGGTAATTTCAGAAACACATAATTTTTCCTTAAGTTGCATCTTGCCGTAGGCTAACAGAACCGATAATGAGCCCCTTGTCAGGCCATACCCCTTTGCTTTTCGCTCCAGTAGTTGATCATCCGAAGGTATCGACTCCAAACTTCGATCCAGAACACCGGATTTTTCCATGTGATTAATAAATCGCATGTATTCTTTTAGTGTGATTTTGGAGCGACTCTCAGTGATACTGATAGACTGAATTTGCATGTAATTGTCATTAAGTACAATTTTCGCGACCTCATCGGTCATATCGGCGAGTAATTTATTGCGCTGTTTAATGGTCATATCACCATTATCGACAATTTGGTTGAGCAGTATTTTGATATTGACCTCTTTGTCAGAGCAGTCTACGCCACCAGCGTTGTCGATGAAGTCAGTATTACAGCGGCCACCATTGAGCATGTATTCAATTCGACCCTGTTGTGTGAAACCCAGGTTACCGCCTTCACCGATGATCTTACAGCGAAGCTGATTACCGTTGACACGTAAACCATTGTTCGCCTTATCACCCACTTCACTGTTTGATTCGTGTGACGACTTGACGTAGGTACCAATACCACCGTTCCATAACAGATCAACCTCTGCTTGTAGCAGCATGCTGATCAGTTCATCAGGTGACATTTGCTTCTTGTCTGTTCCGACCAACTCTCTGATCTGAGGGGTTAACTCGATTGATTTCTCACTACGAGAATAGATACCACCACCGATGGAAATTTTACGTTTGTCGTAATCTTCCCATGATGAGCGCGGTAAGTTGAACAGTCGCTCTCGCTCCTGATAACTTTTTGCCGCATTCGGGTTCGGATCGAGGAATATATGCATGTGGTTAAAGGCTGCGACTAAACGGATATGTTTCGATAACAGCATGCCGTTACCAAACACATCACCGGCCATATCACCAATACCGATACAGGTGAAATCAGTGGTTTGACAGTCAATATCCATTTCCCGGAAATGACGCTTGACGGATTCCCATGCACCACGGGCTGTGATACCCATTTTCTTGTGGTCATATCCCACACTACCGCCTGAGGCAAAGGCATCACCTAACCAGAAGTTGTACTCCTCAGAAATGCCATTGGCAATATCAGAAAAAGCTGCAGTACCCTTATCAGCAGCGACAACCAAATAGGGATCGGACTCATCATATCGCACCACATTCTGTGGATGGACAATATCATTATCGACATAGTTATCGGTGACGTCTAACAGGGCTTTGATAAACGTTTGGTAACAGGCAATACCCTCTTGATAGATCGCATCGCGGTCCGCCAGCATATGCTGTCTCTTACAGAAGAAACCACCCTTCGCACCTACCGGAACGATTACTGAGTTCTTCACCTGCTGTGCCTTGACCAAACCCAGAATCTCAGTACGGAAATCCTCACGTCTGTCTGACCAACGTAACCCACCACGAGCGACTTTACCGCCCCGGAGGTGCACTCCCTCTACTCTGGGTGAGTAGACAAAAATTTCAAACATGGGGATCGGTTTGGGAACGTCCGGGATCTTCTCTGGTGTTAGTTTAAAGGAAACATAATTTTTCGGGCGGTCATTTTCGCCTAACTGGAAGAAATTGGTTCGGATGGTTGCCGAAATAACATCGATATAGCGAGACAAAATTCTATCTTCATCGATATTGCTCACCGAATCCAGAGCACGACGCACCTTTGTAGCCGCTCGTCGATAGGCCTCAGCAGATGGTTGTTCATGATCCAAGCCAAATCTGAAGTTAAACAGGTCAACAATCTGACGTGAAATGTCCGAGTGCTTGATGAGGGTTTCCTCAATATATGCCTGTGAGAGATTAAAGCCGATTTGCAATAGGTATTTTGCATAACCTCGCAGCATACTGACCTCTCGCCAGTTCATATTGGCGGACAAAATCAGGCCATTGAAGGCATCATCCTCCGCATCTCCGGACCAGACATTGGCAAATGTTTGCTGGAAATTATCTTTGATTTGCTCAAACTTCTGGGCATCAATGGTATCCACAGACAGGTAGAAATCCATAATCCAACGGACTCGTCCATCGTTGGCAGTAATCCTGTGAGGCACTTCACCGATGACATTACAGCCCATGTTTTCCAGCATTGGTAATACTTCTGAAAGTGATGCTGGCTCGTCCAGGTTGTATAACTTAAATCGTAGTCGACTACGTTCCTCTTCCTGAGGCTGATACAGCATCATCGCCAACTTATTATCATCCGATAACATTTCCAGATGGCGTATATCATTCACAGCAGTCAGGCTACTTGTCTCCTCCTGATAGCTGACAGGAAACGCATCCTTGTAGAGATTACTGAGGCGTAAACCTTCTTCATCAGTAAATACTGAACAAAGCGGTTCACTCAACTTGTCATCCCACGTCTTACAAGCATCCGTCAGGTCACGCTCAATTGCGGCATAGTCGTATTTGATGGTGTCCATATCTTCGACATTAATCTGATACAGAGTGCGTGCCAGAATCGATTCCGAGAAGAAGGTTGTATGCTGGACATCACCTATGCCCTTAAAGTGACGTTTCAATATTTGTGTTATCTGTATCCGTAACTTGGTTGTGTAGACATCTTTTGGCACATAGACCAAGCAAGAGAAAAAACGACCAAATGGATCAGGCCGGATAAATAATTTAACGCTGGGTCGCTCTTGCATGTGCAGAACACCCATGGATATTGATAGTAGGCGTAATGTCTCTATCTGGAATAATTCATCACGTGGGTAGGTTTCTAATATATTCGCCAATGTTCTGGCATCATGACCCTTGGTGGACAGATTTGATTGATCTATGACATCTTTAACTTTTTGCCTGAGTAAAGGAATCGAGGCGGGGGTTAAATTATAGGCGGCTGAAGTATACAGACCATAGAATCGATGCTCACCAATCACCTTACCTTTGTCATTGAAATGTTTTACGCCGATGTAATCAATGTACGCAGGACGATGAACCGTCGACAAAGTAGATGTTTTGCTAACAATGAGAAGATCGGTATTGTTTTGCACCATTCTTTGAGCAGGTTTTGGCAACGAAGACATCATATATTCATGTTGCTTCTTGTCTTTAACGCGTTTCAGACCGAGGCTATTTTCCGGCTGCGGTGAGAGTAAAATGTCCCCTTTTTGCGCTTTAAAGTCGTAATAACGATAGCCCATGTAGGTGAAATGGTCATGCTCAATCCAACGCAAAAACTCTATGGATTCTTTTAACGAGTCTTTGTTCTTCGGATATGGCGATTTACTGACTTCAGCAATCACCTGTCCCATTTTTTCCTGCATCGGCAGCCATTCGCTGACGGTGATATAGACATCTCTGAGGGTATTTTCAATCGCCTCTTTGAGTTCATTGAGGCGTTCATTATCGGACTCGCGATCAACTTCGATATAAATAGGGGTTTCTACCACTGTATCGGAATCATCACGGATGATACTGATGTCTGTAATCCTATTATTCTTATTGCGCTTAAAGGCAAAAGGCTGATGAATCATTAGGTGGCTGTTAAGATCCAGTCGGTTCAGTACCATACGTATCGAATCTACTATAAATGGCATGTCTGTGTAGAGCAGTTCAATGACGGTATGTTTGCTCTGCCAACCATGCTCTTCGATATTGGGGTTAGAGACGCGTATCAAGCCACGCTCAGGCGTCACAGGCTCCTGGCAGAAGTGCCAGAGGCTGAGTATAGATGCGTATAACTCATCCGCGGAACGTTGAATCAAGTCAGATTCAGCGACTGAGTTATAAAAATTGCTACTAAATTTACTAACCAGCTCAGCTTGAGTTTTCGATAATTTCTTACCGATAATCTCATCCACTTGCGCGATGAGGGTTGATGAACTGTCAGTGGCGGTTGCAGTCATGTTGTTTCCTTTGTATCACAGCGTTGACAACCGAATTGTAAGCTAAAAGAGAACTTTACAGTAGTAATCAACGCCACTTTATTAGAATTATTGTTAGGTTATGAAATTGAGAAATCGTTCCTCAGAGTTGTTTGATATCGACTAACTTATGATCTTCGTTCATGGTGATCCGAAATGTGCCATTGATACCAGAGTGGGTAATCCACGGCGTTAGATTATTTGCTGGAAAATCAATGATAAGGCCTTCAGCGGTTTGAGTACGCACAATGGATGCTCGTCCTGCGTAATATTTCAAGTACTCGTCCCGACTGATTGATATTGAAAAAGTATAGCTCTTATTCGGCATTGCTCTCTTCAGGATTATCTTCTTCAGACTCATCCTCGTCAGAATCGTTTTTCTGCTGCAGGTATAGTGTGAAGGCAACGCCATCAATTGGTTTAGAGTAGAAATAGCCCTGTAGAACGTCACAGCCCATCTTCACAAGTTTACGTGCCTGAGAGTCTTCCTCAACTCCCTCAGCGACCACATCGATCTTCAGTGTATGCGCAAGATCAATGATGGCTTTAACAATGGCAGAGTCTTCCTCATTTTCTTCAATATCAATCACAAATGAACGATCAATTTTAAGTTGGTCAATTGGAAACTTTTTCAAATAACTCAATGATGAATAACCTGTACCGAAATCATCGATTGATAGTTGTAGCCCCATGGCTTTCAGCTCTTTTAGGGTGTTGATTGCAAATTCCTGATCATCCATCAAGAAACTCTCGGTTAACTCTAACTCGATATGTTTGCTATCGACGCCGGTCTCTTCCAGAATCGCTTTAACGGATTCACTGAAACCTTCCATTTTGAACTGTCGGCCTGAAACATTGACGGCAATGTAGGGTGGAGCGACCCCTGCTTTTTGCCAACGTCTGTATTGAAGACAGGCCTGTCTGAGGACCCATTCACCCATCGGTACAATAAGACCAGTATCTTCAGCAAGATAAATGAACTCGTTGGGCGAGACCATACCGCGTTCATTGTTATGCCATCGCATCAGGACTTCTGCACCGACCAGCTTGTGTGACTTTGCGCTGATTTGAGGTTGATAAACCAGACTCAGTTCCTGCCGGTCGATAGCATCGCGAAGGTCGTTTTCCATCAACAGACGCTCTTTAGCAGCCTGTTGCATTTCATCAGTAAAGAACTGATAGTTGTTGCGGCCTGATTCCTTTGCGCGATACATCGCCGTATCGGCGTTCTTGACTAGCTCTTCTTCCGTCGTACCATCAGTTGGGTACATGCTGATCCCGATGCTGGCACCAATGATCGCCTTGTAGCCGTCAAGATCAATCGGTTTTGAGAGTACCTCGAGCAATGACATGGCCACTCGGCTAGCATTCTTCGGGCCATAAATCGGTGACAGAATCACAGCAAACTCATCGCCACCAAACCGAGCGATAGTATCTGACTCACGTACTTTTCGGCGCATAACATGTGATACTTTTTTCAGCAGTTTATCTCCTGCTGAATGTCCGAGAGAGTCGTTAATATTTTTAAAGCGATCCAAATCAATAAATAACAAGGCAAGAACCGTATCATCACGCTGGGTGCGTTGCAGCGCCTGATGCAGACGATCCATAAAGAGGTTACGATTAGGCAAATTGGTCAGCTGATCGAAGTTGGCCTGATAGAGGATTCGATCTTCAGCGTACTTGCGCTCACTCATGTCTGAACCAATAATAACGTACTCTAATACCCGGTCATTTGAATCTTTGACCTCAGTAATCGAGGTCCACTCAGGGTATGTTTCTCCTGACTTCTTGCGCCGCCATAACTCTCCTCGCCAATGCCCCTTTCTGAGCACGGTTTGCCACATGGCATCATAGCGCTTCTCATCTTTTCGCCCTGCGCGTAATAAGCGAGGACTCTTGCCCAAGATGTCTGACTCTGTGAAA
>CAXRAF010000160.1:0-4505 GCA_964228485.1 Alteromonadales bacterium | reverse complement strand
ATTATCCTCTACGGTAATTATGATGCGCTGACCTTACGCCGTTTTGCAGAAGATGTGCGCGATGAGGTTGCCAATATACCGGGCATTACCCAGGTTGCTGTCGAGAACACCCTGCCCTTTGAAATTTCCATCGAAATACCTGAGATTTCACTACGTAAGTACAATCTCACCCTTGAGCAGGTCGCCAACTCCCTGCGCACCAATGCTGTTGATGTCTCAGCGGGTAATTTACGCACCTCCAGTGGTGAGATATTTGTTCGTAGTCGCGGTCAGGTATATAACGCCCAGGAATTTGCTGATATCCCGGTAATCACTAGCACTGATGGCACACTCATCCGCTTAGGTGATATTGCCGTTCTGAGAGATGAATTTGAAGAAATTCCGCTATCTATGAAATTTAATGGTCAGCCAGCCATCGAGATTGAAGTTTTCCGCACTGGCGAGCAAAGTATTATCGACGTGACCACTGCGGTGAAAGATTATATACAAGCCAAACAAGGGACACTGCCGCAAGGATTAGAGATGACCTACTGGCGTGATCGCAGTAAAGCCATCAAAGCACGCCTGGCGACCTTAACCAAGAGTGCATGGCAAGGCGCCATACTGGTAATTATACTGCTGGCACTGTTCCTGCGACCTGCTGTTGCCTTCTGGGTGTGTGTCGGTATCCCCATGTGTTTCATGGGTGCGTTTTTACTCATGCCAGTGTTTGGTATTTCTCTGAATCTAATGAGTCTTTTCGCATTTATATTGGTGTTAGGAATTGTGGTGGATGATGCAATTGTCACCGGAGAAAACGTTTACGCCCACTTGCAGAATGGTTCTGACCCGCTGACCGCAGCCATTGAGGGTACTCAGGAAGTATCAGTGCCAGTTACCTTTGGTATTCTAACCACAGTCGCGGCATTTTTACCGCTGGCGTTTTTAGACGGTCGCGGCAGTTGGTATCAGAGTATTCCCTATGTGATTATTCCTGTGCTGTTATTCTCATTGGTTCAGTCAAAGTTCATACTTCCTGCGCATCTCAAGCATGTACGCCAACGCAAGGACGGTGGCTCTAGAATCACCATGATTCAGAAAGCTATATCAAATTCGTTAGAGACCTTTATCCAGCGGATATACCAACCGTTCCTCGGTGTGGCCATGCGCTGGCGCTACGTTACTCTTGCGGCCATGTTTGGCATTTTAATCCTGATTATAGGAACGATTGCCAGTGGTAAGACCAAGTTTGTGTGGTTTCCGAATGTACCCAGTGAGGTCGCTCGAGCGAACTTGATTATGCCAACAGGTACGCCATTTGAAAGCACCGATCGCATTGTCAGTTACATGGTCGAAAAGGCGCTTGAATTACAGGAAAAATACACTGACCCCGATACTGGTGAATCGGTCATCAGCAATATTTATGCTATCAGTGGTGGCCGTAATTCCAGCACCGGACGAGTGCAGGTAGAGATGGTGCCACCGGAGATGCGTACTTTGCAGATATCGAGTCTGGAGATAGTCAATGAATGGCGTCGTAATGTTGGCCAAGTAGCTGGTGCTGAGCAATTAAATTATCGCGCCCAGATTGGTTGGGATCGGAGTCCCATCTCAATCGAGCTACGTAGTAAGAATATTAATGATTTAGAGCAGCTTGGTGAAGGCTTAAAATCTCAACTGACTCAATATCAAGCGGTCTATGATATCGAAGATTCCATGTCTAATGGCAAGGAAGAACTACAATTATCACTCAAGCCAGAAGCAACTTTATTAGGGGTTAACTTAACAACGCTCGCACGACAGGTACGTCAAGCTGTTTGGGGCTTTGAGGTGCAGCGCATCCAGCGCGGACGGGAAGAAGTTCGGGTCATGGTTCGTTATCCGATTGAAGCGCGTCAGAACATCGAAACACTAGAGCAGATGATGATCAAGCTCAACAATGGTACCGAGGTACCGTTGTGGCAAATCGCCGATGTCGAACCTGGACTTAGCCCGGTCTCGATTCAAAGAATTGACCGTCAACGCACCCTCCGCGTTACTGCAGATTTCAATAAAGAAACAGGCGATTTGAGTGCACTTCAGCGAGAGGTTGATGAATGGTTAGCCAGTGAAGTTGGCCGCTACCCGGGAGTGTCATATGAACTGGCTGGAGAAGCCCGTGATACACGTGAATCATCTGAAGGTCTGAAGTATGGCATGTATGGTCTGCTGATGCTGATATTCGTGTTGTTGGCTATTCCATTCAAATCCTACACGCAGCCGATCATTGTCATGCTGACAATTCCATTTGGTATTGTCGGTGCTGTTATTGGTCATTGGATCATGGGTATGAATCTCACCATGTTGAGTATGATGGGGATTCTCGCATTGTCAGGTGTTGTGGTGAATGATTCATTGGTTCTGGTTGACTTCATAAATAAGAAGCGACAAAAAGGCATGGACTTATACACTGCAGTCTACATGGCTGGAGGTCGTCGCTTCCGCCCTGTCCTGCTGACCTCATTGACAACATTTGCGGGTTTGATGCCGTTACTCTTTGAAAAATCGACTCAGGCGCAATTTCTGATCCCGATGGCGATCAGTCTGGGCTTCGGTATTTTGTTTGCGACAGCTATTACTCTGCTGCTAGTACCTATTAATTATCTGATCCTTGAAGATATTCGCAACTACTTCAGAAATTATAAATCAGACATGAAAGGACTCGTGAAGAAGCAACTCAAGCTGAAACCTCAGAGCCAAGAGTAGGTTCAGAGAAATCCATTGTTGACTTGGTAGCTTAATACATGGACTTATTTGGTTACCAAGATTCTGACACTACCAGAAACCTACTTACTCAAGATGGTGTTGTAAACTATTACGGGCCATTAACAGCGCTCACAAACCCTCATCTCCAGAACGCACTGGAGCATGAAATACACTGGCTGCCTGATCAGGTAAATATGTTTGGCAAGACCATCGTCACCAAACGACTATATGCCTGGCATGGTGATAAGCCCTATAGTTACACCTATTCCGGTAACAAACGCATTGCTCGACCAATGAATGAGACTTTGCAAAGCATAAAGCAGCTAGTAGAGAAGCATGCAGGACATACCTTTAATGCCTGTTTACTGAATCTCTACCATTCAGGTGATGAGGGCATGGGGTGGCATGCCGATGATGAGCCAGAACTCGTGAAGTCTGCACCAATCGCCTCAGTAAGTCTCGGTGCAGAGCGGCGCTTTGATTTCAAACACCGTGTCAGTGGTGACAAACTATCCATCAATCTTGAACATGGCAGTCTGTTATTAATGGATGCCCTTTCGCAAAGACATTGGTTGCATCAATTGCCAAAAAGTAAGAAGGTTTCGGACTTACGAATAAATTTAACCTTTCGGGAGCTTAATGACTGGACAATTAGTTCAGAAGATCCTCAAGGCTGACGGACTCTTTAACGATCGTTCGTGAACTATCTGGCATGGGATACTTTAGGCCATTGCCGCAATTGAACAGTACAACCTTATCGGTCGCGCTAACCAAGCCCTCAGATAGCGCATTTTGATATGCCGCAAAAGTGGCAGCACCCTCCGGACACATCAATACGCCATCATGATGACCAATCATCGTTCGCGCATCTTCAATCGCTTGCTCCGATACGGCCAATGCCGCCCCATCACTTTCTCTTACGGCATTCAGGATCAAAAAGTCACCGACAGCAATAGGCACTCGAATGCCGGCGGCGGCCGTGTGCGCATCTTGCCAAAGTTCGGCATGTTGTTTGTTCTCCTCAAAGGCTTTAACAATCGGAGCACATCCCTCTGCCTGAACCGCAAACATCTTTGGGAATTTCGGTGCTATCCAGCCCATCGCTGCTAACTCGGCAAATGCCTTCCACATACCGATTAGGCCGGTACCACCACCGGTTGGATAAAAGATTGCATCTGGAAGTTGCCACGCCATCTGTTCTGCCAATTCCAATCCCATAGTCTTTTTGCCTTCAATACGATACGGCTCTTTCAATGTCGACAAATCAAACCAATCCATGGGCTGTTTGAAGTCCCCCACTAGCTTGCCACAATCGTTGATCAGACCATTGACGCGAAATACCTTACCGCCTTGCAGACAGGTTTCTTGAATATTGATGTCTGGCGTATCCTCTGGACAAAAAATATAACTCTCGATCCCAGCCTTAGTACAATAAGCTGACAAGGCTGCTCCGGCATTTCCATTGGTAGGCATTGCAATGCGACGTATACCCAACTCTTTAGCCATACTAACTGCCATCACTAGCCCGCGGGCTTTAAAAGAACCGGTTGGTAGCCTACCCTCATCTTTGACCCAAATCGTGTCTTTGGCTACGCCCAGGGTTTGCTCTACCTGATTCAGCGCCAGTAACGGGGTGGCGTTCTCACCCAGCGAAACAATGTTCTGCCATTGACGAACGGGTAATAGCTCGCGATAACGCCAGATATCCTGATCACGTCCAGCCAATTCATGCTTTGACAATGACTCGGCCACGGCTTCCAAATCGTATTTAACAAGCAGTG
>CAXRAF010000159.1:0-7875 GCA_964228485.1 Alteromonadales bacterium | reverse complement strand
CTCAGTGCATTCATTGTCGATGCTGACAATCCTGGTTTGCAGATCGCCGAGCGGATTGAAGTTATCGCACCACACCCATTAGCCCGATTACAATTTAACGATTGCCACGTAGGCACAGATGCCCTCATCGGTGAAACAGGTCAGGGCTTTAAAATTGCCATGGCGACATTGGATGTGTTTCGAACAACTGTGGGTGCGGCGGCCTTAGGTCTGGCCAGAAGGGCCTATGAAGAAGCGGTTGCTCGAGCCAAGGAAAGACACCTGTTTGGTGCACCCATGTCCGAATTACCCGTGGCTCAGAGTCAGCTTGCGGAAATGGCGCTAGAAATCGACGCCAGTGCTTTGCTGATATATCGCTCAGCCTGGACCAAGGATTCAGGCGCAGAGCGGGTGACTAAAGAGGCCGCCATGGCCAAGTTATACGCTACCGAAGCAGCACAGGGGATCGTTGATAAGGCAGTACAGATTTTTGGTGGTTTGGGTGTGACCAGTGGCTGTATTGTCGAGCAGTTGTATCGCGAAGTCCGTGCCTTGCGGATTTATGAGGGGGCATCAGAAGTACAAAAACTGATCATTGCCCGGCAGATTCTGAGTAACTAGCGGGGTGATGATATGAAGATTATTCAACCCGATGGTTGGCCAAGACCGAAAGGCTACTCAAATGGCATTGTCGCTGAGGGCAAAATGTTGTTCATCAGCGGCCAGATTGGTTGGGATGAGAACGAGCAGTTTCAATCAGATGACTTTGTCGCGCAAATTCGACAGACTCTGGAGAACACGGTTGCAGTTCTCAAGGCGGCTGATTCGAAGCCCGAGCACGTGGTCAGAATGACGTGGTATATCACCTCGCGGGCAGACTACTTGGCCAACTTGGATGCCATCGGTCAGGTGTATCGTGAGATTATGGGCAAGACGTTTCCCGTCATGGCCATGGTGGAGGTTTCCGCTCTAATGGAAGCGCGGGCAAAAGTAGAAATCGAAACCACGGCTGTCATTCCTCATGACTAAGAAGTCAGCGACACATAGTAAAAATGCGTTGCGTGCATGGATCCAATTAATCAAAACAGCCAAGCGCATTGAAGGACGTATGAATAGTCACTTCGTAACTGAGCATCAGAGTTCTATGACTCGGTTTGATGTGCTGGCTAACCTCGCACGATGTGACGACCACACAACCACGACCAGCCGTTTATCGAGTATGTTGTTGGCCTCAAAAGGTAATATCACTCGACTGTTAGATCGTATGGTGTCGGATGGTCTAATCCAACGCGAGATCGATCCAGATGATAAGCGTGTGAGTGTGGTCAAGATGTTGCCTGCAGGGGAGAGCCTGTTTAATGCTCTGGCGACCGATCATGAATCATGGATCGATGATTTATTTGTTACCTTCAGTAATTCAGAGCTGACGGATTTGTCCTCAATGTTAGAGACGTTGCGCGAGCGTCTCGATGAAACCCAGACGCAATAGTCAGAATCTACTCACGACTTTTCAATACGTCTCTCTATTTTCAGAGCCATTGAGTGCTTTCTGAAATGTCTTATTACATCTTCACAAACTTCTGGTGTATTTGTTCACATCTTACTTAGTTAGACTCAAACAGGATGCAAATGACTTGCGTCTAAATTTGTACAAATACAATAAACATTATCATGGGGAGAAATCGCTAATGTATAAAAAACCAAATGGCATCCGGCTATTAAGCCTTGCTATTGCTGCCGCAATTGCTACACCAGCAGTTGCCATTGCTGAAGAAGACGATAGTAATGATAGTAATAAAATTACCATCGTTGGCTCGCATATCAAACGTAACGATGTTGAGGGTCCTTCTCCAGTAACCACACTGACCTCAGAGGATATTGAGCGCTCTGGTGTGACGGATTTGATTGGCTTATTTGAAAAACTACCAATCGCCGGTCAGGGAACGTTCTCTACTCAGGGAAATAGTAGTGATGACACGGCCAACGGTGGATCAAGTGTCTCTCTCCGTGGTCTCGGTGCTGACTCGACGTTGATTCTGATTAACGGTCGAAGAGTCTCTGTTTCACCTTTCGCAAAAGGGATTGATACGGCATTCGTAGACATTAACAATATTCCAATTTCTGCCATTGAGCGCGTGGATATCCTGAAAGATGGTGCCTCGGCTATTTATGGTTCAGACGCGATTGCCGGTGTAATCAACATTGTACTGAAGAACGATTTCGAAGGTGCTGAGATCTCCGGTAAGGTTGGTTCAACAGCCGATGGTGGCGGTAGTGAAGAAAACATCACCATGCTGTGGGGTAGCACGAGCGCGAAAGCCAGTCATACCTTCATGATGGACTTCTTCAATCGTGAAGAAATCCTCTACGCTGATCGTTCTTACTCACGCACTGCGAATCAAACAGCGTTGCGACCGAATGATCCGGATGCGGTTGATTTTCGTTCATCATCAGGTATTCCCGGTACTATCGCACTAGCGTCAGATCCAACGACCCGTCTACCAGATACGTTTGGTAATGATGTCTGTCCTGCGGATCAAATCGTCGGTACATTATGTCGCTATGACTATGCGCCATTCATGACTATGGTGCCACAGGCAGAACGCTTCAGCGTGATGTACACCGGTAAGTATGACATCAGCAGTGACATCACAGCATTCACTGAATTTAATGGTCAGACATCGCGCTCGACTATTAAAGGTGCGGGTAGCCCAAGTTTCAATGAATTGACAATGGACGGCGATAACCCGAATCATCCATTTGCGAATATGCCAACCCATCCTTTCTATCAGGAAGATTTGACCATGCGTCGTAGAACGGTAGATATTGGTAATCGTAAAAAGATTGCTGATACTGACTACTATCGTGCGGTTGTTGGTCTGGAAGGTTTGATGGATGACTGGTCATGGAACGTGGCAGCAAGCTTCATTAAAACTCAGAGTGTTGAGCGAGGCGTTGATGGCTTCCCTAATACACTTCGTGTACAGGAAGCGATTGATAGTGGTTTATGGAACCCCTTCGAGCCGTCGCAAAACAGTGCGGCATCACTTGCCTTTATCGAAACTCAGACAACCCGTATTGGTAAGTCTGACAATACAACATTCGATGGCACAATCTCTGGTCCGTTAATGAGCATGGAACATGGTGATTTGATGCTGGCGGTTGGTGCTGAATACCGTGAAGAATCCATTCGTGATAATCCGGATGATCAGTTCTTACGCGGCAATGTTTTCGGTACTGAAGCAACACAGGCTAATGCCAGTCGTGACAATACCTCTGTCTATGCCGAGTTAGCGATTCCAGCTATGGAAAATCTGGAAGTACAACTGGCTGTACGATATGAGGATTACAGTGACTTCGGTTCAACAACGAATCCTAAAGTTGCCTTCCGTTGGGTACCTGCCGATAACGTCGTAGTTCGTGGTTCCTATGGTACTGCGTTCCGTGCACCATCGTTACATCAGTTAGGTCTTGGTCGTACCGACGAATCACCTAACCTGGTCGATACAGTTCGCTGTGCAGCGGTCGGTCTTGGCTGTCAACCACAAGAGTACACTGCGGTATTTGAAGGTAACCCTGACTTAGGGCCGGAAGAGTCTGATAGTTACAACTTAGGTGCAGTATTCGAAGTCTCAGATGATTTCAATATTTCTGTGGACTACTACAGCTATGAAATTGAGAACATCATTGATTCTGATACCCAGTTTGTTTTCACAAACTTCGGTTTAGATCCTAATGTCGTTGTGCGTATTCCTACCCAGCTCGCCGGTGATCCAGGTGAGGTTGTCAGAGTATTTGACTCATTCCAAAACATTGGTGATTTGAATACTTCTGGTTTGGATATTGATATGCGCTATGACCTGGAAACAGAGATGGGATTATTCAAATTCTCCTATGTTTTGAATCTGGTTCTGGACTATGAAGATCTGCGTCCGGGTGCGGATGGCACACCACGTGTAAACCGTCGTGAAGGCGAGTTCGAGCAGCCTGAAATGCGTTGGACTCTGGCATCTAACTGGAGTAAAGATGATATGTCTGCAAACCTGGCAGTCAACTTCATTGATAGCTTCCAAGGTGATGCTGATTCAGGCTTTGGTGATAAGACGATTGATTCTATGACAACAGTCGATGCATCATTCTCTTACCTCGGCTTTGAAGACACAACACTGACAATAGGTGCAACGAACCTATTCAATGAGGAACCACCGTTTGGTCATCAGAACTTCTTCGGATATGTTCAGACTGTCCACAGTGGTGTGGGGCGATTTGTTTACTTGAATGCGTCTTACCAGTTCTAGTCACTCATCGTTCACATAAATGAGGAATGCCGTTCAGAGATGAGCGGCATTTTTTTATCTGGGTCATTGCTGTCTCACAGCGCTTCGAGTTTGTGCGCCATATTTAGGCTGTAAGTGCTATTTGTGGTAATCTGCTAAATCAACGATTTGGTAGGTAGTCAGTCTCATGAGCAATCGCATAGTTAAGAATGTCCTTGTCGTCCTTTTCACGATAACAATAAGTGCCTGTGGTGGCGGTGGTTCTAGTCCGCAACCCGGTCCTATTGGGGTCACGCCGCCCCCGCCTGATCCGCCTGTTTTGCAGAGCTTTTCATTGTTAGTCGAAGATAATCCCGGACTGGATGGTGATCTCACCTTTGACCTCACCGGTGATACATTCAGTGCACGAATACCCAGTGATCTATCGGTTACATCATTGGTGCCTGCATTCACTTACACGGGTGTTAGTGTCACGACCGGTGATGCTGTTCAGACCTCAGGTGAGACAAGTCAGGACTTCACTCAGATTTTGACTTACACAGTAACCAACGAAGCAGGTACTACTCAGTCATATTCGGTCGATCTGACACGCTTCACCGGACTCCCCATTATTTATCTGACCACCGATCAAGCAGTTACCTCAAAAGAGGAGTACGTCACCGGCACTTTCAGACTTGATGGCGCGCGAAACCACGATTCCATCGACGAGATAGCGATGGAGATAAGAGGGCGGGGGAACTCAACCTGGTTTTTTCACCCCAAGAAGCCCTATCAAATGAAGCTCGAATCAAAACGCTCACCATTTGGGATGCTCGAGGATAAAAAATGGTTATTCTTAGCTGAGTACTCAGACAAAACTTTGATGAGAAATCATCTTGCCTTTGAGTTGGGGCACCGATCGACATTGCGGTGGACACCGAGTGGACACTTCGCCGAGGTATTTGTGAATGGTGTGCATGATGGCGTGTACCACATCACTGAAAAGGTCGAAGATGGCAGCAATCGAGTGGATATTGGTGATACTGGCTTTCTGCTAGAGATTGATCAGCCTGACCGTCTCGATCCCGATGATGTGTCATTTACTACTGACACCTATTTAATAAATATCAAAGAGCCGGATATCACTTACACCGATCCTAAATATGAGCAGGTGCGTCAGCACATTAACGAATTTGAGACGGTCCTGTTCAGTAATAATTTCGCCGATCCAGTTACCGGTTACAGGGCCTATGCCGATGTTGATAGTTTCATCGATTGGTTCTTGGTGAACGAAATCGCCAAGAATGTTGATGCTCAGTGGTATTCTAGTATTTTTCTGCACTGGGTGCCGGGCGAGAAAATACGCATGGGGCCGATTTGGGACTTTGATCTAGGTTTTGGTAATGTTAATTATGCCGATGCGACTTACCCAACCGGCTGGTGGGTTCGATGGAATAGCTGGATATCTCGAATGCTGGAAGACCCTACCTTTGTGCAGCGGGTCAAAGAGCGTTATGCAGATATTGATTCGCAACGCTCCGAGATAAAAGCGAGCATGGCTGAATGGGCTGAACAGTTGGATTTAGCGCAGGCTGAGAACGATTCAATCTGGCAGACACTCGGCAATTATGTTTGGCCAAATCCGGTAGTCTATGAAACCTATGCGGAAGAGGTAGAGCATTTGACCAACTGGCTTGATACCCGAATGGATTGGATGGCAAACGCGATAGAGAATCTCTAACTGGATTCCTTATCGCGCTATTTCTTAAACACCACTTTGCCACCCAAAATGGTCATTAGGACTTCGGTATCCATGAGCTTGTCATCGGATACCGTCAGCAGGTCCTGACTTAAAATAGCAATATCGGCTAACTTACCTACCTTAATTGAGCCTTTGATATCCTCTTCAAACGCAGCAAAAGCATTACCCATGGTGTAGCTGTACAAGGCTAGCTCGCGTGAAATGATTTCATCGCCTTGAAAGATGGTGCCATCGGATAGCTCGCGAGTGACTGTGCACTTAAAGCTGGCGATAGGGTCAATTTCATCCACCGGGGGATCAGTGCCATTGGTGGGTGTAAGACCAGCATCGTAAAGTGTTTTTGCTAAGTAACTACGCTCAAGTGCGCGCTCTTTACCAAGGCGGTCTTCAACCCAAGGACCATCAGAGCAAGCGAAGATACCTTGTACTGCTGGAATAACATCGTACTCTGTAAAGCGAGGAATATCGTCAGGATGAAGCACTTGTGGATGTTCAATACGCCAGCGTAGGTCGGCATCTGGGTTGGCCTTTTTGATTGGGCCATAAATATCGAGTAGTTCACGAGCAGCGCGATCACCAATCCCTTGAATAGCCATTTGATAACCATGCTTAAGTGCGAGTTGTGCCGACTGTTGAATATCCTCAACAGTCACAACGTTAAGGCCATAACTTTCCGGCATGTCGGTATAGGGTTCTAACAGCCAGCCGCCGTGAGTACCGAGGGCACCATCGAGTACTTTCTCACCAATCCCACGAACGGTTAGGAAGTTATTGCCGTAGCCTATTAGGCGATACTCGTCGAGCTTGCCCGGAATAGCGAGTTGCTCATAGGGAATATCAAACGCCATCCACAGGCGAATTGGTAGTACTCCTTCATCGGCCATTTTTTTGATTAGGTCGACTTCTTCGTAAGTGGTGCCCAAATCATGAAATGAAGTAATGCCGTATTTAAGACTTTCTTCGCCAGCGGTGATGATGGCGCGACGGAGTTCGGCTTCAGCTTGCTCTGGTGTGCGTTGTGCTTCAAATTCTGCGAAGGCTGCGCGGATAGCATCCTGCGCTGCTTCACGCATCATACCTGTCGGTTCGCCATTTGGTTTGCGAACAATTTCACCACCTGGAGGTGGAATGGTGTTTTCGTCAATGCCGGCAATATCCATAGCTTTCTGATTCGCAAATGCACCATGACCAGAGGCATGAATGAGTAAGACTGGGTTATCGGGACTAACCGCCGAGAGCTTGTCGTGTACAGGCACTGTGTCTACTAATATGTCTTCCTTGGTGGTCCATTTATCTTGATGCCAGCCCCGACCAACAATCCATTCACCGGGCTCAGCTCCTGCTACCGCGCGTTCCACTTTATCAACAATCGCCTGCCAGCTTGAATCGTAACGAAGTTCCAGACGATAGAAACTATCACCATAACTGGTGTAATGACCGTGGCCTTCAATGAACCCCGGAATGGCAGTGTTACCTTCGAGATCTATAACTTCTGTATTCTCTCCAACCCAAGTTGAGATTTCAGCACTAGAGCCAACGGCAGCAATTTTATCGCCGACAATGGCGATGGCCTCAGCGCGAGGCATATCCTCTTCGACAGTCAGAACATTGCCGCCTGTTAAGACCAAATCAGCGACGGGCTTGTCTGATGGCTGCTCGCTGCATGCAACAAGCAGAGATAAGAATGTGATTACGAGTAGTATTTTCATCGCATTACCAGACCGTTATTCCCCAACTCGCTAAAATAATCATTAGCAGAACAGCACAAATACCAATCAGTGGTAATCCGATGATGGTTCGGCGTCGGATAGTTGATGACTTGTTAGCATTGAAGACTGAATAAATCGTTGCCAGTCCCATTAGTGCTGATAGAAAGAT
>CAXRAF010000158.1:0-9849 GCA_964228485.1 Alteromonadales bacterium | reverse complement strand
CAGGCCTATCAGCTGATACCCATGGCAATCTCACTAGGATTCGGTATCGTGTTTTCCACCCTCATAATACTCATCATCGTGCCCTGCTTTTATCTGATTTTAGATGATATTAGGAATAGGCTTGATAAAAACTCCTTAAATCAGTCACAACAACTCGAAAAAACTTAAATTCAATTTTAATCTACCTAATTAGGCTAATTTTGATAATAAGAACTCTTCAGCAAGACTCTTGAGCTGTTGAGTCACTACTTGATTATCAGCTTCCAAATAAGCTCTGAATTCTGGTGCATTGCCGGATGGCCTGAAATGAACCACTGTCTCATCTGCGAACGTTAATCGAACTCCGTCTATACTGTTGATGTCTATCAATCTTCCGAAAGTATCTCCGAGTATCTGTTGAGTGGTTTCAATTCCAAGTTTCATCTCGTCAAGTAACGCCTTAGCAGAATCCATATTGACCCCCCTTAGCAATAAGCTCTCAGTTACTCGATTAGGTAAGGATTCTAAGATGTCTGACCATGATGATGAATTAAGAGATAACATAATCATCAGTATTGGAAGTACAGCATCTCTGGTCGGAAGTGGTTTTAATTTTTGACCATCAATATCGATTATCGAACCAGTTAAAAAACCACCATTCGCCTCATAACCAACGACTGAATCAAACTCAGTAAGTAGGTCATTCATCGCTTCTATTACATACGGTGAACCAATTTTTGTTCGGATTACTTTATTGAAATAGCCACACTTCTCTACTTGTGAATTACAACTCACAGGAGTTGCCACGGAATCGGCTGATAAGGCGCTAGCTGCAAGAACTCCCAATACATCGCCCCTGATAACTGTACCTTGTGCTGAAACCAATAATGGTCTGTCGCCATCACCATCTGCTGAGACTAATAAATCAGCACCATGATTCTTGACCCACTTAGATAATTGCTCAGGATTCTGAACAGCTTCAGTATCTAATGGTATGAATTCATCTGACCAACCAACCGTTACTACATCTGCACCGAGGTTTGAGAGAATATGAGGAAATATTTCACGTAACACTGTCGAATGTTGGTAAACAACTACCTTAAGTCCTTTCAAACTATTGTCGCTAAATAAAGAGAGATATCTTGAACAGTAGAAGTCACTGACCCATTTTGATGGCTTATTCAACTGTGGTTTCTCGACTAAGGCACCATCATCAGAGAAATCTCTACTAACTGCATCTGTGTTGACTTTTGATGCCGCTAATGAAATTTGCTCCTCTTCTTGTTTTAGTATTTCACCCCACGGCATATAAAATTTTATACCGTTTCTGTCGTCTGGGATATGCGAGCCAGTAACCATAATAGCTCCCATATTTTTATCCAATGCAGCCAGTGCAATAGCAGGAGTTGGGATTAACCCCGCATTCACTACAGAAAAATTCAAATCCGTAAGTGCTGCGGCAACAGCTGTCATAATTCTTGGTGAACTGCTGCGCAAGTCTCCGGCGATTATTACACCTTTGGCGGTCGAGGTTTCTTTGAGTACTTTGCCAAATGCCATGGCATATCGATAACACTCAAAGTCAGTCATATCTGTGACCAGACCACGAACACCACTGGTTCCAAACTTAAGAGGCATTAAAATTCTCCTTGCGTAAACATTCCCATCATTGGCCGGCATTTTAGATTAGTTACAATGCAATAGATATACAAAATGACATCACTATGAGATTCATTATTTCTGTAATCGATAACAAATGAGACATTGTCATCAATAAATCTAACCTGAGTTATACAGGTTAGTTATAATGCAGTCTAATTACACGCTCTCACCGTAAGTTTTAAACAATATTAATAGGAACTGCTTAGTTGTCATCAACGAACTCACACATGTACCAAGACCCATTTGGTCGCACAATTGATTACATCAGGTTGTCTGTGGTCGATCGTTGTGATCTACGCTGTTTCTATTGTATTCCCAAAGGTTATAAGGACTTTGAAGTACCGGAAAAGTGGCTCACCTTTGATGAGATAGAGCGACTCATTTCAGCCTTTGCCAGCCTTGGTCTGAAAAAGGTCCGAATTACCGGTGGTGAGCCGTTATTGCGACCTAATCTGTCTGAGTTGGCAGGCCGTTTATCAGCGATTGAAGGTCTCGATGATTTATCAATGAGTACCAACGCAGTTCAGCTTGCCAAGCATGCTGATGCACTCAAACTCGCAGGTATTGAACGTTTAAATATCAGTCTGGATTCACTCAATCCCGATACTTTCAGAGAAATCAGTGGCGGTAAGCTGCAAAAGGTGCTCGATGGCATCATGGCCGCTAAAGCCTCTGGCTACAAACCAATTAAAATTAATATGGTGGTGATGAAAGGCATCAATGATCACGAAGTCGGCGATATGTTGGCATTCTGTGAGGAGCATGATTTTATACTGCGCCTGATAGAGACCATGCCGATGGGTGCCACTGGCAAAGAGGCCAGCAAACATTACGTTTCACTTCAGGATGTAAAGGCATCTTTAGATGAGCTGTATGGTTTAGTCCCGACCATTGCCAAAGGAGCTGGTCCAGCGAGATACTTTTCAACACCGAAAGGTACGCAAATTGGTTTCATCACGCCTATCTCACAACATTTTTGTGAAACCTGTAACCGGGTCAGGTTAGGTGTTGATGGCACCCTGTACCTATGCCTAGGTCAAGAACACAGTTATCCTCTGAAACCAGTACTGCGCTCTGGTGTATCTGATGAGGAACTCAAACAGCATCTCATAAAAGCATTGGCATTGAAGCCGCAAAAACATGAATTTGTAAGCAAGCCCGATCAGGTCATTAGGATTATGTCAGTGACCGGTGGTTGAAACAGCGACTGTTCTTTTAAGCTAAAGACTGATTAAACAACTCAATAGTGACCATATCGCCTAACCTGACACCTGTATTTTCAGGCTCAAGGATAATATAACAATTGCCATCAGTGACAGAGACCAGTCTCCCTGAACCCTGAGGCCCGGTACTCCTGACTTGCCACTGGCCATTATCGTCAACACTGGCAAATCCACGTTGATAGTCGCGTCGTCCGGGTGCTTTTCTTAAGTCATTCATGCAGATTGCTTGAAACCTTATAGGTTGCTTTATTTGCTCCCCTGATAGTTTCTTCAGCGCCGGTTGCACGATTTGATTCAATGTCACAATAGTTGACACGGGATTTCCCGGCAGGCCAAAGAAGTGACATGACCCTATTCTCCCTATGGCGATGGGCTTACCTGGCTTTATTGCTACCTTCCAGACATCTAACTCGCCAATTTCCTCCAATACTGGCTTGATATAATCTGCATCGCCCACAGAAACGCCACCACTGGTTAAAAGTACATCAGCATTTTTTGCCGCCTCACTCATCACCTGCCGGATAGCCTCTGGATCATCTGCCACCAAACCATAATCGATAACCTCATACCCCATTCGTTGACACATACTGAGCATGGTGAGTCGATTGCTGTCATAGATCTGACCGGAGGCTAGTTTTTGCCCCGGGGACACGAGTTCATCACCGGTTGTGAAAACTGCGACAGTGATTGGCTTGTATACTTTCGCCTCAGATATGCCAGACGAGGCAATAATAGCTTGCTCTTTTGGTGCTATCCGTATGCCCTTCGATAGAATCTCCTGTCCCGCTTGCACACTACTACCGATCTGTCGGACATGTTGTCCCGTGGCGACCGATTCAAGCAATCTGACTTGCTTGCCATTGATATGACAATTTTCTTGCATCTCGACTGTGTCAGCACCCTCAGGTAATGGCGCACCAGTCGTTATTCTGACACATTCACCTTCACTTATGCTGCCGTCAAATGGATGACCTGCAAGTGCTGAACCAATGACCGCGAACTCTTTATCTATCAGATGAGACTGATGTTTAAACGCATAACCATCCATGGCAGAGCATGGCCAAGCAGGGAAATCAAACGGGCACGTGAGTGGTTCAGCCAGTATTCTGTTGAGCAGATTATCAGTCGCAACCAATTCAATATCTGACTTACACTCGATAGTACTTATCAAGTCTCGTATCGTCTGATCGACCGGTTTCAACGCCGGCGTCAGGCATTCATCGGATGACTTACTCTGCAAAGTTATTTGCCTCTTAGATATTCATGCTAGTGATGTTGTTAAATAAACTTATAGACGTAAATTTCCCAGTCATTAGACCACAAGTATTTGCGATCACTCAAACTCGCCTATTATTCATTTTTACGTCAGATATTCCTAAATTTTATCGTTTATTTGAGAAATTTATTCTCTATTATTTCCGCACATACGATTCATAGGTACAGCCTATCATCAATATCGTTACAAACGATAAGAGTATCCTTCAAACAACTGCTCCGAACACACTCAAGAACGTAGTCACTATGGTCGGAAAAGATTCTCTTTCCCTGTCAATAACAAAAAATAATGCGAGGTCGACATGATTCCATCTGGTTTTGAATACCACCGAGCAACCAGCATCGATGATGCGATTGCCAAACTTTCGGAAAATGAAGACGCCAAGTTATTAGCAGGAGGCCACAGTCTTCTGCCCATGATGAAGCTCCGTTTTGCTGAACCGCCCTGCCTAATTGATATCAATGGCATTGAAGAACTCAAAGGCATCTGCATGGATGGTGACACGATCACCATTGGTGCAATGACCACTGAAAACGAATTAATCAATTCTGAGATACTCCAGAAACACTGTTCGCTGCTAGTCGATGCTGCAAAGTTAGTGGCTGATCCTCAGGTCCGTAACCGAGGCACCATTGGTGGTGACGTGGCCCATGGTGACCCGGGTAATGACCACCCAGCCGTTATGCTTGCATTAGATGCAACCATTGTCGTCAGAGGCCCAAATGGCCAGCGTGAACTAGCTGCCAACGGCTTCTTTATGGGAACATACTGGACGGCACTCGAAGAGCACGACATTCTAGTTGCACTTAAAATTCCCGCACAGAAGTCGGGTGTTGGCTATGGCTACAACAAACTCAAACGAAAGACGGGGGATTATGCAGTTGCTGGCTCTCCTGTGGTTGTTGAAATGGATGGAGATGTTATCCGAGACATACGTATCGGCCTAACCAATGTTGCTGCATGTGCTATCAGGGCTGAAGCAGCGGAAGATATCCTTCGCGGTCAAACACTGTCTGATGACCTGCTTAAGCAAGCAGAGAACGCCATAATCGAAGCATGTGACCCAGCAGTGGATTTACGTGGTGATGAAGAATATAAATCTCACATGGCTGCCGTGATGGCTCGTCGGTCGATCATTCAAGCTGTAGAAAACGCGAGGGGGTAATCATGGCTAAGCAAGCAGTTTCATTTAATCTTAATGGTAAAACCATTGATGTATTTGTAGAGCCACGTGAACTTCTGATTCACACGCTCAGAGAACAACTTAATCAAACCGGAGCACACATTGGCTGTGAAAGCTCGCATTGTGGCGCCTGTACGGTCGATATCGACGGCGAGTCGGTCAAGTCTTGTACATTGCTAACAGTCCAAGCGCATGGCAGTGAGGTTAAGTCAGTAGAGGGCTTAGCCGATGCGGAAGGGTTGCATGCTGTTCAGGAGGCGTTCTTCGAAGAGCATGGCCTGCAATGTGGTTTCTGCACACCCGGTATGCTTATGCGCACCTATCGCTTTCTGAAAGAAAATCCAAACCCAACCGAAGAAGAGATCCGATGGGGTATGTCGGGCAATCTTTGTCGCTGCACTGGATATCAGAATATCATCAAGGCGGTGCAATCTGCAGCGCAGAAATTACAAGCATGAGGTACTAGAAAATGGATAGTGTAGCAGATAAACAAGAACGCGAAGATTCATTAGCTGGTGTCGGCTGTTCGCGCAAAAGAAAAGAAGATTCACGATTTATCCAAGGCAAAGGTAATTACGTCGACGACGTAAAATTGCCGGGTATGTTGTTTGCCGACATGGTCAGAAGTCCTTTTGCCCATGCAAGAATTAAGAGTATAAACAAGGAAAAGGCGCTTGCTCTGCCCGGCGTACATGCCGTGTTGACCGCGGATGACCTTAAGCCTCTCAATTTACACTGGATGCCCACACTGGCTGGTGATGTTCAGGCGGTACTCGCCGATGAGAAAGTGCACTTCCAATATCAGGAAGTTGCCGTTGTCATTGCCGATGATCGCTACATTGCTGCTGATGCGATTGAGCTAGTGGAAGTTGAGTATGAAGAGCTTCCGGTATTGGTCGATCCACACAAGGCAATGACTGATGATGCGCCGATCCTTCGTGAAGATTTGGTGGGTAAAATGGATGGTGCGCACAGTAAGCGTGAGCACAACAACCATATCTTCAACTGGCAAGCGGGTGAGAAAGAAGCCACTGATCGGGTTTTCGATAGTGCAGATGTCACTGTTTCACAAGACATGCTTTATCATCGGGTACATCCGTGTCCATTGGAAACCTGTGGTTGCGTTGCTTCCATGGATAAGATTAATGGCAAGCTCACTGTGTACATTACCTCACAAGCACCCCATGTCGTGCGCACAGTAGTGTCACTGTTATCAGGTGTTCCAGAGAGCAACATCCGTATCATCTCTCCCGATATTGGTGGTGGCTTTGGTAACAAGGTAGGCGTATATCCAGGTTACGTTTGTGCCATTGTCGCATCTATCGTGACGGGTGTACCGGTCAAATGGGTTGAGGACCGAATGGAAAATATCTCAACCACCGCTTTCGCGCGCGATTACCATATGCGTGGTGAAATAGCGGCTGATAATGATGGCCACATTAAAGCCCTGCGCGTGAATGTGCTGGCAGATCACGGCGCATTCGATGCCTGTGCTGACCCATCAAAGTTTCCTGCTGGTTTGATGCATATTTGTACCGGCTCCTATGATGTGCCTGTCGCGCATCTCAACGTTGATGGTGTTTACACCAATAAAGCACCTGGTGGTGTGGCTTATCGGTGTTCATTCCGCGTGACTGAGGCGGTCTATGTCATCGAGCGTACAATGGATGTTCTGGCTCAGAAGTTAGGTATCGACAAGGCTGAAATCAGACGCCGTAACTTCGTCAAGAAAGAGCAATTCCCCTATAAAACCTGTCTTGGTTGGGAGCTTGACTCAGGAGACTACCACACTGCACTCGACAAAGTACTCGATGCTGTGGACTACCCTGCCCTACGGCGTGAACAAGAAGAGAAGCGAGCAAATGGCGAGCTGATGGGAATAGGTCTAGTAACCTTCACGGAAATCGTGGGCGCTGGTCCGTCGAAAAATTGTGACATACTGGGTGTGGGCATGTTTGATAGTGCTGAAATCCGGGTGCACCCTACAGGGTCGGCCATTGCCCGAATGGGAACCATTACCCAAGGACAAGGACACCAAACGACTTACGCCCAGATCATTGCTACAGAATTGGGTATCAGCTCAGATGAGATCTCTATTGAAGAGGGCGATACGGATACCGCACCATACGGTTTAGGTACCTACGGCTCCCGATCTACTCCTGTAGGTGGTGCGGCCACAGCGGTTGCGGCGCGTAAGATTAAAGCGAAAGCCAAGAAGATCGCTGCTCACTTACTCGAGGTAAACGAGGATGATCTTGAATGGGATATCGATCGCTTTAGTGTAAAGGGCGTTCCCGGTCAGGAGAAGACCATGAAAGAAATCGCCTGGGCGGCCTATAACAATGTACCCGAAGGTATGGAGCCGGGGCTGGAAGCGGTAGACTATTATGACCCCCCTAACTTCACGTACCCCTATGGTGTGTATTTGTGTGTTGTTGATATCGATAAAGATACCGGTGTAACACATATCCGACGTTTCTACGCACTGGATGATTGTGGTACTCGCATTAATCCAATGATTATTGATGGGCAAATTCACGGCGGCCTCAACGAGGGTTATGCCGTGGCTATGGGACAGGAGATGCCGTTTGATGAACAGGGCAATCTGTTGGGCAATACCCTGATGGATTACTTCATCCCGACCTTTGTCGAAACACCGCACTGGGAAACTGACTATACAGTGACACCATCACCGCACCATCCCATTGGTGCTAAAGGAGTGGCTGAGTCGCCACATGTGGGCAGTATTCCAACCTTCACATCAGCTGTGGTTGATGCATTTTCACATCTTGGGGTAACCCATATGGATATGCCTCATAACGCTTTCCGGGTGTGGAAAAAGGTCAAAGAGTTAGGGCTACTGGACTAATTCAGAACTATGCAGGGCCGGCTCACCGGCCCTTTAATCGTCTAGGACGTGATTATTGGAGTTTTAAAGAATGCAAGTCGATTTAAATAAGGAGTTTGCAGTTCCAGGCAGCATAGCTACTGCATGGATATTCCTGCAGGATATCAAGGCTCTCGCCAGTTGTATGCCGGGCGCTGAAATCAATGAAGAACTGGATGATGGTAAGTACAAAGGTAAGGTAAAGGCAAAAATTGGTCCTGCCACCATGGCCTTTAATGGTGATATTGATGTCAAGAGTATTGATGCCGACAAGTGCGAAATACACCTCGTTGGCAAAGGCCAGGACACCAAGGGCACCTCTTCAGCAAGTATGGATTTAAGAGCATGGATTGTTGCTGGTGAGGAGGGAAATTCAACACTCAAAGGCCAAGCCACGGTTACTGTAACGGGTAAAGCAGCGAGCCTGGGTGGTCGAATGATGACTCAGGTATCGGATCAAATTCTCAACCAATTTGGCCAGAATTTTGCCAACAACATCGCCAGTATGGGTGAAGGCGAAGAGGCAGAAAAAGCCAAAGAAGCTGTCGCTGAACAGTCCGCTGAACTTAATGGTTTTGCCTTTGGCTGGTCTGTGTTTATTGGCTGGTTGAAGAGCTTGTTCAGCTCACAGAAAACATCATAGCCTAGATGACAAATCAGAATCGAATCAGTGAGTATCAAGCGAAATTAGCAGAATTAGGCTACATTGCTGAACGTGATTTGGCGGCCAGTCTGTTGTTATTTTCCGATCTCAAGCGTCCTCTGCTACTCGAGGGCGATGCTGGCGTTGGCAAAACAGAAATTGCACGCGTAATGTCTCGTTTACATAACTGCCAATTGATCCGCTTACAATGTTACGAGGGATTAGACATAAACACGGCAGTATATGAATGGAATTACCAACATCAATTACTTTCGATAAAAGTACTCGAACAGCGTGATGATAGTCTCTCGACTGTAGACATGGATGAACAACTTTTCTCACAAAAATATCTCTTGGAGCGGCCCTTGCTTGCAGCGATCCTGCAGGAGAAATCTCCGGTTTTATTAATTGATGAAATCGATCGGGCTGATGAAGAGTTCGAAGCCTACCTACTCGAGTTACTTTCCGACTTTCAAGTGACTATCCCCGAGATTGGCACGATCGAGGCTAAGAGCAAGCCGATGGTGATCCTGACTTCCAATGGCACCCGTGAACTGAGTGATGCCTTGCGCCGCCGCTGTTTCTATCAGTATGTGGATTATCCCGAGTTCGATAAAGAGTTACAGATTGTGAACACCCGAATACCAGAAGTCGGACCACAGTTAGCTCGTCAGATTGTTGCCTTTGTCCAGGATATACGCAAAATCGATTTACAAAAGATACCCGGCGTCGCCGAAACACTGGATTGGGCAGCTGCACTTTTGAATTTGGGCATTACAACACTGGATCAGGATCCTGAGTTACTGCAAGACAGCTTGGTTTGTCTTCTGAAAACGCGTGAAGATAGTTGTCGTCTCGAACCATTCGAAATTGAACGACTGGTCGCTCGAGCGGTGTGACAAATGGCAGCTCAGACAAACACACAGACTGCACCTGAAGTCGCCAATGAGATTCAACAGCGGCTGGTAGGTTTTGTCCGTCATGCCCGAAATAATA
>CAXRAF010000157.1:0-4702 GCA_964228485.1 Alteromonadales bacterium | reverse complement strand
GGTGAAGAAAAAGCCAAACATACCACCAACCTGATTGAAGCTCATGGGAATGTTATTGAGCTCAGCAGCCTGTTTCAGTCCCGCGATCAGTCGTTGTGTTTTTGCTGTCAGTCGTTGGTGAAAGCCCGGCGCTTTGAGTAGCGTCAAACAGGCAATACCCGCAGCCATCGCGACCGGATTACCGGATAAGGTACCGGCCTGATATACCGGGCCTACAGGTGCCAGATAGTCCATGATCTCGGCCTTACCACCGAACGCTCCAACCGGCATACCTCCCCCGATCACCTTACCCAGCGCGGTTAAATCCGGTGTAACACCATACAGTTCCTGAGCACCTCCGAGTGCGACACGAAATCCAGTCATTACCTCATCAATGATCAATAAACTCCCATACTCGTCACACAGACTACGCAGTCCGGGTAGGAAATCCGGCTCTGGGGGGATGCAGTTCATGTTGCCCGCTACCGGCTCGACAATAATACAAGCAATATCTTCAGGATGCTGTTTGAAAAGGGTCTTAACTGAATCGAGGTCGTTGTAGGTCGCAGTCAGCGTATGCGCCGCCAGATCAGCAGGTACACCGGGAGAATTAGGCTCGCCCAGTGTTAGGGCACCAGAGCCAGCTTTCACCAGTAATGAATCCGCATGGCCATGGTAGTTACCTTCAAACTTAAGCAGTTTATCCTTGCCGGTAAATCCGCGAGCCAGACGGATGGCACTCATGGTCGCTTCAGTACCAGAGTTCACCATACGTACTTTCTCGATGGCAGGCATGATGTCACAAATGAGTTCTGCCATTTCAATTTCGATTTCTGTCGGAGCGCCGAAACTCAGTCCATTACGTGCCGACTCAATCGCTGCGTTGAGAATATCCGGATGATTATGGCCGTGAATCATCGGACCCCACGAACCAACGTAGTCGATGTACTGCTTGTCTTCACTGCTAACAATATAGGGCCCATTAGCAGATTTAATGAAGACCGGATCACCACCAACGCCATTGAAGGCGCGCACGGGTGAATTAACACCGCCCGGAATGGATTGTCTTGCACGCAGAATTAAATCAGCAGATAAACTCATGAAAACCTCAAAATTCGTTAAATATGATTAGGAATGTTGCCAGGGATAATTCGTTTGAAATTGCTCAACCTTATCTTCAACACCTAATATGAGTGTAAAGAGTGCCATTCGCACCAGAACACCGTTATCGGTTTGCCGGAAGATGGCCAGATTAGGGTTATTATCCAGATCTGTATCCAACTCATTGGCATCACTACGAGAGTCTCTTGGCAATGGATGCATCAGCACGGTGTTAGGCTGACAGAATTGCGAATAGGCATATTGATTAATGCGGAATGCACCACGGTATTTGTTAGCCTCGGCTGTTGACGAAAAACGTTCTTCCTGAATACGGGTCTGATAAACGATATCAACTTCCTCAAGCCCCATGTTCAAGTCATCAGTCTCGACAACTTCATGACCGGCATCAATCAACATCTCAATAATTTCTACCGGCATTTGTAATTCTTTCGGTGACACTAGACGCAAGGTGATATTGTCATACAAGCAGATCAGCTTACACAGAGAGTGCACTGTGCGACCGTATTTCAAGTCACCTACCATGCTGATCGCCATGCCATCGACAGCACGATCATAGCGCGCCAATTCATTTCTCATGGTGTAGAGATCCAACAATGCCTGACTTGGATGCTCGTTACTGCCATCACCGGCATTAATCACTGGTACCCGGCTCGATTTAGCAAACTCAGCCACTGAGCCCTCGGTCGGATGACGCATGACAATAATGTCTGAATAACCTGACATGACCCGTGCTGTATCTTTCAACGACTCGCCTTTGGACAATGCGGAGGCTTTCTCACCAACGGTCTCCCGAACGTTGCCACCCAAGCGGTTAAAGGCACAGCCAAAACTGACACGTGTTCGTGTACTGGCTTCAAAAAACATATTACCCAGAATCGCGCCTCTGAGCACATCACAGCCTTTTTCGCGCGAAGCATAGGGAGCCATTTGATCGGCAACCGCCATAATTTTTTCCACTGCTGGGCGATCAAATTGACTAATAGAGAGGATGTGTTGGCCTTTGAAATCCATACAAACGGTTCCTTTTACAACTGTGCAGATTGTGCGCCTGCAGGGTCTTTAAATCAAGTCAAAAGGGTTTAACGACGGCCAAAATCACGATCAATATCATGGGTATTGTGGGTACCTCATTAATCATCCGGTAAAAGCGCTCCGGACGACGATTGTTATCCGCGGCAAACACCTTCAAAAGATGTCCGCAATACCAATGGAACCAGATAATCACCGCTACCAGTGCCAATTTTAATTGCAGCCAGGTCCACTGCATGATGACCTCAAAGCCATAGATACCAATCAGCCAAAATCCCAGACCAACCGCCAAAATACCGCTCGGAGTCGTGATGTAGTAATAGAGTTTATGCTCCATTATTTTGAAGCGTTCATTACTAATTTCATCGTTACAGCCGGCATGATAGACATACAGCCTCGGTAGGTAAAAAAGGCCGGCAAACCAAGTAATAATAGTGATTAAATGAAATGCTTTAATCCACAACAACATGTCATTTTCCCGTCGAAAGTATGGTCTGTACTCTACCACGACTATGGGTGTTGTTAAATTGTTATTCTGCGCTACTTTATATACTATGCCGCTTGGAGAATTAAAAAATTATTATGTCGAGTCCTGAGTACATTGTCACAGAAAAATGGTCCACCAGTCGCTATGCTATAACGGCTGTTGCTGGTGTATTGGTGTTTTTGTTGGTAGCGGCGATTGGCTACTATATGGGCAATCGCCATAGTGTTCATTTGATTACAGAGAATCACCAACTGAATCAGGATATCGTCAATTTAAATACTAGCCATGCGGCGCTCGAAGAAAAGCTTGTCATGCAGGAGCAAATCAACAAGGTTGAGCAGGCCGCCAATGCCGAAGCGGGCCAGTCGTTGGATAGTCAAATGCTCAAAATTAGAGAGCTTGAGCGTGAATTGACTTTTTATCGCAACATTCTGGCTCCCGGAGAATCAGACAAGGGGTTGCAGATATCGCAATTTGTGCTGACGACCACTGGACCGGGTTCAGCCAATTGGCAAGTCAGTTTGCTACAAGCAGGTTCACAGGGCAACATGATGCAAGGTCTGGCAACGGTTGATTTGATTTATCTACTCGATGGTCAAGAGCAGCGCATGGAAGTTCTGAACAGCAGTGGAAATCGCGAATTTGGCTTCAAATTTCGCTACTTCCAACACCTGACCGGGGTAATTGACCTGGCAGATAATATAACGCCCATTGCCCTCGAAGTGCGAGCAAGGCAATACGGCACAAATTCAGTATCAATTACAAAGAGGTTCGACTGGTCGTCGACCAACGAACAAGGAATTGCAAATGTGGGGCAGTAAAGCGAACAAAAAAACCGTCAAGCCAAAATCTGGTGCTGCGGATACGCTGATTACAGCAGAAACCAAGATCTCCGGTGATATTAGTTTTACCGGCGTGCTGTTCATTGACGGCATCGTGCATGGCAATGTGAATGCCGAATCAGGAAGTCATTCCATGGTGACGATTGGCTCACAAGGGCATGTCGAAGGAGAGATTAGAGTTCCGCAAATCAATATTTATGGCTACGTGAATGGTGATGTCCATGCACTGGAATCACTGAATCTTTACAAGGAGTCAGTGATCGAGGGTGATGTTTATTACCACCTCTTGCAAATGGCCATGGGCTCGACTGTGAATGGTAAATTAGTGCGCAGAGACGGCAGTCGCAAACTTCTCGACCATAAGCCCGATAATAGAGCCGCTCAACGTGCCGCAAAGGTAGCTAAAGTTAAACAAGAGCAGGAAAATACTGATACAGAATGAGCTTGAACTTTATTGAATCATGCCCATTATATGCTCAGAACAGTCATGTTAGAGAGAGACAGGAATGAATCAGGCTGCATCGCCAATCCAAGTCACTGATGCTGCGGTCAGACGCGCACAGGTGCTGATTGAGGAAGAACAAAATCCGGAGCTGAAATTGCGTGTGTTTGTCACAGGCGGCGGTTGCTCTGGCTTTCAGTATGGCTTTAGTTTTGATGAAAACAAAAACGACGGCGATATGGAAATCAACCAGGAGGGTGTTCAGATCCTGATAGACCCCATGAGTTTTCAATATCTCATGGGTGCGGAAATCGACTATCTGGAAGGCTTACAAGGCGCCCGATTTGTGATTAACAATCCGAACGCCAAAACAACATGCGGCTGTGGTGCTTCATTCACCGTCTAACGACTGGGCACCATCTCTGCGTCTTCACCGATTCCGAACCATTCTTTAAAATCCAATAGCAACAAGTACAAACACGGGATCAGGAACAGCGTGATCACGGTAGCAAAGATGATCCCGAAGCTCATGGATATCGCCATTGGTATGACAAACTGCGCTTGAGTACTCGTCTCGAGCATAATCGGCAGTAGTCCGCCTGCGGTCGTCAGGGAGGTCAGAATAATGGCTCGGAATCGAGCAGTACCTGATTGAATGACGGCATCAAAGCGATTCAATCCCTCCTGTCGCGCCTTGTTAATGAAGTCCATCATAATTAGACTATCATTCACAACCACACCGGCTAGTGCAATCAGGCCGAAGAGCGACATCATACTGACCGCTTTACCAAATACGATATG
>CAXRAF010000156.1:0-5791 GCA_964228485.1 Alteromonadales bacterium | reverse complement strand
CTTCAGGTTTGTCGATTTTGACTGCACGTTCGCGCAACATACTCACTAACGTAGCTATTTCCACTCCGCTTTCGCCACGCATTTTCAAGGCTGTGAGAGCTGCTGAAATTTCGATATCATTCAACGCTCCGCCAAGCATAGACTCAAATAGTGCTTCAGCGTCAGTGACATCGAGTGCCTCACCACCTAACAGTTGTTTAATTTGCTGACTCATACTTATTTCCTCTTAAATGCGCGTGCACTATTCACTAAATTTTGCAGTAGTTGCTGACCTGCAACGGTCAAAATCGACTCTGGGTGGAATTGCAACCCATAGAGACTTAAATCTTCACTCGCCACGGCCATCGGCACATCATCTGACATTGCCGTAACCGTTAACTCCTCTGGCACATCTCGCGCTGACAAGGAGTGGTATCTGGCGACTTTCATCGGACTTTTGAGGCCGGCAAATATCCCGGTCGCATCATGGGTCACTAATGAACTCTTACCATGTACGACAGCCGCGAACTGACCGATCGAGCCACCCAAAGCCTGAACAATAATCTGATGGCCCAAACAAATACCACCAATAGTCACTTTACCCATCAATTGTTTCACTACATCCAGACAACAACCGGCAGTATCAGGATTTCCCGGACCCGGTGAAATCAGTAGCATATCCATTTGCCCTGTTTCATATAGCTCAGTGATGGTCTCAACTGAGGCATAGTTTTGATAGGTCAAAATTTTGCAGTTCAGCCGATTGAGTTCATCGACCAAGTTAAACGTAAATGAATCACGGTTATCGATCAGCACAACCTTCAATGGCTGCTCAGTCATCACATCATCAGTCATCGCCCTGCTCCATCTCATTAACCAGATTTATCGCGCGCAAGACTGAACTGGCTTTCAATTCGGTTTCAACCACTTCCATTTCCGGAATCGAGTCATATACAATGCCAGCACCCGTAGTTATCTTGGCTTGTCCGTCTTGAACCAGTGCCGAACGGATAACAATCGCGGTATCCATATCACCAGCTGCAGTAAAATAACCCACTGCCCCACCGTAAGTCCCTCTGCGGCGCTGCTCGACCTCACTAATGAGAGTCATAGCTTCAGCTTTGGGTGCACCTGAGAGGGTGCCCATGTGGAAACATGCCTGACAGGCGTGATAGGCATCGAGATGATCGGATAATTCAGCATCGACCCGGCTCACCATATGCATGACCGAGGCATAACGATATATGGCCATTAATTCGCTGACATAGCGACTGGCCGGAACCGCAATCCGCGCCAGATCATTACGCGCCAGATCCACCAGCATCAAATGCTCTGCCAGCTCTTTTTCATCCAACTTCAGATCGGCTTCCAGACGAGCATCTAATTCAAGATTAATTGAACCGTCGGGATTACGTCCTCGTCCACGTGTACCCGCAATGGGCATAATAGAAATGGTGCGATCAGCACTGTTAAAGCGCAAACTAGACTCAGGTGAAGCACCGAATAAGGTATATTGTCCGAGATTTAGATAGAACTGGTAAGGGCTGGGATTTTGTTTCGCCAGCACGCTATATGCCAGTTCGGTATTACCACATGACAACTCAAATTCGCGACTGATAACTGCCTGAAAGATACGCCCTTGATCAATACCCTCTTTCAATGCCGCAATCTGCTCCATGAAGATAGCTTTGTCTGGTGTCACTGATATTTGGTCGAAATCAATGTCCTGTTGTTGTGCGACGTTAATATCCAATGCCGGTGCTGGATTATTGACAACCTTTTCGATACTCGCCAAACGACCTCGAGCTCGGGCAAGCTCTGCCTCATTCTGCTGCTCACCAAACAACAGTTGTCGAATTTCTGTGCGACGCGCCTTGCCATCAATGACAATCTGACTCTCAGCAAGTAAAAACAAATAGTCTGGGAAATCACCTTCGGGTAATTCCGGCAATGACTCCAGCATGTTGACATAATCATAGCCAACCACACCGGCGAGAATGAGTTTCTCTTTATCATGAGTCTGATCGGCTCCTAGTATTTCGAGGATCTGCCGCATGGCATCTAGGCTCGTCAACCGCACAACGCGCTTTGCCTCTTCAACGACCATTCGGGTATCAGGATAGGTTAACTGGATACTACTCCCAGCTACTTGTATCGTAACTGCGCCGTCATGGTCATTAAAACCTGCAACTAGAAGTTTCATCGCCGCAGTACCGTTATCGGTCAAGGCCTGTATGCTAACTTCCTGACCTCGCGCCTCAACTTTCAGCGCTGATTCTAGAAATAAAATCGACTGCTGTTTGCCATTATGGCCCGGCTCTGAGGATTCAAGGAGTAGGCGATATTCCGGATTGCTCAGATCGCGACACGACTGAAAGAGTGCCATGGCATCCGGACTAGCCTCTAGTCGACGACTGATAATTTGAAACCCTTCGCTCATGAAAGCGTTCTCCCGCTGGCGTGAACAAATGGCGTAATCTGTTGCATGAGTTCGGTGAATTCGGCGATTGTTAGTTGTTGATGGGCATCGGACTTAGCCTCACTCGGGTTTGGATGCACCTCAACAATGAGACCATCAGCACTTGCAGCGACGGCGGCTTTCGACATGGGTACAATCAGGTCTTTCACGCCGGTTCCGTGGGATGGATCAACAATAATCGGTAAGTGCGAGCGTTTTTTGATGTAAGCAACCGCATTCAAGTCGAGCGTGTTGCGCGTCGCTGTCTCATAGGTGCGAATGCCCCGCTCACACAAGACCACTTGATCGTTGCCATTATCAACGATGTATTCGGCGGCTAGCAACAATTCATCAATTTTAGCGGATAGGCCACGTTTGAGAAGCACCGGGGTATTGGTTTTTCCGACCGCTTCGAGTAAGCGGAAGTTCTGCATGTTCCGAGATCCAATTTGAAATGCGGATACCTTGCCATCAAGCTGGGGGACTTCCGTCACATCAGTCACTTCGGTCACAGTACCCATACCATGATCATCAGCTGCTTCTGTCATCACACTTAAACCATCAATACCCAAGCCTTGAAAGCTGTATGGACTCGTGCGGGGTTTAAATATGCCACCGCGCAACAATTTGGCGCCCGCCTGACTGACCCCTTGAGCAACGGTATTCATCTGCTCGGTATTTTCGACCGCACAAGGGCCACCGATAACCACAAATTTATCAGGTGAGAAGCGACATGGTCCAACCTCAACGATGGTGTCCTCAGGGTGTAATTCACGGGATACCTTTTTATAAGGGCTCAGAATGGCTTTCACTTCATCCACATGAGGATGGTTATGAAGATTCATATCTGCCAAAACACGCTCGTCACCCAGAGCACCCAATACAGTGCGCTCCTCACCAGGCAGATACAGTGGTTTTAAACCCTTATTTTCAATGAGTGCTAAAAGCTCATCAGCGTCAGCCTTCGATGCTTCAGCTTTCATCACAATAATCATCACAAATTCCTCATCGATCCGGCATAAAAAAGGCCCGCATTTTAGGATGTACCTAGTGTGCGAGCCCCGAATCAAAAAACCCGCATCACTGCGGGTTCTGTTAATTAATTACACACAACAAGACCCGCTACTATAGAGCGCGCCACCAAAATTTGTTGTTGAATTGAGTAATCATGAAGCTAATGTAATGGCTAATCACAATACTGTCAAGCGACTTATTGAGATTCTTCAACATCAGCTTCAATGTTGTTAGCACGGGCATTACGATAACCTGAGTATTCCTTTACAGGAGCTCGTTTAAGCATGAAAACTGGCATTTTGCTCAGCTAATTTTGCAAAAATACCACTCGGCTCGAAGCGTGCCATACCGGCATCAACCAGGGTCTGGAGTTCGCTTTCAATGACTTCAAGCCCGACCTTTTCCATATACTGGAATGGTCCACCCAAATAGGGTGGATATCCTAGGCCAAAGATAGCACCAATATCACCATCGCGCGGTGAATCTAGGATCCCCTCTTCTAGGCATCGTGCTGCCTCGTTGAGTAGTATTAAGTGACAGCGCTTTTGGATGTCTTCCTTTGACATCACGGTATTTGGCTGAATGCCTAATTCGGTGTAAACGCTGGTATCAACAGGTCTAGGTCCATCACCAGTATGGTTGTAGTCGTAGAAACCGCGCTTATCTTTCTTACCTAGACGGCCTGTTTCCTTCAATTGAGCAAATGACTCCGGCGCCGCCATGCGCTCACCGAAGGCTTCTTGCAGAACAGGCATGATCTTGGTCGCGACGTCTATCCCGACTTCATCAAGTAAGGTAAAGGGACCAACCGGATAACCAAAATCTAACATTGCAGCATCAATCTTATCGACAGCAACACCCTCTGATAGCAGATGAGCCGCTTCATTCATATAGGTTGCGAGTATGCGGCTGGTATAGAAGCCAGCACCATCACTGACCACAATCACCGTTTTACCCTGTTTACGTCCATAATCCACGGCAGTGACAATCGCCTTATCCGATGTCTCAGGTGTTTTGATGATCTCCAACAGTGGCATTTTCTCAACCGGTGAGAAATAGTGCATACCAATCACATTTTGTGGCTTCTTAGCCGCCTTGGCGATGTCCGCAATAGGAATAGACGAGGTGTTAGTGGCAATAATCACATCATTAGGCGCATGTTTCTCGATGTTTTTTATCACTTCATGTTTGACTTCGAGCGATTCAAAAGCAGCTTCGATAACCAACTGAACCTGACTGAAACCAGAGTAGTCCAATGTACCGGTGATACGATTTTGAATCGTTTTCATCTGCTGTGGTTTCATGCGGCGACGCTTGACCTTCTTATTGAGATGCCGCCAGCTGTACTGCATACACTTATCGAGGCTGGCATGATCACGCTCCTGAACACGCACCGATGTTTTCGCCTTCTCAGCCGAGACAAGCGCAATACCGGAACCCATCAAGCCGCCGCCAACAACGCCTAGTCGGGTTACCTCTTTGGGCTTGGTACGACCGGAAATAAAACGCTCTTTTTTGAGATCCGTGATAGCAAAAAACAGCTTAATGAGTTGCTCAGCCTGGGGACTTAACAGTAAATCTGCAAACCCTTCTGCTTCCGCAACATAGCCTTGTGCTCGATCACCCTTGGCCCAGGCCTCGACACAATCAATAATTCGTAAAGGGGCTGGATACTTACCTTTGGTTTTACTGTTTACCTGCTTACGTGCCTTATCCAGAATAAAATCGCGCACAAAACCAAGACGTATCAGGTAGTTATTGAGTAAGTAATGCGTTGCCTTAGCAGGTTTCAACCAGTCATTGCCGCGCATCTGATTACGGCGAACTTTGCCTTTGGCCAAGTCATCGATCAGTTGCAGGCTGGCCTGACGTAAATTCACTTTATCAGCGACTCGGTCAATTAGACCCATCTTTAGTGCTTTCTTGGCCGGGATTTGTTTCCCTGTCGTCATCAGAGTAATTGCCTCAATGACACCGATCAGTGCTGGCATACGCTGGGTGCCGCCACCACCGGGAAGTATTCCAAGCTGAACTTCTGGTAGGGCAAACTTTGTCGCTGGATCGGTAGAGCCCACCCGCCCGTGACAGGCTAGAGACAGCTCCAAACCGCCACCAATACAGGGGCCATTGACCTCGACAATAACCGGAATCTTAAACTGCTCGATGCGATCCGATATGGCGTAACCGGCCGTGGCAACTGCAGCAATTGCTTCGCGACTGGTCAGTGATTTCAGCATATTAATGTCTGCACCAGAGATAAAAGTATTTTCCTTACCACTGGTGATGATGATGCCTTTTACACCGCCGTTCTGCTCAACTTCATCGAGAATCGTTGTCACT
>CAXRAF010000155.1:0-12365 GCA_964228485.1 Alteromonadales bacterium | reverse complement strand
ACGGCCTCAGTGACACTATTCATGTGTGTAATCACATCCAAACCACCCTCAGTGGTGATTTCTTCTCTTTTTTCCGGAACCAGACAGACAAAATCAGGCTTGATTGCACAACCAATATTGATCATCTCCGGAGTCACTGCTAACTCGAGGTTTAATTTGGTTGTTAGGGTTTTGGCGAGAATCTCTACATCACGGTCTTTGATGTGGCGACGATCCTCACGTAAATGCACTGTGATTGAATCTGCACCTGATTGTTCTGCCAGTAATCCAGCATGAACAGGTTCAGGATAATGGGTACCACGCGCATTTCTCAGGGTAGCGACATGATCAATATTTACGCCCAGTAAGATCTTGTCATGAATCATTGATTAAACTCCGGAATAATTTACGGCTTTGAAGCGGTTTTGATCCGAGTAATGGTTGTAACACCAGTCGAGTCAGTTGTTTTGCATATATTAGAACTTGGCGATCATGCCAGTTCTGTTCACCGATAGCCAGTAATATTGCGCCCGGAAAGGCGTTCGCTGAGTGCTCAGGGGTACTTCCCTCTAGAACCTCATGAAACTGGGAATCTATGGACAAATAATACTGACTCGATGGCTTGATTGGATCACCCTCGGCATTGTAGTCGAGCGATAAGCCGTAGCCTAACTCATCCAATAGGTTGAATTCGAAAGCTCTCAGAATTGGTTCAATATCTGAGCAATTTTGCAGACTCTGAAGCAACATCTCATATTTTTGAAATACCGACTCATGAGGATCATGTCGGTGCAACAGTCGCATCAATAGTTCGTTAACGTACATCCCACAATAGAGCGGCTCTTTTGCCAATGTTGCTGAGAATTGCCCCTGATCGAGGTCGGTCAGCGTAACCAACTCTCCTTTGCCACGCCAACGGCATTGGATTGCTTGGAAGGGCTGAAGTAAAGCACGTTTGTGATTTGATTTACCACCATGAACCCCGCGCGCAACGGCAGGAACTATGCCATGATATTGAGTGAATAGGTCGACAATGACACTTGTTTCACGATAGCGCCGACTGTGCAAAACAAAGGCTGACTGTAATTGCTCTGGAGCCCTCACAACTGATGCTCATCGAACCCCATGCTCTTGAGCATGCGCTCATCATCCGCCCAGCCTGCCTTAACCTTGACCCATAACTGCAGGAAAACCTTAGCGTCTAGCAGTTTCTCCAGATCCTCACGCGCCTGTTGACCAACCTGCTTAAGTCGTTGGCCCTTTTTACCGATCACAATATTTTTCTGGCCTGCACGCTCAACCCAAATCACACAGGAGATATTGGTGATCCCTCGCTCATCCACTTCATATTGCTCTATTTCCACCGTGGTGGCATAGGGTAACTCTTTTCCTAATTGTCGCATGAGCTTCTCACGAACAGACTCAGCTGCCATAAAGCGCATGCTCCGATCGGTGACATAATCATCAGGGTAAATGAACTCACTCTGGGGCATACGATTGACTAAATCACGACGAAGTTCACCGACATGTTCTCCCTTCAGAGCTGAGATTGGAAACACCGCTGCAAAATCATATTTTTGTGAAATTTCAGCTATATGAGGTAATAAGCTTTCTTTCGGTGTCACCTTGTCGACTTTATTCACCACCAGGATCACGGGTGCCTTGGTACTTTCTAGTTTCTCAAGAACCAAATCATCGTCTTCGGTCCATAGGGTGCCGTCGACTAGGAACACAATCACATCGACATCGGTCACCGCACTCCCTGCTGCCTTGTTCATCAGACGGTTCAACTCCCTGCGCTCATCACGGTGGATTCCGGGGGTATCAACAAAGATCATTTGCGTGTTGTCATCACTAAAGATACCTAATAACTGATGACGTGTGGTTTGGGGTTTACGCGAGGTAATCGAAATTTTTTGCCCAACCAGGTAATTCAACAAGGTCGATTTGCCAACATTGGGTCGACCTACAATGGCGATATAACCGCAGCGAGTTGATGGCAATGATTCGTTCATTAGTGTCCTTCGATCAGTCTGGTTAGCATCATTTCAGCAGCCGCTTTTTCACCCTGTTGCCGACTGCGGGATTGCGCCTCGGTAGATAGTCGCTGCTGTTCGGCATTGGTAACGTGGCAGGCAACCCAAAACGTCTGCTTGTGTGCATCGCCCTTGGTGCGCACAACTTCATAGCTTGGTAATTCCAACTTTCGGCCCTGTAGCCATTCCTGAAGTCTGGTTTTAGGATCCTTATCGATTGTTTCTGGATTAACATGGGCAATCAAATCATCGAACCAGTGGGCAATCCTCTCCGCGCATACCGCCTTACCGGATTCCAGATAGATGGCCCCTAATATGGCTTCGACTGTATCAGCAAGGATTGATTCACGTCGATGACCACCGCTTTTCATCTCGCCCGGCCCGAGTTGTAAGTAGTCACCCAATTTAAATTGCAAGGCGACTTTTGCCAGTGTACGCCCTTTGACCAGATATGAGCGCATCCGACTCATCTGGCCTTCGCTTGCTCGGCTAAACTTTTTGTAGAGTAACTCAGCCATTACCAGGCCAAGAATGGCGTCACCAAGAAACTCTAGGCGCTCATTATTTTTCTGACCGGCACTGCGGTGTGTTAGGGCCTGCGCCAGCAGGGCTGGATCGTTGAATTGATAACCTAAGGACTGTTGCAGTTGGTCTAATTCACTATAACGCAATGACGCCTCCACTGCGCGTCACAACAATGCTGTCTTTGAAGCTCACCACGACATCAATGTTAGCCATAATATTGCGGCGATCCTGATACTCGATGGTCATTTCTTTGTTGCCATTATCTTTCAAGTTAATGGTGAAGTAGTCATGTTTGAAATCGTTGACCATGTTGATTTGTAGCTTACGGTCTATAACCCTGAGAATTTGTTGACGGTTCAAGTTGTATAGTTCTTTTTCTTCTTCCAGAGAGTGTAGAACACCCTGAATTTTGTAGTAGTTACTATAGATGGGAAACATTCTCAGAACAATTAACACCAGAAAGCCAATTAAGGCCATGAGTAATACCCATGATACAAGCGTCATACCCTTCTGATTTTTACGGTTTAGGATGTTTTGTCGCATTGCAGACCCCTGTGTAAATTATCTACTTCGAATGCAGATATGATAAAAGCTCACCGGATTAATGTCTATTAATCTGTGTTAACTAGCTCTCATAAAACGCAGAAAATAAAGGAAAAATTGCCTTAGCCGTCGCCATCAACCTTTAGAATAGCCAAGAACGCATCTTGCGGGATCTCAACACGACCAACCTGTTTCATACGCTTTTTACCCGCCTTTTGCTTTTCTAACAGCTTTTTCTTACGCGTGATATCGCCACCATAACATTTAGCTGTGACATTTTTACGTAACGCCTTAACTGTTTGGCGGGCGATAATGTGATTACCAATCGCGGCCTGTATCGCAACATCAAACATCTGTCGGGGGATGATTTCTCGCATTTTCTCTGTTAACTGACGACCGCGCATATGGGCCTTGTCTTTGTGCACAATTGAAGCGAGTGCATCCACCTTGTCACCGTTGATCAAAATATCCAGTTTTACTAAGTCAGCCGCTTGAAAACGCAGGAAGTGGTAATCAAGCGAGGCATAACCACGTGAGGTTGATTTCAGACGGTCAAAGAAATCTAACACTACCTCACTCATCGGTAGTTCGTAATTCAGTGACACCTGAGTACCGTGATAATCCATTTTTTTCTGTACACCGCGTTTCTCAACACACAATGTAATGACGTTGCCGATGTGTTCTTGTGGTACCAGAATATTGACTTCTACTATCGGCTCACGCATTTCATCAATGATGCTGGCATCCGGTAACTTGGCGGGATTATCGACTTGGACGATGTCGCCCTTGGTAGTTTTAATTTCGTAGATAACCGTCGGTGCCGTCGTGATCAAATCAAGATCATACTCACGCTCTAGACGCTCCTGAATGATCTCCATGTGCAACATGCCCAAGAAACCACAGCGGAAACCAAAGCCTAAGGCCGTCGAGTTCTCCGGCTCATAAAATAATGAGGCATCATTCAGACTTAACTTCGCCAGGGCATCCCTGAACGTTTCGTAATCATCGGAGCTGATCGGGAACAGACCTGCGAACACCTGGGGCTTTACTTTTTGGAAACCGGCTAGTGGTGTTTCTGCCGGTTGCTTCAAAAGTGTTAAGGTATCACCCACCGGCGCACCTGTGATTTCCTTAATGCCGGAGATCACATATCCCACCTCTCCAGCTTTGAGCGATTTCAAATCATGTTTTTTCGGGGTAAAGATGCCAACACGATCAACCACATGAGCCTTGCCTGTCGACATAACCTGCATCTTATCACCGACGTTAATCTTGCCGGCCATAATTCTGACCAGTGAGACTACACCAAGATAGTTATCAAACCACGAATCGATAATAAGGGCCTGAAGTGGCGCATCAGGATCCGCTTCAGGTGGCGGTATTTTTGCCACTAGCTCTTCCAGTAAGTCATGAATGCCGACACCTGTCTTAGCACTACACTGAATGGCTTCCATGGCATCTATTCCAACCACATCCTCGATTTCCTGCATGACGCGTTCTGGTTCCGCCTGAGGCAAGTCAATTTTATTCAGAACCGGAAATACCTCCAGATCCTGCTCTATTGCGGTATAACAATTAGCCAAGGTCTGGGCCTCAACGCCTTGTGCAGCATCGACGACCAACAAGGCACCTTCACAAGCCGCCAGCGAACGTGACACCTCATAGGAGAAGTCAACGTGGCCGGGAGTATCGATAAAATTCAGCTGGTAGGTGTTGCCGTCTTTCGCTGTGTAATTCAGAGTGACACTCTGGGCTTTGATGGTAATACCACGTTCACGCTCCAATTCCATCGAATCGAGTACTTGCTCTTCCATTTCGCGCTCACTCAAACCACCACACTCCTGGATCAGACGATCAGATAGCGTTGATTTGCCGTGATCAATATGGGCAATGATAGAAAAGTTACGGATAAATTGGTTGTAAGACATCGAAATATACAGGCATTACAATATTGGGGCGAGATTGTAGCCTGTTTGAGGCTCGCTGTTAACTAGAATTGCTCACAGCGAGCCATCATTTTTTAGATTATTCAGGTATATATAGTGACATATACAGCTGACGACCCGGTGGGCGTAACACCAAGACCGGGATTCGTTCATCACGAGGTAGGTCCTCAACCAGTTCGTTAAACTGTGATACTGAGCTAACGGTTCGGTTGCCAATCGCCAGAATAATGTCTCCCCGACGAATGCCGGCGCGTGCAGCTGGCCCACGAATGATCGAGGTCACTTCTATACCCTCAGCATCAATCTGGCGCTTTGTTTCTTCATCCAGATCTTCAACAACCAATCCGAGTAGGCTCTCATCTGGCTCAGAGGTAGATGCGGCCACCTGATTTGGATCCGGTCGCTCACCAACCACTAAATTAACACGTTTGCGCTCACCCTCTCGGACATAGTCAACCGGTACCTTCGAGCCAGGCTCAATCATACCAACAATAAAAGGTAACTCCCCCGCTCTGCGAATAGTTTTGCCATCGAACTTCAGGATGATATCGCCGCTGCGTAAGCCGGCTTCATCGGCCGCATCGCCCTTTTCAACCATCACCAGTAAGGCGCCTTCAACACGATCCAAGTCAAATGCTTTTGCCAGATCATAAGTCACATCCTGATACTGAACACCGAGATAGCCGCGCTTCACCTGACCATCATACTTTTTGAACTGATCTGCGACATGAAGTGCCACTTCTATGGGAATGGCAAATGACAAGCCGATATAACCACCGGATCGACTCAAGATCTGTGAATTTATACCCACAACATTGCCATCCATACTCACCAATGGACCACCGGAATTACCGGGATTAATCGCCACATCAGTCTGAATGAAAGGCACATATTGCTCAGCTCCGAGTGTTCTTCGCTTGGCACTCACAATACCGGCGGTGACGGTTTGATCAAAGCCAAATGGCGCACCAAATCCGAGCACCCACTCGCCTACTTTCAGTTGTTCTGAGTTTCCAGCTTGCAGAACAGGCAACTTCTCATCAGCTTCGATTTTCAACAGGGCAACATCGGTTCCTGCATCTTCACCGATCACTTCGGCCTTGTATTCACGGCCATCGGGAATACGAACAATTACTTCATCCGCTTGAACAACCACGTGCCGATTGGTTAATACATAACCATCAGCGGAAATTATAAAACCCGAACCTTCAGCACTTTGCTGAGGTCGATAATCCTCTTCTTGACCAGAATTACCGCGGCCAAATAGATCATCAAGCATCGAGCGACGTGACCGTTGTCGTGATTCTCTGGTAGCAGATATATTAACTACCGCCGGAGCCACTTCTGTCACGAGTGAGGTAAAGTCTGGTAGGTTGGAACGCGCCTGAACAGTGGTACTGCTAAGCCATACACTGAGCAGCAGTAAAGGAATTATTCGAATACTTAACACTGATATCTCCTTGGTTGTCTACGATGTGCTTGTTAAGTAGGTATTTAGGGGTGCTATTAACCCATTTCAATACATAGGTATACGTATCATCAGTAACTATGACAACAACTGATAGGGAAAGATTCAGCTTATCTGTAACAGTTTATTTCATCTGTCGTCTGCGGCAATCATTTCAACAGGTCCCACTGCGTGATAAGTAGACGGCTTATCAATGGGCGTTGCATAAAGTGATTGCGGTAAATGCGGCTCAAGTAGTGAGTCAAACTGGCTGACGTCCTTGAGTTCAGGATTCAACCATTGCTCTATCACAGTTTTCTCTTGTGGCAGGATCAGCGGCATTGATTTGGCGTGAATATGCTTGAGCTTGGGATGCGGTGGCAGTGTAATCACTGAGCATGACTGCTGCACAACCGCTGTTTGAGGATGGTGCCAATAACGCGTCAAGCCACCCATCAGTAGCACTTCATTCTCTGGCATCATGTCATGATAGTGCTGTGGTTTGCCATTGTGATACTGAGACTCACCAAAGCCATTAACCGGAATAATACAGCGACTTTCACGAAATGCTTTATACCCCGCGGAACGCGGCACATTGAGTTTATCGTATCGGGTATTGAAAGAGGTATATTTTGACGCTTTGAAACCGGACAAGGTGCGCTCAAGTAGTAACCACCAAATAGCCGGATTCAGTTGATATCCAGACTCATTATTTTGTAGCACAGCGATCGTGTCAGTGGCACGCTTGAATCGTCCCGCATAAAATGACTCTGGCGCTAGCGTGATGTTAAAACCAGCCAATAAGTTTGAAATCTTCTGCGGATCAGCGATATTCAGTCGTCCACACACAACCTGCTCCAATGGTTTTTAGTCGGCAGGATACCAACAATTTGAACGCTCAAATTCTACCAAAAGTGGTGCTGTGATACCGCTTTTAATAAGCGACTTACTCAGCCGTGAGGCAAGCACAGCACCAAGCCCCAAGCCAAACACTGCGGCCAGTACAGTGTAGATATCCTCGTTACTAAACCACAGTGCCGTAAATACTGCAGTCATAATCATGCTCAACAAGGGGAGCAGGTACATCACGACTGAGGCTAGCAGTAGACCATTTGAGTTCATAGCGACCAGTACATATTCCCCAATCTCTAGTTGAGCTATTGATGGTTCGCTGAATTCAGATGCACTAGGAACGCGTAGCTGATAGGTTTTGTTGGCAAAGGCTTGAGCCAGGATACCACCGCCACAGCCTTTGCCCTCGGCGCAGCGTGGACAGGCCGACTTTGGTATCGTTTCCACTAGGCAATAGTCAGCACAGGTTGCTATGACCTTTGCTGGTTGGGTAATCATGATTTAGCGAAAAGTTGCTACTTACTTAGGCTTAGCGTTTTGCACTTGCTCGGCCTGCTCTTCAGACTCTGGGGTATCGAGTTCTAGAACCTTTTTCTCGGTAATATGCTTGAGAGGTATTGCCACACTGTAGTTAACGCCCTGAACATACTTACCCATGTGCTGACCACCATATATGGTCGACATACGTGAGATATCTAATAGTTGTTCTTGGAACGGGCTAGTTTGGTTGGCAATTTGATAATCGGTTGGCTCAATTAGCTCTAGGGTCGTTATGGCCGATGGCACTTCAAGTTCTGGGGTTTGTACCTGCTGGACAGTATACAGGATGAAAGTACAGACCGATGCGGCAATCGCATAACTGGTTAGTTGCTCACCCCACTCACTGAGTTTACGTCGCCAGCTGTTCAGTTCTTTGTGCGCCTCAGGAACCATTAGAGTCGGTTCCTCGGCAATGGCTTCGGCAATTTTAAGGTGTAAATCCGGGGCAATGAAGTCCGAGGTTTTAGCTTGCAAAACATCGCGGATGAGGTGAAAGCTATACCAGCTGGTATCATTGTCAGTTTGCTTATGCTCAGCAATTAACTTATCGACCGTTGAGATATCAACTGCGTCGTTGTCCATGAGTCGTGAAGCTAATTCAGTTTTATTATTCATATGGTTATAACACCTAGAAACCGCTTAAAATACAGCTATTTCGCCCAGTAAATAGTACTACAATTTAACGATTGAGTAAGAATTTACCTTAACTTTAACGTGTGATCAATGGTTTTATCTTCTCCTCAATGATCTCACGCGCCCTAAAAATTCGTGATCGAACAGTGCCAACCGGACACTGCATCTCCTCTGCAATTTGCTCGTAACTTAAACCCTCAAGTTCCCTCAGCTCAATGGCTCGTTTCAAATCTTTGGGTAACTTCTCAAAAGCATCAAACAATATTTGCTTAAGCTCTTGCGACAGTACCATCCGCTCTGGTGAGGCATTCTCTTTTAAGGCGTCGACATTACTGAAGCCTTCAGCCTCTCGAGAATCGACATCTGTACCAGGCGGTCTGCGCCCTTTGGCGACTAAAAAGTTCTTCGCGGTATTAATCGCAATTCGATATAGCCAGGTATAAAACGCACTTTCACCTCTAAAGTTGGGTAGTGCCCGGTATGCCTTAATAAAGGCTTCCTGAGTAATATCCATTACTTCAGAATTATCCTTTATATATCGACTCACCAAATTCATGACCTTCTGTTGATATTTTTTTACCAATAGGTCAAAGGCCGCTTTTTCACCGGCCTGTACTCGTCGAACCAGTAACCAATCTATATCCTGCTCAGACACCCAGATAACTCCTTTCCTGTGAACTGAGCTTGAAACCTATCTGATAGACAACATTGGTTAAAATAAGTTCGTGTTTAATTAAAAAAATCATTAAGATGTGCGTTTTAGACTGATCGTTGAGCGCTAGTGCCACTATATTGGGGCTAGATTAACAGATTCGACCCATCGATTCATATTTCTGGAAAATAAATTTGAATAACAGTCAATCCAGTCACGACTTTGATGTTGTCATCATAGGCAGTGGCGCTGCTGGTCTGTCAACAGCCTTACATTTAGCCGATTTAGGCACCATAGCAATTCTCAGTAAGAGTGACCTCCCTGAAAGTTCGACCTACTATGCTCAGGGCGGTATTGCCGCTGTGCTGGATCACAAAGACAGTATTGATTCGCATGTACAAGATACCCTCATTGCGGGTGCAGGTCTGTGTAATGAAGAGGCGGTGCGTTATACGGTAACTCACTCTAAGGCGGCCATCGACTGGTTAATCAATCAAGGGGTGGAATTTAGCCGTAACAACGACGATAACCAATATCACCTTACCCGTGAGGGCGGTCATAGCCATCGACGCGTAATTCACTCTGCCGATGCTACTGGTCACGAGGTACAGACGAACCTGGTCGGCGCTGTCCGTGCCAACTCGAATATCACCCTATTTGAGCGTTTCAACGCCATTGATTTGATCACATCTAAAAAGGTCAACACCGAGGTCAGCAAAGATGGTTGTCATGGGTTATATGCACTCGAGCGAAGTACACGAAAAGTGCACACATTCAATGCCCGCTTTGTGGTACTGGCTACCGGCGGTGCGAGCAAGGTCTATCTTTATACCTCGAATCCGGATGTAGCCTCAGGTGATGGCATCGCTTTAGCATGGCGCGCTGGTTGTCGTGTTGCAAATCTTGAGTTTAATCAATTTCATCCGACCTGTTTGTACAATCCTGAAGCCAATAACTTTCTGATCACTGAGGCGCTTCGGGGTGAGGGAGCGCATTTAAAAAGACCTGACGGCAGCCGTTTCATGCCAGAAGTGCATCCAATGGCTGAACTTGCTCCCCGGGACATCGTGGCTCGAGCGATTGACAATGAAATGAAAACGCTCGGTGCTGATTGCATGTACCTGGACATCAGTCATCGTGAGGCTGATTTTATTCAGCAGCATTTTCCCAATATCTATAAACGCTGTTTAGCGGTCGGTATCGATATCACCAAGGAAGCGATACCCATCGTACCAGCAGCACATTACACCTGTGGTGGTGTCAAAGTAGACCTCAATGGCGAGACTGATCTCAGACATCTATATGCGATTGGTGAGGTTGCCTGTACCGGTCTGCATGGTGCTAATCGTATGGCCAGTAATTCATTGCTTGAGTGTCTGGTCTTCGCTCAGGCTGCGGCCAGCAGTATTCGCAAACAATGGCAAGAAGTACAGCAACCCAATCCCGCTGCTGCCTGGGATGAGAGTCGTGTGACTGATTCGGACGAAGAAGTCATTGTGTCGCACAACTGGCACGAATTACGCCATCTGATGTGGAACTACATGGGGATCGTTCGCACCACTAAGCGCCTCGAGCGCGCCGCACGCCGTATTGAACTCCTGCAAACTGAGATTCAGGAGTACTATGCCAACTTCCGTGTCACCTCAAATCTCTTGGAATTGCGAAATCTGGTAATGGTTGCTGAATTAATGGTGCGGTGTGCGCGTGAGAGGAAAGAATCTCGTGGGTTACATTTCACAAAGGACTATCCTGAGGCCGATCCAACTCAGGCCGGCGTGGAAACTGTCATTACGCCCTAACGGCACCAGCCCAGAGGGTAATCTATGGTTTAGAAAGTTGGCTGCGCTAAGCGCGCGTCAATACCACCTGATATTTGCTCATAACAACCTGCCAGCCTCGCTCAAGCAGGTAATCAATTACTAGCCGGCCTTTACCACCACCCGGTAAATTGCAGTCATCGATTAATATGACAGATTTGTCATGCAAATTACTTTCCGCGGCTTTAACCTCATTCAAATGATGCTCCTGACTCGCCTTAATCACTTCCGGGTCTCGCTTATCGTAGTCATAACTATCGAGATACAATAAATCAATCGTAGGTTCAAAAGCCTGCAAATAAGCCACTGAATCGCTGACATTTAGCGTAATATAATCATCTAATCCTTCAATACTTACCGTTTCCTGACAGGTGTCAACATTCTGTTGATTGATATCTACCGAGTGTAGGCGTACCGACTTATCAGCGCCCTGCTGCTTGGCCCACGTACCAAAGACGATGGTCGAGGCACCATCTGACTTACTGTGCAGAAGTCCCATCCGAGCTACTCCGGTCTCAACCAGAACCCGACCGTCGTGCTTTTCGAGCCAGTCCAGAACGAAGCGAAACGTATCGCGGCGCTTACCGAAGTTGTATTTGTGAGGCAGTAACGGTTCAAGCGACTTGTACTTGGACCACTTAACGAGTCGATAGACTATAAACAATAGGACGAACAGAGAAAGAATGTAATAGAAGGCTTCCATAAGTGTGTCAGTGCAATATTGAGATAAGCCAGTATAACAAAAAGTCGCTGAAGTAGAAGACAGACACCTGCATCATTTGACCAAGAGGACTCTGGTTTCGTTTGCCTAAATAGAGTGAACAGGATAGATTACACAACAAAGACCTGTCCGGACACAAACGTGAGTAACGATTCTTCATTAAAACCAGATTCCCATTTGGTCGCCGCTGGCCGACAATCCGATATCAGTGCCCCATTGAACGTGCCCATTGTTCCGGCCTCGAATTATATTCTAGGGGGCGATTTAGTCTATTCACGTGACGATGCTACACCGACATGGCAAGCGCTAGAGACGATCGTAGGAGGCTTGGAGAATGCTCACTGTGTCAGTTTTGCCTCCGGTATGGCTGCTATTTCGGCTATTTTTGATCAACTGTCGGTCGATAGTGTTATCGTACTTCCTGATGATTGCTACCAAGGCGTTGTTGGGCTGGCTGAGCTGGGACAAGAACGCGGGTTTTGGCGTGTAAAACGGCTTCCCGTTGAGGCCACAGCTGAATGGCTTGATGCCTGCTTAAACGCAGATTTAATATGGCTTGAGTCGCCATCAAACCCGCTCTTAAAGGTCGCTGAATTGGACATCATTTGCTCGGCGCCACGCAAGAGTGGCTCGCTGTTAGCGGTCGACAATACGCTGGCAACCGCGTTGAATCA
>CAXRAF010000154.1:0-5596 GCA_964228485.1 Alteromonadales bacterium | reverse complement strand
TCAACCGTTGTGAATCAGATTATTCTCGAGATTCGTCTACCAAGAATTCTCATTGCCTTTATCAGCGGCGCCGCTCTGGCGCTGTCTGGCGCAGTATTACAGACGATTACCCGTAATCCACTGGCTGATCCATACTTGTTTGGTATCTCAGCGGGAGCATCACTCGGTGCTGTATTGGTGCTATCACTAACCGTTGTCGGCTTGTCCCTGTCCATGGGGGCCATGCTCGGAAGTCTGCTAGCAGTGGCACTGATCCTCGGCTTTGCCGGTCGATTCGCCGGGCAGATTGAATCACTGGTATTGGCCGGTGTTGCCGTCTCTTTTATGTTAAGTAGCTTTACCAGTATCGCGCTTTATCATTCTGATCCGAATGTCGTGGCATCGATGTTGTTCTGGATGATGGGTAGTTTTGATCATATCGGCTGGCATGATTTAGCCCTACCAACTGTTGCCTTGGTGATTGCATTTGCTGTGTTTATGGCCGTACACCGCTGGATGACTGCATTGTTGGCTGGTGATGAATTATCAACCTCATTGGGGATCAATGCCAAGGCACTGCGCATTACTTTGCTTGTCATTACAGCTTTGCTGACAGCGGTATTGGTTTCCAAGGTCGGGGGTATCGGCTTTGTCGGGCTGATGATCCCTCATATTTCCCGAATGCTGATTGGCCATCAACTGAATCATCTGCTACCAGGTTGTGCTGTTATCGGTGGCATATTTATGGTCTGGGCAGATGTGATCGCCCGCACATTACTCACCGACCAGCAACTACCAATCGGCATCATAACCGCCGCAATTGGCAGTTTATTTTTTATTATTCTGCTGAAACGACAGCAGTACCACTCAAGGAGTATCTGATATGACAGATCAAGCCAAACACAAAAAGAAGTCGCAAAAGCTAAAAGAAAAAGTGGATGCCGGCATTGCAAAAGCAACCGAGGATCGAGGCGTTGTGATTGTGATAACAGGTAACGGCAAGGGTAAATCGACCTCAGGCTTTGGCACCGTGGCGCGCGCTGTCGGTCATGGTTATAAAGCGGCTGTTGCACAATTTATCAAGGGTCAGTGGGATTGTGGTGAACGAGATCTCCTTGAGTCTCACGGCGTGCCATTTTATGTCATGAATACCGGTTTTACCTGGGAGACTCAGAGTCGCCAAGTTGATACTGAAGCGGCTGAGAAGGTCTGGCACGAGATCAAGCCCTACCTGTCTGACCCTGACTATCACGTGGTGCTGTTGGATGAGTTAACCTACATGTTAAGTTTTGGTTATTTAGATGAAACTGAAGTTCTTGAGGCCATTGCACAACGGCCAGAGAATCAAACGGTTGTTGTCACTGGTCGTGGCGCACCCACTGCGCTCAGAGACATGGCTGACACCGTCAGCGATATTAAAGAAGTGAAGCATGCCTATAATCAGGGGATCATGGCTCGCAAAGGTGTTGATTGGTGATATTAAGATATGTCACGCTCGCAATTCTTATTGCGAGTGTCAATACCATACAGGCGGCACGATATATCACGCTGTCACCGCATTTGACTGAGATTTTGTATGATTTAAATGTTGGTGATGAGATTGTCGCCACCGTTGAGCATTCAGACTATCCCGAGCGTGCCAAGCAGTTACCCATCATTGGTAATTATCAGTCACTGAATATCGAGGCCATCGTGGCATTAAAGCCCGATATTATATTTGCCTGGCCAGATGGCAATCCAGAACTGCAGCTGGAGCGCCTATCGCAGCTTGGGATCCGGATTTTCCGCTCCGCTCCCGGCAATCTTGATGCACTGATATCGGAAATCAAGACCATCGGTGACATGGTAGATCAACCTGCGCGTGCGGCAATCATTACCGAACAAATGCAGAACCAAATTGATGATCTGAAAGCATCATATCAACAACAAAAAACCGTTCGTATTTTTTATCAGATCTGGCATCAGCCACTACGCGCCTTGGGTTCTGATCCATGGCTCAACGATTTAGTATCGCGATGTGGTGCTGAAAATATCTTTGCTCATCTACCACAAGCATATCCACAGGTCAGTATTGAGGCAGTGGTCGAGAAGCAACCCGATGTCATCATCCTGCCGGAAACAAACCAACAAGCAGCAGAACAAGAACTCTGGCAAAACTGGCCGGTTCTTGATGCTGTTAAGAAAAATCAAATTATTACTATCAACGCCGACTGGCTACATCGCTACACCAGTCGCAGCATTCGAGGATTAGTCTCACTCTGTGAGTCACTGGATGCTGTAAGAATGACAACTCAGGAGATTCACCAATGAAGCACCACCCTATCCCGTTAACGATCTTAGCTGGCACAATTTTGTTCAGCACACCGAGTATCGCCGATGAGCGTATACAGGTGACTGCCAGTCGGATCAGTCTGCCGATCACCGCAAGTTTGAATGATGTCATCATTATCGACCGTGATGCCATCGAAGCCAGTGCTGCTACCAGTCTATTTGAGGTACTCCGTGGTCAAGCAGGTCTAGATCTGGTTCGTCGCGGAGGTTTAGGACAGCAATTTTCACTCTTCGTTCGCGGCGCAAACTCGAATCAGTTATTGGTGTTGATCGATGGTGTTGAAGTTGGATCCGCAACACTTGGCTCGAAAGCGCTCTCGGACTTGAGCCTTAGTCAGGTGGAGCGAATCGAATTGATTAAAGGCCCACGAGCAGCCTTATGGGGCAGCAAAGCCATGGGGGGTGTATTACAAATATTTACTCGCGAGATTGATGATTTTCAGTTTGTTTTTGGTACCGGCAGCAATGGTTATAACAGCTTTGATATTGGCGCGGGATTTCAAATTAATCGACTCGAAGTACAAATTCTGGCCGATGAGTATGATTTGGATGGCAACGACGCACGCTTTGATCAGGATCCGGATCTCGACGGTAGCACGCGAGATAATCTACTCGTTCGCGCTAAATGGAGTCCAGCAGAAGGCCATACCTTCAATTATCTGAACCAGACAAATGAGGGATTAACAGAATACGACACCTCGTTCGGTGGTGATCAGCTAGTGTTTGATAACTCACTGGATATTCTTGAGTATCAAGGGCGATTCGAAGGATTTAACCATGCCCTTAAGTTAAGCAAGCAACGTGATGACAGCACTATTCAAGGTGAGGGAGCAACACCATTTCAATTCGTCACTGAATCCGACATGATCCGTTACCAGTTAGATTATCAGGTGAATACCGAATGGCAACTGGGTGCGAGTGTTGAAAAACTCGACGAGGACGTGAGTGAATCAGGCTCAGATTACACCGTTGATAAACGCACCACCAATGCCGCTCATCTCTACAGTCATTATCAATCCGGCGCTTGGCTCAACGAGGTCGCTTTGCGCTATACCGATATCGATGGACTAGCCTCGAACACCAGTGCTCATGTTGGCTTTGGTTATCGTCTGGCGCAAACTCAATTACTGAGTATTAACTTTGGTGAAGGCTTCAAGGCGCCAACATTTAACGACCTGTATTTCCCATTTGGTGGTAACCCTGATCTGGCCTATGAAACGTCTGAGTCTGTCGATGTCACATATCGTCAGTGGTTCGATGATGGCCAATACAGTGTCAGTGTCTATGACAATGAGGTAATTAACCTTATCCAGTTCGTGCCTGACGAAGATGGTTTCTTCAGTGCGGTTAATGTCGGTAAAGTAAATCTTACCGGTGTTGATGTTGCGGTGGACTGGCAAGCATGGGACTTAGCACATCAGTTGAGCGTCAGTTATGTTGATGCCGAAGATGCGAACACTGGTCAACCATTGCAATTACGTGCGTCTGAGCAGTTGTCTTATTTAGTCAATGGTCAATTGGCGGGCAATGAAGACCTCAGTTATCAGGTTCAGCTCATATATACCGGTGAGCGCCCAGATTTTGATTTTCAGTCCTTCTCAGCCATTGATTTGGATGCCAACACCGAGGTCCACCTGTCAGGTTCATACCGAGTATCGGATAGTTGGACTATTCAATTGCGAGTTGACGACGTATTCAATACTCAGGCTATTAACACCTCTGGGTATCGCCCGGAAGGAAGAACTTACAAATTATTTTTCAAGTATGGTTCCTAATTAGATATGCTTGCGAAAAATCGTTTGCTTTAAGACTATGATTAAAAAATTTTTATTGATTTTACTGATCGTCGGGCTATCCGTGTTCGGCTATTACTATCAAGACATATCAAAAACGCTGAATACGGCGACCGGCTATGCCGCTAAGAATTTGTGCTCCGGACATTTCAATAGCGGCTATCCCCTAGAGCAGTTGATGGCTGAAGCGCTGGTGCCAGTTAATCCCGCCCTTGGCTATGTCAGTTATGAAAAAGACGTGGCTGAACAGGCGATTCAGACCCATATCTTCGGTTTAAAATCGCGTACGGCAAAATATCGGCCGGGTATGGGCTGCACCCTGCTTGGTGTCGGACAAGAATCACTGAGCGGCTCTATCGTCAGATTACAGCAATCAGCTCCTGATCCTAGCATCGCATGGCCGGTAGGGAATGCCCCAGCGGCGAGAAAGCCGGACATTGATTACCAAATCCTAGCTAAGGCAATTAATGATGCCTTTATCGAGCCGACGACTGGTCGTAGAAATACCAAAGCGGTGGTTGTGATCCACAAAGGTGAATTGATTGCAGAGCAGTATGCTGCACCGATCTCTGCCACTACGCCATCTCTCAGTTGGTCAATGGCTAAAAGTGTCACTAATTTGTTGATTGGTACCTTAGTCCACAAAGGTAAGTTAGATATTATGAAGCCAGCTCCTGTTGCAGCATGGCAAGCAGATGAGCGCGCACAGATAACCACGGATCAACTGTTGCGTATGAGTAGTGGCTTGGCATTTAACGAAGACTACGGCATTAATACGGATGTAACCACGATGTTATCCAATGCGACTAGTGCCTCAGATTATGCGATCAATATGCCTCTGGCACACCCTGTTGATCGTCATTGGGCCTACTCTAGCGGCACCACTAATATTCTCACACGAATCATTTTCGATACGATTGGCGGCAGCCTGCAAGATAAATACGATTACGCGGATGAGGCGCTTTTTGCACCTATCGGTTTGCAGTCAGCAACCATGGAAACCGACGGAAGTAATGTGTTTATTGGCTCATCCTATTTCTATGCCACACCCCATGATTGGGCGCGTTTGGGTCAATTGCTGCTGCAAGATGGTGTCTGGAATGGCGTGCGATTGTTGCCAGAAGGTTGGGTAGATTACAGCACTCAACCCGCACATACCGCAGTCAATCGAGAATACGGTGCGCAGTTCTGGCTCAACTCTGAGCCCACCAATAACTATTGGACTCCCCCCTGGCCTTCAGTTTCCAACGATGCCTACTTTATGAACGGCTATCAGGGTCAAGTCATGATTGTGATCCCTGCAAAGGAGCTTGTGGTGGTTCGTCTTGGCTATACCGCTCCGGGTACTGACACAGGTGTCAATAATCTACTTGAAGGGATCAAAAAAGCGATTTATTGATCTAGATCAGCTTAATGTGCTGCTGTGTCATTCTTCTGTGGGTGAGATGCGAGCACTTCCCTATAATGTCCGCCATTTAGCATTATCCATAGGG
>CAXRAF010000153.1:0-13152 GCA_964228485.1 Alteromonadales bacterium | reverse complement strand
ATATGTCGCTAAGTTATGGGAAGTAAAACCTCAACGGTACTCGCGCGCCATGCTCGAGACGTTAGCACTAATCGCTTATCGTCAACCGGTCACGCGGGCAGACATCGAAGAGGTTCGTGGCGTCAGTGTTTCAACCAACATTATGAAAACGCTGATGGAACGCGAGTGGGTGCATGTCGTCGGACACCGCGATGCCCCAGGTCGGCCGGCAATGTATGCTACGACTAAACAATTCCTCGACTACTTCAACTTACAGAGTTTAGATCAGTTACCGACACTCTCGGAAATACAGGACTTGTCAAAACTTGAGCCGGAACTAGCGCTTGAAACCACTTCTGTGGAGGAACAGGACGAGGCCCGAGCAACGGATGTTGAGCAGGCTATCGAGGCTCAAGACACAACAACACAAGCTACACCCGCAGATGAATCGGTCCACTAAAGCGACTGAAAAGTTACAGAAAGTTCTGGCGAGAGCGGGTCTGGGTTCGCGTCGTGAAATGGAGCAATGGATTAAGGATGGTCGTATTAAAATTGATGATCACGTCGCCAGCGTTGGTGATCGCGTTCATGATGGTAACGTGATTCGTCTGGATGGTCATGTAGTTAATATCAAAACGGCCGCAGAAATTCGTCGGCGAGTGATTATTTACAATAAACCTAACGGTGAAATTTGCAGTCGCAAAGATCCGGAAAATCGTCCCACGGTATTCGATAATCTGCCCAACCTGTATCAGGGGCGCTGGCTATCGGTTGGCCGTCTGGATATAAACACATCCGGGTTATTGTTGTTTACAAATGATGGTGAGCTCGCCAATAAGTTGATGCATCCGTCGACAGAAATTGAGCGTCAGTATGCGGTTCGCATACATGGTGATGTCCTACCGGTGCACATTCAACGACTTCGAAAGGGAGTTGAGCTCGAGGACGGAATCGCCAAGTTCGATGCCATTTCATCCTCGGGTGGCGAGGGACGTAATCAGTGGTTCAAAGTTGCGCTCAAAGAGGGCAGAAATCGCGAAGTTCGCCGGATGTGGGAGAGTCAGGAGCTTGAGGTTTCGCGTCTGATCCGAATTCAATACGGTCCCATTTCATTACCCAGAACACTCCCCAGAGGTGTTTGGAATGAGCTGGATGATCATCAGGTCAATGAACTGGCTAAAGTAGCTGGTTTACCACCCAGAAATATTGAAAGACGCGTTCGAGATAATAAACAAATGCGCAAAAAACGGATCATGTCCAGACGTCGTAGAATGCCCGACCGCAATCGCTAACGTTACCTGGTATATAGGTAGCTGGTTCTGATGTCTGAATTTTGCGACTTATCACCAGTCGGCACATTTAAGTTGACTATATGATGTTGCAGGGACGAGGGTATCGCAGGATCAGCGTCGGCAAAAATAATGTATTTTCGTTGTGCCCTAGCAGATTCTAAAAAATGCTGAATGACATTGTCTGTCATAGGTGAAAACAGCATCTTATCAAAGCCTGTGAACAAAAAGATGCCGAAATGTGGCGAATTGCTAATGTGATACAAGGCATCGATGAGCTGCTGAGTATTCGGTAAAATAATATGCTGCAGGTCGAAGCGTTTGATACCTGAGTGTGCATGCCATCGATAGGCTGCGCGTCCGGTTAGATATTGATAATTAGAAAGTTGTTCAGCAAGTCGCTCAGTATCCGTTGTTTTTACAAAGAACAGTGAGTCCATACTCTCGACCATGCTGTCGAAAATATAGCCACTGTCATCTGGGTAAATACTGGATATGTCCATTGTCTTAACATGCTGCTTGTATTTGGTTACGACCTGATTGTTTCGCCTTGTATAAAGCAACATCTGCTCTATCAATTATACTATCAGCCCCAGTTATCGGATCGTATTCAGCGACACCGATGCTCACTGTTACAGAGAACTGATGGTCTTTAACATAGACTGCTGACTGCTCTATGGCTGAGCGAAGTCGCTCGGCTAGTTGATCGGCATCATGCTGATTGGTGTTATTGAGAACCAACACAAATTCCTCACCACCGTAGCGAAATAGTTCATCTGTTTCACGCGTGATAACGTCAACTATCTGTGTGACATGCTTCAGAGCCTGATCGCCAGCAGCGTGTCCGTAGTTATCGTTGATAGTTTTAAAGTGATCAATATCAATCATGCACACACAATAGGGTTGATCCTGTCGGCGTGAAATACTGGTTTCTCGACGCAGCGCTCGGGTCAGTGCTTTGCGGTTACCGACACCGGTCAGTGAGTCATGCATTGCCAGATTAATAGCCTGCTCATACATGAGTGCATTACGTAATGGGTAGATCAGTGTTGCTGTGAGAGATTCAATTGTCAGAAGGTCTAAATCACCGAATGGCTTATCACGAGTGCAGACAAGAACACCCATGTAGGTGTCATCTAACGTCAGCTCGTATTTGCACATATGAATACCCACCTGGCCGTAAGCATAGGCGACTCGGTGCTCACTGTTTTGGTAGCCCACTGAATCACATGGCACGATTGCCGCAATCTCACGCGAGAAAAATTCCAGAAGCGTCTGGATATCTAGCGATCGCTGCAGTCCTTGCGTTAGCTTAATTTCTACTAATTCAAGTGCGCTTTGACGATCAGTTTCATGGTTTTGAAACTGCGCTAAATCTTCAACCCTGACTGTTTGACTATCATCGGTTGTATTCAAATCATTGTTTAGTTGTGACATGTTTGTCTCACTTATTTATTTCCATTCACTCAAATTATTGCGATTATTGTGCCAGTGATAAAAAGACTAACAAAAACAATGAGATAGAGAGTTTCACAAATAAGAGTTAAGTTATCGCGTCAAATTAATGACTGTAAAATAACGTTAATTAGGGAAATATTTAGCAGGGTGCCAAAAAACCGGCAAAAAATTGCCGGTCATTGAAAATTACGCTTGGGCGTCGAGTGATTCACCATTAATTGCATGCGAATCTTCGGACATTAGATACACGTACAGTGGCATGATGTCTTCAGGTGTTGGTAAGGTCTGACTATCCTCGCCAGGATAGGCTTTAGCGCGCATTTTGGTTCGGGTTGCGCCAGGATTGATACAGTTTGAACGGACATTAGTATTTGTCTCAAGCTCATCCGCCAGTATTTGCATAAATGCTTCGGTAGCAAATTTTGACACTGAGTAGGCACCCCAGTAGGCACGCCCCTGACGACCGACACCCGAGGAGGTAAATATCATACTTGCACTTTTTGCCTTCATGAGTAGCGGAAGACAGGCACGGGTCATCAAAAATACGGCATTAATGTTCACTTGTTGAACGCGATACCATTCCTCAATATTCTGGTTGGCAATAGGACTTAGTGTACCGAGGATACTGGCGTTATGAAGAATACCATCAAGACGCCCAAACTGAGCGGCTATCGTATCCGCCATTTCCTGATGATGATCTGGATTGGCACCGAGTAAGTCCATCGGATAAATCGCCGGCTGTGGATGTCCCGCGGCAACAATCGCGTCATACGTGGCTTCCAACTTCACCACCGTTTTGCCAAGTAGGATGACAGTCGCACCCAGTGCGGCATAACTGAGCGCAGCTGCTCGTCCGATACCATCTCCGGCCCCGGTAACAAGAATGACTTTGTCTTTCAGGGCGGCCTCATTCGGCTGATAATCTAAGGTGTGAAAAAATTTTGCATCTAACATGCCAATTATCTCGTTGGAAATTTCAAGAGGGGATGATATCGACTTGATTAACAGGTTACAATCACAAACATCTATTAGATGCCAGTAAATGTAAGGCGTAATACGCAGGATTGAATGATATGGCCCTTAAATTCACAATTGTCCCGGTAACTCCACTACAGCAAAACTGCAGTGTCATCTGGTGTGATGAAACAATGGAAGGGGCGGTCGTCGACCCGGGTGGAGACTTACATCTGGTCACGGCGGCAATCGATGCAAACAAGGTCAACATCACTCAGATACTGTTAACCCACGGTCATCTTGATCATGCTGGCGGGGCAACGGAGCTGGCGCAAAAACTCGCTGTGCCAATTAATGGTCCACATATTGAAGATAAGTTCTGGCTGGATGCAATTGAGCGTCAAAGTCAGATGTACGGTGTGCCGGGCATGTTAAATTGTACCCCTGACCGATGGTTAACAGAGCAGGACACCATTGCCGTTGGTCATGAATTACTCAAAATTGTCCATTGTCCCGGCCATACACCGGGACATCTGGTGTTCTATCACGAAGGTACCAAACTAGCGATGGTCGGTGACGTGATATTTGCGGGAAGTATCGGTCGTACTGACTTTCCGCGTGGTAATCATCAACAATTACTCGATTCCATTGCCGACAAACTTTGGCCGTTGGGTAATGACATGCGCTTTATACCCGGTCATGGCAACATGTCAGACTTTGGTCGAGAGCGTGCGTCAAATCCTTTTGTGTCAGATGTGGCACTTGGCCGCTAATTAGAGTAACAATTCCATCTGAATATCAACCCGATCATATCCCGGGCCAACGATGGGGATTTCAACAAAGCCAACTTTGCGGTAAAGATTGATTGCCGGCACGAGCTTGGTATTACTCTCCAGATATAGCCGAGTCGCCTTGTTCGTCCGTGCCAGGTCTATGAGATATTCGCATAGCGCCAAACCAATACCACAACCTTGGGCTTTATCATCCACAGCCATTTTCGCAAGTTCATAGCCGCCGTCTGACATTTTAATGAGGGCACAAGTGCCGACAATCTCATCATTCAGAGATGCCATAACAATATGACCGCCAGGCTTGATGATGTAATCATCCGGATGGTCCAGAGCCTTGTAGTCACCGGTTTCCATGACGAAATAACGTCTAATCCAGGCTTCATTGAGCGCCTTGAAAACCTGAGCATGCTCAGGAGCATACTTGAATAAAGAAACGGTTGTTGAGCTATCAGAGTCCCGAGCCACGTGATTACTCCATATATGGCTTAATGAATACGATGTTAAATTGCTACTGTACTGATCGCAACACTGCTGCGTATGACTTATATACAGTTACGTAGGTCATATGAGATGAGTTCAGTCGAGCAAACATATATTAGTTGCCCGTATTGTGGTGAGACATTCGATACCGTTGTAGAGGTACTGGATGAAGATCAGCAATATACCGAAGATTGCTATGTTTGCTGTCGGCCAATCGTCTTTAAAGTTCAGGTCGCCATCAATGGTGATTGGAATGTGATGGTATTTCGTGAGTCCGATGCATAGAGAAACGGGAGCGTAACTCCCGTTTAATCACCTCCTTTATGGTCACATTAATTTTGCGCTATTGAAGGTTTCTTTGCTGTTGTTGATTCAACAAATTGGATGCGGACACGTCTCTCCATGGCACGGCCTTCGACATCAACTAACTCTGCCATCGCTTGAGTGTTACCCAAATTGATGATGTGTACCCGGCGAGTATCAATGCCAGCGTTGACCAGAGATTGCTTTACTCTTAATGCACGGTCTTCCGCCACGATACGGTTACCATCAATAGTTCCAACCACATCACCATGGCCTGTGAGTTGAATATCATAATCAGCGTACTGCTCCATTAATAATGCAATGGGTAGTAACTTTTCGATGGCATCGTCTTCCAGCTCGCTAGAATTAGTGCGGAACATGACATCAAACTTTAGACCAGTGACGGCATGCTTCTGCTGACTGACTTTTTGTTGGGTTATTTCCTGTTCTACTAATTTTGCTCGCACTTTATGTAGCTCCGTATCAGCAACTACCAGCTCACGCTTAAGTTGATTAAGGTCGGTTGTCCGTGATGCTAATTTTGTGTGTAAGACGGGTACTTTATCAGCCTCATTGACCTTGTCGCCAAGCCAGGCACCAGCGACCGCACTAATAATGGCACCTGCTGGTCCGCCCGCTATCGCGCCGATGACGAGGCCAGTACCAAAACCGACACGCTCCTCAGTTTGATTGTCTTCAGCTTGCACTGCAGACATGTTCATGACTAAGGCAATCGCAGATAGTGTTAAAATAACGTGTTTCATGTCGTATCTCCTGTGGTTGTATTGTGTTCGACCAGGCTATTACAACAGCCTCAGAGGGCAGCATTCTTGACAGAATCGGGTTATCTCAGGGTGAAATGTGGCGAAAATATGGCATGTGGCTCTGATCCCTTCTTTTTAGCATTAAAACCACTTACCATGGTGTCCTTGAAAGGAGAGTTGTATGGCAAAGCGTATTCTATTGGTGGAGGATGAGCCCAGTATTAGGCAGAACTACGTGGAAGCTCTGCGCAAGGCAGGTTATGAAGTTCAGGCCTATGCTGATCGATTGAGTGCTGAGAAAATGGTTGCAGCACGATTACCTGATCTGGCGTTATTAGATGTGTGCTTGCAGGATGATCCTGAGGGCGGTTTCGAACTGTGTCGCAGTCTAAGGACACGTTCTAAGACACTACCCATTATCTTCTTAACAGCATTGGATAGTGAGTTAGATAAGATCTCCGGCATTCGTCTGGATGCCGATGACTACCTGACAAAAGACGTCAGTTTGCAATATTTACTGGCCAGAATTGCGGCATTATTTCGTCGCACAGATGCTTTATCGACACCGCCTGAACCCGACAAAATCATTGAGCATGAACACCTGACCATCGATCTCCACCGGCTTGATTGTTTTTGGCAGGGCGACAAGGTGCCTTTGACCTTAACGGAATTCTGGATTGTTCATGCACTGGCTGCTCGTCCTGGCCATGTCAAGGATCGTGATCAGCTAATGCAAGATGCTAAGGCGATTGTGGATGACTCGACCGTGACTTCTCATATCAAACGTATTCGCCGTAAATTTCAGACGCTGGACAAGCGATTTGATCATATCGAAACTGTTTATGGTGCTGGCTATCGATGGGTAAGTCGGTAGTAATGAATGATTAGACTCAACCTGCGACAAAAGCTATTTCTGGTCTCTTCGCTGATTCTGGTTGTGCCCTGGTTGGGACTCCGCTATGTTAAAGCGATTGAGGATTATTTACAGCATATCTTATTGGACAATCTGAGTACGTATGCCCAGTCGGTGACCACGCATATGAGCCAGCAAACCGACATTATCCCGGTATTTCCTCCGGGTGAATCAATGTATGCCGCAGCCCTGCCAAATGAGCCATCACTTGATGGTTATGATGCGGATTGGGGCGATTACTCCAGAAAACCGCGCTTACTGCTCGACCAACAGCAATCAGCCAATGCCACTGTAAAAATTGGTCGCTATGACGATAGCTTGTATCTCTTCATGAGTATTATTGACTCTGATATCAGGTACCATCAATCGGTCTATTCACTCAGCCAGTCAACCGATGCAGACGGTATCACGCTGGATTTGAATATCGGTAATGAGACTAAACAACTATTACTTATCACTGAAGCGCCGGGAATGGTTTATGCCAGAGATAAGTTAACAGGTCAGCGCTACTCGAGAATTCAGGGGGTCTGGCTTGAGCGAGAGCAGGGCGTTGGTTACGAGGTGGAGTTTAAGATCCCCATCGCATATGTCGCTCAGGGACTCAATATTCGCGTCAATGATCTGAAGGCAGGCGGTTCAACAACCTATCAACTGGCTAATGAACGCCTATCAATTCTGAGTGCTCCTGCGGCACTGAATACTAAACTCAGTCAATTTGGCTTGCTTGACGGTCGTCGCCTGAGGCTACTTGATAACGAAGGTCGACTATTAGCGAGTACGGGTACCCTGAATATCGAACAAAACCTGAAACCAATCAATCCATTGTTTGCCTGGCTGTTAATACCTGATGAGATATCGGACTCTTGGAATGACACAACTCTGGCGAATCGAGATGATGTTAAGTCAGCATTAGGTGGTGAGGCACTCAGTACCCGGATCAGACAGGGCAATGACTCTAGTATGTTGCTGACTTCTGCCTGGCCGATAGTTGAGCAAAATCGGATTAAGGGTGTGGTTTTAATTGAAGAGTCAACCGCGGCATTACAGGTATTACAACGAAGTGCTTTGGCGAGTTTATTAAATGTATCACTGCTGATATTTCTGCTACTAGCCGTGGCATTAATTACATTTGCTGGTCGACTGAGTTATCGAATCCGGCAACTGGAAAAAGTGACGGACAGTGCAATCGATGAATACGGTCGGGTCAGGGGCGACTTGCCGGAATTAAAACGGGGTGATGAATTAGACACCTTGAATAATCATGTCAGAGATATGCTGCTAAGGTTGCGTGCCTACCATGACTATCTGGAGAAACTGGCATCACGTCTGTCGCATGAAATCAGAACACCAGTAGCGGTAGTTCGGTCCTCATTGGAGAACATGCAACAACAGATCGACAGCCATGATAATCAGCCACTACAGGGTAATTTATCACGTGCTGAGCAGGGCATACAGCGACTACAAACCCTGTTACATCGCATGGCGGAAGCGAGTCGACTGGAGCAGTCAATCCATGAATCTGAAAGTGAAAAAATATCACTAGCGACATTTTTATCGCAGATGGTTACGGGTTATCAGTCAATCTACCCCACGCATCAATTTCAATTTTCGACTGAGGTTGAAGATATTTCGGCTTCTCCTGATTTGCTGGCGCAAGCACTGGACAAACTTATCAGTAATGCAGTGAGTTTTGCCGAGCCGGGTAGTGTGATTACTGTTACTGGCATAAGTGATCAACAGCATTGCCAAATTAGTGTCAGTAATATCGGACCGCAGTTGCCCGCGGGCATAGCCGATCAACTCTTTCAATCAATGGTATCTATTCGTGATAACGAGCGTGAAGGGAATGAGCCTCATCTGGGTCTCGGGCTTCATATCGTGCAATTGGTTGCTGAGTTTCATGGTGGTCACACTATGGCGAAAAATATCGACAATGGCGTTTCTATCGGCTTTTCAGTGTCATTGTAGTCATACTTAGTAGTAGTAGAACAATGCCTAGTGAATATGGCGTTCTGATTTGATATGTTATATTATAACACTCCTACTGATTCGCAGACACAATACACACATGATGACTGAACGTAAGACGACAAGACATACAACGTGGATGGCATTTGGCCTTCTGCTGATTATGTTTTTTGCGCAGGGAAATCAGATCGCTCATGAGTTGACTGAACCACACAGTATTGACCAATCATGTGAGTGGTGCGGACATTCAAAAGGCAGTGACGACGAATTACTTTCGCAATGCCACGACCAATCACACCATAATTTTTCTGTTGCAGAGGAATTCTCTCACTATTCCTACATCAACGGACTGAACCACTATCAACGTCCTTACCTACGCGGGCCACCGGCTTAATCGTTAACACGCATTAATTAAACACAAGACACTGACATTCCGCTCAGGGTCAAACTCGTTAACGAACATAAGAGATAAGTCAATGAAATACAGTCGTATTATGCTAGCCATGTTAGGTGCTGGTATGGTGCACACCAGTGTACAGGCAGCCGAAGTAACAGGTGTACTAAAAGATCAACGCAACAAAGCTGTACCAAACACAGTGATCCTGGTCAGAGATCAAGAGGTCCAGACAACTACCGATTCAGAGGGACGTTTCTCTCTCGATCTGCCAGCAGGTGACTATACATTAGATGTAAAGGGTGGCTCACGTAACCACTTCCATCAGGACATCACCGTCAGTGAAGACGGTGAAACAATCACGATCAAAATGCCCTATCACATGGATGACGTTCTGGTCGTCAAAGCAAATCCGTTGGAGCATACCAAATTAGATATGGCTACTCCGGCAATTGTGATCGCTGGAGAATCATTACTGCTGAACCGTGCGACAACCTTGGGTGATATCCTCGAAAAGCAACCCGGTGTCAGCATGTCATCCTTTGGTCCTGCTGTTGCACGACCTGTGATACGCGGTTTGGCAGGTCCTCGGGTGCTTATTACACAGAATCAAATGACAGTGCAGGATGCCAGTATCACCAGTAACGACCATGATGTGGCACTTGAACCACTGCTCGCAGAGCAAATCGAAGTATTAAAAGGCCCGGCTACCCTGTTATATGGCAGTGGTGCGATTGGTGGTGTTGTCAATGTCGCTGATTCACTCATTAACCCTGATGGTGCTGATGGCACAACGGGTGGGGCAGAAATTCGGTTTGGTGATTCAGCCACTAAAGAAGAATCCTTCATAGGTGTTGTTAGTGGTGGCGATGAGTCATTTGCTTTCAGTCTCAATGCCTTTACCACTAACTCTGAAAATCTCGAGATCCCGGGCTACGCAGAGTCAGCTGCCTTAAGAGCGGCTGAAGAAGAGGAGCATGATGAAGAGGATCATGAGGGTGAGGAGCACGAAGAAGAGGAAGCATTCGGAGAGTTGGAGAATTCATACGCTGAAGCTGAGGGTGCTGCTGTTGGTATGACCTGGATTGGTGATTGGGGTTATTTTGGTGCGTCATTGAATCACTCAAATAAGTTCTATGGTTTACCTGGACACTCTCACGGTCATGAGGAAGAGCATGAAGGTGAGGATCACGAGGGTGAGGAGCATGAGGAAGAGGAAGAAATGGTTGCCATTGACATGGAGCAGACCAGACTCGACCTACAGGCAGGTATCAATGCACCGTTTGCCGGTGTTGAGGATATGTTCATCGGCTTAACAAATACCAATTATGAGCACACCGAATTAGAGGGTGACGAAATAGGTACTCGGTTTACCAATGATGCCACAGAATTAAGAACTTATTTTCGTCACAGTGAAATTGCTGGCTGGAACGGCATCGTTGGATTGCAATATACCGATCGGGACTTCTCAGCCATTGGTGACGAGGCCTTTGTGCCACCATCAGATACTAATAGTGTCGCCTTGTTTGTTGTAGAAGAGTTACGTCAGGACAATGTCAAATATGAGCTTGGCTTCCGTCAAGAGCAGCAGACAATTGAAATTGAGGGTTTTTCAAAAGCAAGAGACTCTATGTATACAATCTCTGCCGGCGCTGTATTTGATATTTCTGACGATGCCAGTCTGGCATTGAACCTGTCTCGAGCAGAGCGCGCACCAAATGTCGAAGAGCGCTACTCGTTTGGCGAGCACCTTGCAACAGAGACCTTTGAGATTGGTAATCTGGATTTAGAGAATGAATCCTCAATCAATATCGACTTAGCTTACCGCTTTAATTCAGGTCGATTCTCGGGTGAATTCAATGTCTATTTCAATACATACAATAACTTCATTTATGGTGAGATTCAGGAAAACACCGGTATTGTTACCAACTTAAATGGTTATGATGTGCTTATCGATGATGATTTCCCGATACTAGCCTACACTCAGGCAGATGCTGATATTCAGGGATTTGAGTTTCACATGGATTATCAGCTCGTCGAAGATGCAGCATACAATCTAAGCATTGGATTTATCGCAGATCTCGTTAATGCCGAACTTGCCGATGGTGGCTATTTGCCAAGAATACCGCCCATGAAAACAGGACTTATTCTGCATTATGATGACAATGATTTATCGGCTGAACTGAGTTATATCAGTTACTCCAATCAAGACGATATTGGTGTCAATGAATTACCCACTGAAGGTTTTGAGATGCTCGATTTTGAGTTAGCGTACCGTGCGCTTGATAGTCAAGATTTCGTGGTATTTCTCAAGGCCAAGAACTTATTGGACGAGGAAGCAAGAGACCATGCGTCATTCATCAAAGATGTTGCACCTCGCGCAGGACGAAGTTTGGTATTAGGAGCGCGTTATCAGTTCTGATTTTGAATGAGCAAATAATGTGTTGCACAAACAAAACGGCATCTCATATGAGATGCCGTTTTTAGTTTATGGATGCGGAATATCTAGAAAGCATTGTCCGGATATGCCATAAGGCTATCTGAGCCCGACATGGCAGTTTGCATGTGACCATAGACATGCGGCAGCAACTTAGCCATGTAAAATCTGGCAGTGGCAATTTTACCCTGATAAAACTCATCTGCACCGTCGGCATCCTGCTCAATGGCAGTAATGGCCATTTTGCTCCACATCCACGCCACAGTAACCAGACCAAAGATGTGCAAGTAATCGACGGCTGCAGCACCTACATGGTCGGGGTTTTCACGGCCAGCTGTGGCTAACCACATACTGGTTTGTTTCAACCCACCGGTCGCTTTGTTTAGCGGCTGAATAAACTCTGCATACACCTCATTGTCTTCATATTGCGCTATGAAGTCATCTAACATGGCAAAGAAAGTTTTCAGTAACCGACCATCATGCATTGGTAATTTACGACCGACCAGATCCAGAGCCTGAATACCATTGGTACCCTCATATATTTGCGCAATACGAGCGTCGCGGGCAAATTGCTCCATGCCATGCTCAGTTACATAACCATGCCCACCAAAGACTTGAATACCAAGATTTGCTGAATCAAAGCCTTTATCTGTACTGAAGGCTTTTATGACTGGCGTCATCAGGGCTGCGAGATCTTCTGCCTGTTGCCGACGGGCCTCATCTGGATGATGCTCTGCGATATCAAGCTCCTGAGCAATCCAATAACTCATGGCGCGGCAACCTTCAGTATAAGCTCTGATCGTTAACAGCATACGACGAACATCGGCATGAACAATAATTGGATCTGCTTTCAACTCGGGTCGCTTTGCTCCGGACAGTGAGCGCATCTGTAATCGATCGCGGGCATAGTTTAATGCGCCCTGATAAGCACGCTCTCCGATGGCAAAGCCCTGTAGACCAGTACCAAGTCGAGCGGAATTCATCATAACAAACATGGCCTGCATGCCACGATGCGGCTCGCCGATCAGATAGCCTTTGGCATCTGTCATATTCATCACACAGGTGGCGTTGCCGTGAATTCCCATTTTGTGTTCGATTGAACCGCAGACAATACCATTACGCTCAGTTATTTCGCCACTCTCAGTGGTGATGTACTTCGGTACGATGAATAAGCTAATGCCCTTGATTCCCGGCGGTGCATCCGGCAATCGTGCCAGTACCAGATGAACAATATTATCCGTCAGATCATGCTCACCAGAGGAGATGAATATTTTGGTGCCTGTTAAATTGTGAGTACCATCATCATTGGGCTCAGCCTTAGTGAGGATCAAACTCAGATCAGTACCACAATGTGGCTCAGTCAAACACATGGTGCCAGACCAACTGCCCTCATTAAATTTGCTGAGATAGAGTTCTTTTTGC
>CAXRAF010000152.1:0-8790 GCA_964228485.1 Alteromonadales bacterium | reverse complement strand
GTAAGAGCTCGCTTGAGCAGATCCTCAGCCTGATCGAATTTACCATACGCCATATAAATATCGGCCTCTCCGACTGGATCGGCAGATTCTTCCATGGCCATATCATCTGCGGTGTATGATTCAGAATCATCGGCAAGTACTTCATCAGCCGTGTCAGGTAAATCTTCAGCGCGGAATGCGTTGCTTTGCGACTTCGGTGCATTGTCAGGAACGCTGCGCTCAATGGCATCTTGATAACTCAGATCGTCCTTGCCTCTGAAGCGCATGATTAACGCTATGACAATAATAATCACACCCAGGATAATCAAATATAGGTTATAAGCACCATCCAGCAACTGGCCGACAAAGCCTTTCTCAGGCATTGGACTAGGCACTGCAGGCGTTGGTTGTGTTGCCTGCTCTGTTTGTTCAGAAGTGTTATCTGCTGGAGTTGGTGTTTGGGTTGATGTGGTCTCACTAGCCGCTGTGTCTGCAGTCGTAGTGCTCTGCGCAGTCTGATCGCTATCACTCGTGGTATTTTGTAGTTGCGCTAATTGTTCGTTCTTAAGTTCAAGCAAGCGCTCAAGTTGTTCAATGCGCTCTTCCTGACTACGCTTTTCATCCTCAAGCTCTTGATTTTGCTGCTTAAGAACCAGATTTTCCTCTTCGGAGATAGCGGCATTGCTTCCGCCCGTGCCATTGTCAGACTGCTGCTCTGTCGCCAGTGACAGACGACCACTCTGGCTCGTGTTGCTGGTGGTTGTGGAACGAGATTGAGAATTGGCTGGGCTCGTATCAACGACTGAACGATTGATATCCCTGCCTTCACGCCAAGCTAACTCATGCTCTCTGATCAGGCGTAATGCTTCGCGCTGGCTGACTTGATCGAACTCTCCCTCAGAAGGAATCCGTAGTTCTGCACCACGCTTTAAACGGTTGATGTTGCCACCCATAAATGCCTGAGGGTTTTCCTCATATAGGGCAACCATGGCTCGTTGCACACTCACAGCACGTCCAGGTTTTACTTTAGAAGCAATACCCCACAAGGTGTCGCTTGAAGTGGTAGGCCCATAGATGTCACCGTCGTATTGAGGCCGTGGTGCCGAGGCAGCTGGTCTGGACGGTCTTGTCTCTGTTCGAGTAGTCGTCGCTTGAGTCGGCTGTTGCACTTGTGCAACGGAGGTTGTAGGTGTCTCATCAAATATCGGCGGATCGAGCAACAGGGTATATTCGCGCAGGAGTTTACCATTCGGCCACTCAATACTGACTAAGAAATTCAAGAAAGGCTCTTTTACGGCATCTTCTGTTGTGAGGCGGATAACCATTCGACCATTGCCGGTCGACACCGTCTCGAATTGGATGCGCGTCAGAAAATAAAGTCTTTCGATGCCGGAGCGGTCAAAGTCAGATTTGGTACCAAGCATGGCAATAATCTGATCAGCTGTCTCACCACGGATCGATAGCAATGTTATCTCAGCATCGAGTGGCTCATTAAGGTTTGAGTTTAGTTTAATTTCGCCCAGACCGAGCGCTAAATGGGTCGGGGCATAGAGAAATACACCCAATAACATTAAGATGAGTGACTTGCGAATCATCTAATAATTCCTTTGCTGGTATTCGGTTTTTAGTTTTTTCAACTACTTAGCAAAGATAGTTACTAATGTTTGCCAAGGTCTTTTCTTTGTTTACAACTATAGTCTAGTCAAAGCATTTTATAAATAGTTTTCAATCAATTTTTCCGCTATTTGAATACTGTTCAAGGCAGCCCCTTTACGGATGTTATCCGAAACAACCCAAAGGTTCAGTGACTGATCAGAATCCAAACCGCGACGAATGCGGCTGACAAACACCGGATCTGTACCAGTGCCATCAACAGCCGCTGACGCATAGGTCATCTCTTGTTCGTCATGAATTACCTCGACACCATCCGCCTGTTTAAGATGCTTTATTACATCATCTAACTCAAATGGTTTATTAGTCTTCACGTGTACCGCTTCGGAATGCCCATAAAATACCGGTACGCGCACCGCGGTTGGATTTACCTTGATTGAATCATCAGCGAAGATCTTCTGAGTTTCCCAGACCATTTTCATTTCTTCTTTGGTGTAACCATTGTCTTGAAGCACGTCAATATGGGGAATAACGTTGAACGCAATTTGCCTAGAATATACATTAGCTTCTATATCTAAACCATTGAGAAGCTTAGATGTTTGCCCTGCCAACTCGTTTAATCCTGCTTTGCCACTGCCTGATACTGACTGATAGGTAGCAACATTGATTGTATCAATACCATAATGGTCATAAATGGGTTTCAGCGCGACCAGCATTTGAATGGTAGAGCAGTTTGGATTGGCAATAATACCGGCATTCTTATAATCGGCTATCGCTGCCTCGTTCACCTCAGGAACGACCAATGGAATATTGTCGTGGTAACGAAATTCAGAAGTATTATCAATCACCACACAGCCTGCCTCGGCCGCTTTGGGTGCATAAATTTTAGAAATGGCTCCGCCAGCACTGAATAAACCAATTTCAGCCTGAGTAAAATCAAAGGTTTCCAGGTTTTGAACCCGGCATGATTTACCCTTGAATAGAATCACCTCGCCTGCTGAACGGCTAGACGCCAAGGGATATAAATTCTCAACAGGAAACTCCCGTTCCTCTAAAATTTCTATTAATGATTGCCCAACTGCCCCTGTGGCACCGACTATGGCAACATTGTATTTCTTACTCATTTCACTTAACTACCTGATTTAATTGCATTTAAATTCTGTATAACTGCCTGACCCATCTCTTTAGTACCCAGAACAGTATCATCCGACTTCGCTATATCAACTGTTCTATATCCGTCATTTAGGGTATTTATTACAGCCTGCTCTAGTCTGTCTGCTGCGGCGGATTCAGATAAGGAATAACGCAACAGCATGGCAACTGAAAGGATCGTGGCCAATGGATTGGCTTTATTCTGCCCAGCAATGTCCGGAGCAGAACCATGAACTGGCTCATACATGCCTACCCCACTGGAATTCAGAGAGGCTGAAGGCAGCATTCCAATCGAACCTGTTAACATGGCTGCTGTATCGGATAAAATATCGCCGAACATATTACCCGTTAAAATCACATCAAATTGCTTTGGCTCTCTGACCAATTGCATTGCGGCGTTATCGACATACATATGTGACAACTCGACATCAGGATACTCACGAGCGACATCGGTCACTATCTCACGCCATAACTCTGTCACTTCCAGAACATTAGCCTTATCAACTGAACACAATTTGTCATTTCTCATCTGGGCGCTTTGAAACGCCACATGTGCGATACGACGGATCTCATCTTCGTTGTAGATATAGGTGTTGTAGCCATATCTTCGACCACTATCATCCGTTGCCACGCCCCTGGGCTGTCCAAAGTAAATTCCACCCGTCAGTTCTCGTACGATCAGTATATCGAGATCAGCGACCAACTCAGGCTTAAGCGATGAGGCATCCGCGAGGGGTTTATGTAAGATGGCTGGGCGTAAATTAGCGAATAAATCCAACTCTTTTCTTAAGCTTAACAGTGCCTTCTCTGGACGAACACTGATGTCCAGTGATTCCCACTGGGTACCGCCAACAGCGCCAAGCAGTATGGCGTCAGCCTGTTTAGCCTCATGCAATACCGCCTCGGTGAGAGGCGTACCATGCATGTCATATGATGTCCCACCAACCGCGGCTTCAGAAATGTTGATATCAAGCCCTTCATTAGTCGCAAGTTGCTGCAAAACTTCTTTAGCCACAGCACAGATCTCATGACCAATGCCATCACCCGGTAAAATTAGAATATTCTTAGACATTTAACTATTTCTCCGCATACGACGATAAGACGCTGGCAATGAGGCCACGATGAACAAATCGATGAGTAGTGTTGCAGACATTTTGGTAGAGACTGGCCAGTGGCGCAGCCTGATCAGCTGAGTTTTCGTGCTTTAATTTTAATTTGATTTGATAATAAATGCTATCGGTCAACGGAAAATAAACTTAAAATGCGGCTTATTAGGCTTGTGATATGCTCCAAAAGTAGCATATCGACCTATTAATGAAGTGACACAGGGTTTTTTAAACTAATAATCGTAATAATGACGGCAGCTGTGGCGTGTCGTTCATTCCTAATCAAGGAAATTTAAATGCAGCTAGTGCTCGGCTCAAGTTCGCCGTTTCGAAAGAAGTTACTCCAACGACTGACCGATAATTTTGTGTGTGAATCGCCAGATATTGATGAATCTCCACTGTTTGAAGAGTCACCCGAGGCGTTAGTAGAGCGACTGAGCATTGAGAAAGCCAAAGCGGTTGCTGAGCAAACCGGCGATGCACTGATCATAAGCTCAGATCAGATTGCAATTTTCGAGGGCGAAATTTTAGGGAAACCACATACCCATGAACGGGCAATTGACATGTTAAATGCATTTTCTGGTAACTCAGTACGATTTGAGACAGGTCTATGTCTTTACAACTCCGTTACTGAGCAATATCAATACAAAAGTATTCCCACAGTGGTTCATTTCAGGGAATTATCGGCAGAAACGATTGAATCGTATTTATTAAAAGATAAGCCCTATCGTTGTGCCGGAAGTTTTCAAGCCGAGGGCTTAGGTGTGGTGCTCTTTGAACGGCTTGAATCCCAAGATCCAAGTGCCTTAATCGGATTGCCACTTATCGAACTGACCAGCATGTTGGCGAATGAGGGCTACAGCTTTCTAGATTAGGGGATTACTTTCTGAACTGACTCTGGATATTGTGCTCATCCAGCTCTTTTTGTTCACGATTCGACTCTGTTAACAACTCTTGTTTGTGCATTCGACCAACCACCTTGTTGATCGCCTCTTTGTGAGAATTCTTGTGCTGCCAATTCGCCTGCTTATGCTCCAATTCAGCCTTAGTTCGAGTGACCTGATGCTGCTGTTGCATAATCGCCTTATCTAACTGGGCGATGAAGGTTTGGTATTGCTGAAGTTGCATGGCTGATACGCCAGTTTTCGCTTTGCTCTGCAGTTCTGTGTGATAATCATTACGATAACGCATCAAATCAGTTAGCTTTTGCTTGGTATTCTGATGATCATTACGCGCGGTAACCATAGCCTCTGTGGCTGTCTTAGCGCGATCTTCAGCCAATTGCTTAACGGGTGCGAGTCGTGCGGATTTTGTTTTCATGTTTCGTATCATAATGACCTTTATTAGCTATCGTCTAGCATAATTAAACCACTGGTTGGCTCATCAGTTGATTTAATTCAGTTGTACTAGTATTAAAATCGACCTTTTCATGCATTCCTTGAGTCAAAAATGTCCGCATTGGACCGATCATCGCAATTGATTCATCAATGTATGGGTCAGATCCCTGCTGATAGGCACCTACGCTGATTAAGTCTCGATTCGCCTGGTATGTCGAATATACCTGCTTAAATGCCGTGATACCCATCTGTTGTGTTTCATCGGTTATCTGCGGCATGACACGGCTGATCGATTGCTCGATATCCAATGCCGGATAGAGCCCTGATTCAGCAATTTCTCGCGATAACACCAAATGACCATCCAGAATGGCCCGGGCGGCATCAGCGATAGGATCCTGTACATCATCACCTTCTGTTAATACCGTATAAAAGGCCGTTATTGACCCTTGCCCTTTGTCGGCATTGCCAGCACGCTCAACCAATTTTGGTAGCTTGGCAAAAACGGAAGGCGGATACCCCTTGGTTGCTGGTGGCTCACCAATGGCCAAGGCTAATTCGCGCTGAGCCTGACAAAATCGAGTAAGTGAATCCATCAACAGTAAGACATTCTTGCCCTGATCACGAAAATATTCTGCAATCCGGGTCGCTGTCATGGCACCATTCAAACGCATCAAGGGCGATTGATCTGCGGGTACTGCGACCACAACAGAGCGTGCCCTGCCCTCTGGCCCCAAAATATTCTCTAGAAATTCTTTAACCTCTCGGCCACGTTCACCAATTAAGCCAACCACAATCACATCAGCTGCGGTAAATCGCGTCATCATGCCGAGCAGCACACTTTTACCGACGCCTGAGCCTGCAAATAGACCCATTCGTTGGCCCCGTCCAACGGTAAACAGCGCATTGATACTGCGAACGCCGACATCTAGTGGTTGCTCAATAGGGTGACGAAGTAGCGGATTGATTGGACGGCTGGTGATGCTGGTATGAGTGCCCTCAATTGGCGCCAACCCATCAAGTGGCTCACCTTCGCCATCAATGACTCGGCCCAATAAATCATCGCTGATTTTAAGCGTTGCCGTCTCTGACGTTGGAATGACTCGAGCACCGGGACTTAATCCATGTATTTCGCCCGCAGGCATCAAATAAACACTCGAGCCAGAAAAACCAACCACCTCTGCTTTTTCCTCATTGTCATCGGCAGTGATAATTTTACAGCGCGTGCCCACAGGTACATTGATGCCAACCGCCTCAAGTGTTAGCCCGATCATCCGGACTAATTTGCCCTCAACTTGCAGTGGTTTAATATTACCTAGACGGTTTTGGTAAGCGCCAAGTTTATCTGCAATGTTATTGGCGAGTTTAGTCGTCATCGCTCGGACCAAGCAGTTGATTGATAACGGACTCAATTCTCTGCTCTACTTCAGCATTGATAGTCGAGATATCCGAAGTCAGCACACAGCCACCTTGCTGTATGGCACTATCCTCAATGATTTTCCAACCCAGATCGGTTGCCTGATCGAGTTGAAACGCCTCGCTGACCATTTTAGCATCCGCAGGATTGAGTTTTAGTGTCATTTTGTCCGAGCCAGTCGGCATCATCGCGAGCACTTCCTGCACCAGTGTCAGAATAGCATCGGATGATAAGGTTAATTCTTTTCTAATGACCTGCTGGGCGATTTCTGTGGTTAGCTGCGCCAGTTGCTTGGTTATCTGGTCGTCAAATTGTTCTGTACGCGCTACAAGATCATTAATCACATTCTGAAGTTGATTTATCTTTTCCTGCTGCTGTCTGAGCCCATCTTCCTGGCCGGCTTTGAGTCCTTTCTGAAAGCCTTCATCGTAAGCATTTTGGGTGACGTTTTCTAATGATTCAGCGGTCGCAGGTGAGCTAACTGAAGCACCGAGAGAGGCCTCTCCCGGAGTAATGGTATCTTTATTAACGGCATGTCCAACCATAGCCGGGGGTTGCCAAGAAGAGAATTGCTCTGCATCCTTGCCTTTAATCACGCCGCTTAAGCGACGTTTCAATTGCTCTTCTGTACGACTCATGGGCTTAGACCATCTCTTCTCCGCCGCCGCCGAGCACTATTTCACCGGATTCAGCAAGACGTCTGGCAACCGTCAGTATCTCTTTCTGTGCCGACTCAACATCACTCAGCCTGACAGGACCCATGGCCTCCAGGTCATCTTTCATTAGTTCAGACGCACGTTTCGACATATTCGAGAATATCTTATCAGAGACATCATCATCTGCACCTTTCAGAGCCAGAACCAGAGTATCGGTACTGATTTCACGCAGAAGTGTCTGTACGCCTCGGTCATCAACATCGACCAAGTTATCGAATACAAACATGAGATCCTGAATATTCTGACCCAAGTCCTCATCAACCTCTTTGACGGACTCGATCAACTGACTCTCAATCGCTGTATCCAGATAGTTCATTATATCTGCAGCCGTCTTGACGCCGCCGATATTGGCTGTCTTTGAGCCAGCAGCACCACTAAATTGTTTCTCCATGATGTCATTGAGCTCTTGTAATGCCGCAGGCTGTATGGAATCCAGAGCACAGATTCTTAAGGTCAGATCCAGACGGTTCTTCTCGGGCAAAAATGACAGAATTTCCGCCGATTGATCCGCATCCAGATAGGCTAGAACAATACTTTGAATTTGAGGATGTTCGTATTGGATGACATCAGCAACACTTTTAGGATCCATCCATTTTAGCGTGTCTAGGCCTTTCGTATTGGCCCCGAGCAGAATTCGGTCAACAATTGAATCAGCTTTTTCCTCACCCAGAGCAGCTCGTAATGTATTACGGATATAGTCTTCCGAGCCAATACCAATACCGGTCTGATCTTCGACCAATTCAAGGAAGTCATCGAGAACGCTAATCATCGTCTCACGCTGAACATTATTTAGCTCAGCCATGGCCAGACCAATCTTCTGCACCTCTTTGGGTCCCATGTGTTGGAGAACTTTAGCGGCCTCTTCTTCACCCAGACTCATCAGAAGAATCGCCGAGCGTTGAACACCACTTAACTTCTCAGTTCCTTTAGCGATCGCTGGTGGGTTATCTTTTACTTCTGCTATTTCGTTACTCATCAGCTTCCATCCAATTCTTTACTACTTGTGCAACCATGGCCGGGTCATCCCCTACAGCACTCTTGGCTCGCTCAACTTGTGCCAGTGACTTGCGTCCGATGGGAGCCATTGCCATACCGCCCATATCACTGCCTAACGAGAGCGTATCTGAGGCTAGGTTTGGATTATAATCTGGTTCTAACAACTGCATTGTACCTGTGGTTAACTTGGAAATCACAGGTCTGAAGACAAATAATATCAGCAATAACACCAACACAAAGGTCACCGCAGGTTTCAGCATGGTTTTAAATAATTCTTCCTCATAAAATGCCAATGGCTCAGGCTCAGGTGGTAGTTCTGCCAGTGGGAAATCGAAGGTATCGACAATCACAGAGTCACCACGTGAGGCATCAAAGTTGATGACACCTTTAATGAGTCTTTCAATTCGCTGCACTTCGTTTGCGGAGCGTGAAATACGGGCTCCCTCCTCATCAACCAGGTTATTCAAACCCAGTGATAC
>CAXRAF010000151.1:0-3805 GCA_964228485.1 Alteromonadales bacterium | reverse complement strand
ATCTTTCTATATGACTGAGTAACGGGAGCTATGTCGTTAAAAGCGTCGGTGAATAGCCTATTTGATGACCACTTCTGCCTGCTCACGAAATGTTTCTAAATTATCACAACCTGTCAGGAACATGGCCAGTTCCAGTTGTTTTTTCGTATCAGACACCAATGTTGCCACAGCATCAATTGCATCATCCATTTCTTTATCCAGCGCGGCGAGTAGAAACGGTTGTGCCATGGCGCACATATCAGCACCTAGCCAGAGCGCTCTGGCACAGTCCAGACCGTGCCGAATACCCCCTGAAGCCACAACATTCAGTGTTGGTAGTTCATGTCTGCATTGCCTAAGTTCTATGAGGGTGTCAACGGTTCTGACTCCCCACTCCAAGTAGCAGTTGAGTGGATTATCCTCGTATTGGTGACGCAGTGCTTCAATACGAGTCCAATTAGTACCTCCAATACCAGCTGTTTCTACTGTACGGATCCCCAGATCATACAGGCGCTTGATAACGCTGACTGACAGCCCGGCACCGACTTCTTTTACGATGATCGGAATGTCTAATTGCTCAACCAGAGACTCAAGCGAATCACTCACGCCCCGCCAGTCGGTATTACCCTCTGGTTGCATCGCCTCTTGTAATGGATTCAAATGGATCATTAGGGCGTTGGCTTCAACATCATCGACAGCACGCCTAGCCAGATCGAGCCCTTTTTGTCCGATAATCTGCGCCCCACCCAAGTTACCGATGATGAAGGCGTTAGGTCCAAATTGTCGTAACCTGTTTTGGCTTGTATCGGATTCGATACTGGCGCGCTGCGAGCCCAGAGCGAACGGGATTTTCACCTTCTCTGCAGCTTGAACAAGCGCCTCGTTCATTGCATCACCACGCCCCGTGCCCCCTGACATGGCACCAATCATACAGGGTATTGAGAATTCTGCGCCCCACATTTCACAGCGGCTATTGATCGTATCTAATGATAATTCCGGCAGTGCATTGTGCACAAAATTTACCCGGTCATAATCTGAGCTTGTTTGCGATTGTGACCGGTCATCAGCGGCCAAATCAAGATGTTGATTCTTGCGATTAACGATCATTTGCATAACGTTTTACCGGTTTAAGATAATCGATGAATATCATGTGCGGTATGGTCAACATGAACAACGCGATTATGGTTGATTGAAATAGTGCATCACTCAGTACGATATTTTCGCTGAAGAGGTAGAGTATTGCTACCAGCACTAGACCCAAAAGCGTTAGTAAAATCGTCAAATGAGTGGTGTAGCGAGACTGTTTAAGCACTGGGTAGATGTTTCGAAAGTGACGCATTGAATGTATTAAGCAAAAGTAAATACAGAAACTCCATAGTGGCTCTAGCACCACAGAGAGCGCAATGATGGCAGCGATTTCTAGCACAAACGGCAATTTTTCCTGACTCTGAACCAGAGTATGCAGCAAGGCAATGGTCCAGACAACGACCGACCACTGCATGAACATCACCACATGAGCAGTCTGCTCTGCGCCAATAAGTATGGCGATAAGACGAGATATTTCTGTTGGGTGCGCAATACTCATGAAAATTAACAGGGTCGCACCATGGGCGATTGCGGCTAACTTTGCTGTGCTGGAGTGATTAAAGAAACGTGCATCCCCAGAGCCGAAGTGGAACACTGTCATAACCAGAAATACCGCCAACATGGCCGTGGGTGCCAGCATCCAAAGCAGATAGCCAATAATGGCAGCGCTAATATAGGCCAAGAAGAATGCCAGTCGATGCATAGTTGCCTGATACCGAGAAACAGCCAATGCTCCGTCTGCGGCACCGTGTGGCATGCCCGCAATAAGAATCAAACTTATTGGAACCAAGGTACTGAGAATCATTGTGTCATCCTCTTACCAAGCAACGTCTGATGCAGAAAAGGTTGTTTCGGTAGCCTGAGAATTAATCGAAACTTGTCCCATAAAGGTGACCTGCCCAGCATAAATGTTGCAAATTGATCGCCATCGAGCACCTGTGCCATTTTATTAAAGACCGCTGGGGCAATATCGGGATAGTTTCTCAAAACTCGCAGCAGGATGTCATCCATCCAACGTTCAACACGGGTATGAGATTCGGCTATCTTTTGCGGATTGCCTAAATCGATGCGATACACTTGATCATGGATTTGGCTGAAGGCATAACCGCTTGAGGTTCGCAATGCCCCCGCACGCAGCCCAACTGCGGTTCCAAATGAGTCATGAGGTTTGTCATAAGTCAGGGGGATCACACCCCGCTCTGTTTTATATACCTCATAGTCAACTAGCGAGTAATTCTTCAATAAAAAATCATTGATATGTGCTTTGTACCAATCAGCATCGTGAGTTTCTGTTGAGTAAACCGTTGATTCTACTAATGCCTCAGTTTCTGAGAATGGTAATACATACATAAAATGCATGCCCGCACTCTGATCAACACTGAAATTCATCAGCTCAACGGAGTTTGGATTAAAGGTTGGTGTTTGAACTCTGACATACTGTCCGAGAAAATGCTGCATCAGGTAATCGCCATTGGCAATATTGGCTCTCGAGTCGAAGCATTGCTTTACACGTATCGTTGCATCACTGTGCAATCTGAGCAGCGTAGCATCACCCATGCGCTCTTGGTTCTCGACGCAATCACGGACGAGCGTAAATCGCTCAGAGCTCTGGCAGTGGTTTAAGAGGTGTTGCTCATAATCAGAGGCTGAAATCAGTCGGTACCGATGAGCGCGGGGGGTGTGGGTAGTTCGGATCTGTGCGTTGTTGATGGTCCAGCGACTAAACGAATGACTGGCGAGTGCGCGGGGTAGCTTGATGCTGTCACGGCCATCGTCAAAGAAGCCAAATATGTGATCTTCTCGCTGGTTTGATGGGTCAATCAAACAGACACTTTTGCGCGTTTCACTGATATATCGGTAGGCTAAAAGCCGGCCGGCAAGTCCACCTCCAACAATCGCTATTTCAGCATCTTTGGCGTTTGGAACAGTTTGCATGGTGCATCAAAGGTGGCTCAGCCCATTGGCACCGGGTAAGTCTCGAAGATGGGTATGTAAATCGACCTTATGAGATGGCTCATTACTGACCCACTCGTTGACTGAAAACAGGGCTTTCATGGTTGGTGTGATCTTTTCAAATGATGAAACCACCGTGCGACCATTAAACCAATCAGTGTTATTTTCGCGCAGTTTAATGCCAATTTGGCGATACACCATGGCTGTGACAGCAATCGCTTTTTGCGCCTGTGGGGATAAGAAATACAAGCCCTCTAAGCCAGACTGATAATAGCCATCGGCAATATCTAATATGCGATTAATTTCCTCTGCTATAAGCCCGGCATTGTCAGATTCTGGATCCTCGGATGCCATACAGATTTGCTCAGTGGTTAACGCAACCGGAATATAGCGCCGGCCGGACTCGGCATCCTCTAGTACATCACGACAGATGTTGGTAAGTTGCATAGCCACGCCAAGATCGATGGCAAAAGGCAAGGCTTTAGCATCAGCCACACCAAGAAAAGGCGACATCATCAGACCCACTGTGCCTGCAACAAAATAGCCATAGCGAATGAGTTCTTCATCGTTTGTCAGATTGACTAAACCCTGGTCAGAAATGAGGCCCTCAAGTAAATTTAAGGCATAAATTTTGGCTGCCTGCTTATCCTCGTACAACGATAAGTAATTCAATAATCTTCTGTCTTGAATTTTTTCATTGCCATTAAGCTGATTTCTGAGTGATTGTAAGCGTGGCAAACCACCAGCGATATCACCATCAGCTACGTCGTCTAAATAACGACAAAAT
>CAXRAF010000150.1:0-6715 GCA_964228485.1 Alteromonadales bacterium | reverse complement strand
TCGCGATGAACCATCGACATGGATAGCCTGTCCCTGCTTCATTTTCGGGTGGCAAAAGGTCATGATCCAGTCCTGATGAAATAACCCTGGACCATAGCTGACTTCTTGATAGTCAAATTGAATGGTGGTTAGGTTGGCGTACAGGTTGCGACAATATTCAGTCAACTCGCCCAAGCCATCCACTCGATGGATTGGGTCTATGAAGACAACATCAGCATCATAAAGATCACTGAGAATTTCTAAGTTACCTTTACTGAGCGTGTTGTAAAGCTTACGAAAGCGTTGGTTGGCATCTTCTAGCATGTTACAGCTCCTTCTTGATCCGCTCAGGGATCGGTTGTAACTCCCATACTAAGCCTACGAAACTCATGAGTTTAAGTATGTAAAAACTGATGTCGATTTCCCACCACTTAAATCCTTGCCGTACCGTTGCGGGGTAATAATGATGGTTGTTGTGCCACCCTTCGCCGAGTGTGATCAGTGCCAACCACAGGTTATTACGACTATCATCTTTGGTGTTGAAGCGTCGTTTACCAAATACGTGGCACAGGGAATTAATTGTGTAGGTGGCGTGATACAGGACAACGGTTGAGACAAACATGCCCCACACCAACATCTGTCCGGCAGTTGTGCCGAGTTCCGGATAGTAAATCTCTAGTAACCATCCTATGCCAAATAAGGCGGCACCAAGTATTACCGGCGGTAATATGTCGAATCTGTCGAGCCATCGGAGCTCACGAAATTTCGCAAAGTCTTTGATTCGTGATAGGTCAGTAGTGAAATTCTTGTCGCTTAAAAACCAGAGCATGTGACTCCAGACAAAACCTTGCTGGGCTGGGGAGTGTATATCTCTCTCAGTATCAGAATTTACATGATGTGCGCGATGATGCGATGCCCACCAGAGCGGGCCACGTTGCGCAGAAGTTGCACCGATGAAGGCAAACAAAAACTGTACCGGTCGGCTGGTTTTAAAATTACGGTGTGAAAAGTAGCGATGGTAGAAACCTGTAATTGCAAACATGCGCAATAGGTATAACCCTACCGCAGTCCAGAATGCTATCCAGCTAAACCCAACCCAGAAAACAGCAAGCGCTGCCAAGTGAACCAAGATAAACGGCACAATTCTATACCAATCAATGTGGTTAGAATTATTTGTTGATGTATTGGTATTGTCGAACCAGTTAGATATGTTTAGTTTGCTCATTATTGTCTTTATTCTCAGTTACCGGATGTCGCACATTCCGGATGTTGTTTGTCTTTGCATTATCAAGTCAATCTCGCCGACTGATATGCCGAATTTTGTCATAATGGTTTTACCCAGTAAGTTATTTTCATCAAGCAGATGCAATTCATCGTCCATAGCGATTACGATTGTATCGTCGTCAGTGCCGACAGCCAGGTCGTATTTTAGGCTCATCATGTTGCCGCTCAACTCACCTTCAGCGACACCCACTACGTCTCCAGCACTGCCATTCCAGCGATCACCGTTGCGTGTAAACTGCCACAATCTGGTTTGCCTCTCGCCATCATCAAATAAAAATACCTCGTCCAATTTGAAGCTATCAGCATCTGCATCACCTTTTATATCGGCAACAAACCGTCGACTGACATCACCGTTAAAGTCCCTGACTGTACCCCAAGCACACAGTGGCCCTGAGAAAAAAGTCACAGGGTCAAATACTGGCAGATTATTCCTATACTGGGCTATATCTGTGCTGCATCCTGACAACGCAAGTAGCGCAAATAAATAGTGCAATTTCATGGATTTTTCCATAGGAGTGAGTATGCTGTAAATTACGTCTGCTTATATATGTCGGATCATGATCTTTTATTGATCCAAAAGCCTATTCTTGCCGTAACTGCTTGCACAATAGAAACGGGTGCGTGAACGCTTATGGGACAACAAGCTAGAAACTTAGTATACTGGCCACAAAGAACAATAAAAAATAAAGGTAAGACCGTGCCATCAGAAGCGCCCAAACTGGACGACATGCAAAAGTGGAAGGTACACTTAATGGCTGTCGCACAAACTCATGATAAAAAAGCATTTCACGCTTTGTACTGCTATTTTGCACCAAAGCTGAAGTCCTTTTACTCGCAAAATGGGTTTTACAACAACGCTGAAGAAATGGTCCAAGAAGTGTTCATCCGGGTATGGAATAGAGCACCAACCTATGATCCGTCCAAAGCTGCCGTTTCTACTTGGATATATACAATCGCTCGTAACTACCGCATTGATGTGTTGCGTAAGAAACAATTATCAATGTCTGATGAAGACAAGCTACCGGAATCTGGATATCAACAAAATCTGGACGAAGAGCTAACTCTTGACCGCGGTGGTAATGAGTTGAAACAAGCGATTGCTAATCTGAATGAAGAGCAACGTATGGTTATACAAAAAGTTTATTTTGAAGACAAAAGCCATCAAATCGCTGCAGAGGAACTCGAAATGACCCTTGGTGTGGTCAAATCGCGGATCCGCAGCGCTTTGAAAATTATGAAAAAACAAATTGGAGATGATTGGTTATGAAGTTTCATCCATCACCTGAATTACTTGTGCGATACTCAGCTGGAACAATATCACCAGCCATGTCTTTCGTACTAGCGATGCACATTAAACACTGTGATGCTTGTAAAGAGCAGCAAGGCTCTCTGGAAGCATTCGGCGGAGTAAGTATAGAAAATAGCCCACACAGCGAAATGGCAGATCATGCCTTTGAAGCATTGATGGGGTTAATAGACGATGATGCGCATATAGATGCGTTAAACCCTGGTATGGAAGAAGTAGCGATAGCAACTGACTACATGCCAATACTTGAACGCCTTGTAAACGGAGATTATAGCGATATCGAATGGCAGCATGTAGCGAAGAAAATTAGCCATGCTGAACTTGCCATCGATGATCAAAACAACAAAATCGAGCTGCTTAAATTCGAAGCAGGAGCTAAGATTCCATCACATACTCACAAAGGAAATGAGTTCACAGTGATACTCGAAGGCTCGTATTCTGATGAGATGGGTGATTTCGTCCCAGGCGACTTCATACATCTGACTGAGAACCATCATCACAAGCCAGTGGCTGGTGATAAAGGTTGTGTCTGTATTGCGGTAACGGATGCCCCAATGCAGTTCACAGGTCCAATAGGGCCAATCCTAAACTATTTCACTGGAGTTGCTTAGAATCCTGAACAATATCTGGTCGAAATGTATCCACACAAAGCTGTTAGGTTAATCGCCTAACAGCTTTTTTCTTACTTTGGGTGCGGTAGTTTTTTCACTCAACCAAATCGCTGAGAACCGCTCGGAAAAGTCACTCGATTGAATCATACCTCTGTAGTTTTGATTGTAGTAGAACCGAGAATGTTTTTTCTCATCAACGATGAATAGTAGTTGGTCACCGTTCTCGATATCTGGCCAGAGATTATTCAATTGCTCAACCCAGTCTTGCTCATCCTTGTGCTCTGGCAAATCTTGTTCTCGCCATTGGTTGACCGTCTCCGCTACGAGTTCTTTTGCCTCAATGTCCATCAAATAATTGAATTCCAGAGCGAGTGGATGCTGCCTCGTTTTGTATTCACCGTTCGCTGTATAAAGTCTGAGTAAGTAGACATCCCAAAAAAAGAAGCTCATTTTACCCTCGCCAACCAGCTTCAGTTGGTTCTCATCAACCACAGAAGCACTTGTTCTCAATGGTAAGCTGGCAAAGATAAGTGATGCCAATATGATAATTAATTTTATGTTTTTCATAAGTGGTAATTTAATTAAACTGCAATAATCCAATTTACGCACAAGCGCCATGGCTAGATAATAGATAGTGATGACATAGTTGGTTAGCTCTCAATCGTTCTAATTGGTGAAATAAATACACCATATAATGATAATATTATTTAAAAAATAGAATGATAACATGTCGAAAAAGTAAGGAATACGGCATGAACATTATACAAAAAGTAGCAGCGCATCCGACTCAGGATGGTGATGGCGTTAAGATATCAAGAATCCACGATTTTAGATCATTGAGCATGGATCCATTCCTAATGATTGATGAAATCCGATCCGATGATCAGGCGGATTATCTGGGTGGTTTTCCACCACACCCCCATAGAGGAATAGAGACATTTACATACATGATTAAGGGTGGTTTTGAGCACCGAGATCAGATGGGTAATGTCAAAGCCATTCGTTCAGGCGATGTTCAGTGGATGAGTACTGGGTATGGTGTTGTACACTCCGAGATGCCTTTGTTAGATGAGGGCAACTCACTGCATGGTTTTCAAATTTGGCTAAACATGCCAGCTAAGGAAAAGCTTCGTCCCGCCATCTATCAGGATACCGTCGAACATGGTGTACCCGCCTTAACGCTGGATGGTGGTGAGATAAAAGCCTTGGCTGGTACTTGGAGTAATGGAACTGAATCGATTGAATCTGAGTTAAATAATCTGGCTGGCAACGCTGGTATCGCAGATCTGAGCATTGAACCATCACAGACTGTCTCATTCCCTGTACCTAGAACTGGTCGTCTTATGCTACTGGTACATAGCGGTAAGTTAGAGGAACCAGAGGCATCACACGGCACTTTATTGCAGTTTTCTGATACTGAGACATTAACTCTGACGGCATCAGAGGACGGATTTGGCGGTTTGATATTTTACGGTGAGCCTATCAATGAACAAATAGCGCACATGGGGCCTTTTGTTATGAATACAGAGGCTGAATTGCATCAGGCGGTACGCGATTACCAATCCGGTAAGTTCGGTCAGTTGTCAGTTTAGGAGAGAGATACTATGGGGCTCCTATTTAAGGGCGAATGGCGCGATGAATGGTATAACACCGAAGAAACCAACGGTGAGTTCGTACGCGAGGCGGCAAAGCTCAGGAATTGGATAACTGAGACGGGTGATGCCGGACCATCAGGTAAGCCTGGATTTAAGGCAGAGACTGATCGCTATCACCTTTATGTATCACTGGCATGCCCATGGGCTCACAGAACGCTGATATTTCGCAAAATAAAGCAATTAAACGATCTAATTTCTGTGTCGATCGTAAGTCCTGATATGTTGTCAAAAGGTTGGACTTTTGACGAACAGGCGAATAGTAGCGGCGATCACCTGTATCAAAGCCAGAATTTAAGTGACATATATCTGCGTAGCGATGCAGATTACTCTGGAAGAGTCACCGTTCCGATTTTATGGGATAAACAGACTCATAGCATCGTCAGCAATGAATCATCTGAAATCATTCGCATGTTCAATACTACGTTCAATCGACTAACGGGTAACATGGATGATTACTATCCAGAGCACCTAAGACAACATATCGACACTATTAATGACAGGATATATGAAGATATCAATAATGGTGTCTACAGGTGTGGATTTGCCACAAGCCAATCAGCATACGAAAATGCTTATGAGAGACTGTTTCGAGCGCTGGATTGGGTAGAGGAGATTTTGGCAAAGCAAGCATTTATTGCTGGTGATGTGATCACCGAAGCTGACTGGCGCTTATTTACTACCTTAATTCGGTTCGATAACGTCTACTTTGGTCATTTCAAATGCAATAAACGCATGCTCGAAGATTACGATTATATCTCCAACTACATACGCCAGTTATATCAATGGCCTGATGTGGCAGAAACAGTAAACATGGAGCACATTAAGCGACATTACTATTACAGCCACACAATGATAAACCCAACACAGGTTGTGCCAGCTGGTCCTGAGATTAATTACAGGAGCAGCCACAACAGAGGATAATTATGTTAAGAGTGACACTGGAACAGTGGCGTATGTTTTTAGCGGTTGTGAAGTACGGTGGTTTCAACAAGGCTGCTAAACACATCCACAAAAGCCAATCCAGCATTCATCACGCTGTCTCAAAGATCGAAACATCTTTGGGCGTGAACTTATTCGATGTTGAGGGAAGAACATTACATTTAACGGATGCAGGACATACATTACATCGACGTGCTGAATATTTGGTTGCAGAAGCCGGTAAGATAGAAACAGTAGGTAAGGGTATTGCCTCAGGCATTGAGACTGAAGTGAAGCTCGCCGTTGATGGCATTTTTCCGCAAGACATCTTAGGTGCGGTGCTCGAATCATTATCAAATCAATTTCCCGATGTACGGCTCGAATTACATGAAACCGTCCTAAGTGGCGCACGCGAACTACTTGAAAACGGCGAAGTGGACATTGCTATTGGTGGTCAACCACTCACTAAAGGTTGGAATCAACCGCTACTTGAAATCGATTTCGTCCCCGTGGCTAGTCCTGATCACCCACTTACACGCAAAGATCGGTCAGTTACCTATGAAGATCTTAAATCATATCGTCAAATTGTGGTTCGTGACTCAGCAACCGATGATTCGAAAGATGATGGTTGGCTCGAAGCGGAGCAGCGCTGGACAGTAAGCCACTTGGCGACATCCATTCGCATGATTAAATCCAACCACGGTTTCGCCTGGCTACCCATTAGCCTGATACAAGGCACATTAGATCTTGGCGAACTTGCTATCATACCCATGTCAGGACGTGTCAGCAGAACGGCATCATTGTTCCTTTCCTGCAAAGACTGGGATGGCCTAGGCATCGCGGCAAAAGCATGTGCAGAGAGCTTTATTGACACCTGCGCGGACGACCCACGCCGATGGCAAGATGCACCAGTGCTCGCTGAGGCTGGATAGCAAAAAACTCCGAAATATACCCTCAGACCG
>CAXRAF010000149.1:0-3636 GCA_964228485.1 Alteromonadales bacterium | reverse complement strand
GATGGTCTTGTAATCCAATACCACGAATAAAGGGGTTGGCCGATGATGTATGTCCGGCAGAAAATCCGGTGATATTCAGATTTGGTACAAATTTGCCAACATCGGTTATGCTCACTATTCCTTGCTCATCAATTTCGTCACCAGAAAAGGCACTGATCGCAATAGGCACCTCGTAGATAGCCTGTTCACGCTTGGTTGCTGTGACCGTTATCACTGACGAATCATTTGCTTTAGTGGCCTCTTCTTCCTCGGCCTCTTCAGCTATGAGTGGTAATGAGATGGTGCTAATGGCTGCAGCAAGAGCCATTGCTAGTTGTGTTCTTTGAAATAAGTTTGTTGAATTATGATTTGCTTGTGCCATAGAAACTCCTCAGGTCCAGATCATTAGTTATTGTTTATTAATATGTAATTTATTATTAGCGCTAGAACTGAAACCAACCGAGCAAGCATTTTCGGTTGTCATCAACAAATTGGCTCATGGGTACCACTTGAGAGTGGAAATATAACTAGAGTGAATTTGTATAATCAATATACGAGAATTGTGCAAAAACTGAGCAAAAAATTATCACTTTTTGACATTTAATTCTTTGGAACACTTAATAGCGGTAGGTCAGTGGCAATGACTCAACTGCAGTAACGAATTCCCTGAGCAAACCCGATATTGGCTATGTGGGACTCGTGGTACTGGTGTATTTTCTGATTTATCAGCTGATTGCCATTAAACGATTTTATCAGGTGAGTTGGATTAAAAGTTTTCTGATCAATCTATTTACTCTGGGAATATATCTAGCAGCCATCAGCCTCGGTTTGGAAATAGTCACCGAAATACTAAAAACATTTTAATCCGTGCTGTGAAAAATACTGCTCATCTAAACAATTGTCTTAGAGTGTGTTAGTTTATAAACGACCGCTTGTCGCACGCTCTGTAAAACCAGTTTTGTATTTAATGTCATAAGGATCAATTGGATGAATAAGCTTTTCGTTCTGGCATCAGTGCTACTTGCCTTAATAACAGCGACTTCTTGCTCGCAACAAGAAACAACTAACCATATCGAGCAGCCTAAAACACAACTCGAGGTGAAGGATGGCTGGTTTTATATCAATGGTGTTAAGACATTCATTAATGCGCTTGGTTATGAAATTTCTGCGCGTCCTGGTCAACATCCTTACGAAAACAGAGAATACTCCCCCGAACGCGTTAGCAGTGATTTAAAGGTGATCAAACAGGCAGGATTTAATGCGGTCCGTACTTGGGCAGAGTTGTCGGAAGAAGAATTACAGGAAGTGCAAAAATCTGGATTGAAAATAATCCTGGGGATCGCGGTCAATCCAAAGGATGATTTCTCTGATCCAGAAATTGTGGCCAAGAATATAGCCTCAGTGAGACGGGTATTAAGCTATTCGAAGAACTATGACTGCGTGATCAGCTATCTGGTCATGAATGAACCAATGCCCTTACACATCAAGAAGGTCGGTGCGCAAGCAACAGTCGATTTATGGACACAGATGCGTGACATAATCCATCAGGAGCACCCGGGTATTCCTGTCACCATCAGCGGTAATTCTGCGATCACCGAGTTCGTCAATATGAATCTGTTTGATGTCTACGCCTACAATGCATACGACTATGACGGCTTTAACTACTCACATGGTTACACTAACGCAGCGAAGATCCTGCCTGAAATGAATGGTCAGGGAAAACCGCTCTTTATTACGGAATTTGGCTATTCGGTGTCTCGTGATGAGGGCGAAGACCGATATGGCGGTAATACCTTAATTGAACAGATGACTATGCTGCCATGGTACTACCGGCAATTACTGGATGCCGGTGCCTCAGGTGCAAGTCCATTTTATTATGCTGACGGCTGGTGGAAAGGCCCACCCGGTACCTCGCCTGCCGATCATGATGACACACCAGAAGAATGGTTCGGCTTTTGGGGTTATAGAGATGGGCAGGATACTGCTGGCTATCCACGCCCGGTATGGCATGCACTCACACAGTACAACAAGGCCATAATAAGCTCACCTAAAAACCAGACATTTTACAAAAATGAAGTGCCGATTGATGTCTTCTTACAGCCTGATGTTAGCAGCATGCGAGTCATTTACAAAGACAGGGTTATTTACAGCAAAGATAATATCGCTGAGAGTCACCTGGCTGACACAATTTCATTTGCCGGTCAGGGTTTAACTGATCGTGAACTTATCTTTGAGTTTTATGACAAAAATAATGCCTTGCTTAAACTTGAGGGCATCGTGATTCTGACTGATGAAAATGATATCGAATGGCCGACTGTCAAGTTTACATCGGAAATGACTGATCTGAATGACAGCCCCACGATCACGACACAATTAGCGCTCACCAACAATGATATATTCACCTTATCCGATGAGGTGAGATACCTTTATGCGGTACATATTGGTTGGTCTCGAGGAGAACAAAAACGTTGGGCGATTGATCCGAATATCGCAACACAAACCCTAACCGATACCTATGAAATTCCTGAGCAAAGTCCAGTATTGGGGCTCTATGTCGGTACTGAAATACGCTATGGAAAATTTGTTAAGACCATTCACGATGAACAACTAATTTATCGCGGAGACTGGGCCGACCCTATTCGTGTTAAATAGCAATGAGAGGCGATAACCTTTACCCACTAGTAGATAAAATGGCTACTTTTGAGCTCTATTAAAAGATAAGGATCGTCACAGAATATCTAACTTTGCGCATTCTGATACACATACCTTTTGTAACAATCAAAGGTTGGATAACTATGCGTATATTCGGTAGATTATGTCTGTGAGTGACTCTTTCATAATACATCCTCGAGCCCGAATTAGATCTAACAATCTAAATCGCCGACAATTTATTGCCAAGTCATTATTAACTTCAACGGCCCTATCTCTATATGGCTGTGGCGGTTCGTCGCAGGTTAATCCCAAGCCTCCACCGCCACCACCATCGACAACTGATCGTCCGGGTCAGGTACTCAGTACTGGCAATGGTGTTCAGAGTATTGTCATCATTGGTGCTGGAATGGCCGGCTTGGTAGCTGCGTATGAGTTATCACAAGTCGGTCATGAGGTGATTATTATAGAAGCCCGAGACCGGGTCGGTGGACGAGTGAATACACTTTTTTCACCTTTTGCAGAGGGGCAATTTACTGAATCTGGAGCATCGCGGATTCCCTCAAATCATCAATACACACTCGATTATGCCGAGCATTTTGGTCTGTCACTAGAGCCGTTTTATTCAACTTCTGGTGATTATTTTGACTTAGTGGGTAGTCAGGTTCAGAGAATTAATGCTGCCGAGTATATTAGTCAACCACCCTGGCCTGGCTCTGTGAATCGTAATGCCTACCAAAAAATTGTTGGAGGTATGTCTGGCTTACCGAACGCAATGCGTGATGTGATGTTATCCAAGATTGAATTCTCAGCGGTGGCCACTTTAATTCAGCAAGACGATAATGGCGTAACCGTCACAACGGCTGATGATGAGATTTATGTTGCTGATCGGGTATTATGCACAGTGCCTGTTCCGGTACTCAACAAAATCGAATTTCAACCAACCTTGTCTAGTAACAAACAAGTCGCCAGTGATGGTGGATATCGCTACGCTGAATCTTCGCGTTT
>CAXRAF010000148.1:0-5411 GCA_964228485.1 Alteromonadales bacterium | reverse complement strand
TTAATTTTCGTGGTCCCAACCTTTAAAGAGGTATTTGGTAATTTCGGTGCTGATCTCCCTGCCTTCACTCTGTTAGTCATTGGCATGTCGGAATGGATGCAGGCCAATTGGTGGATAGCCCTCGGTATAATTTTGGCCATTTTCTATGGTCTGAGAGAGACGCTGATCCGCTCGGAGAAAGCACGCGACTTCAAAGACAGATTAATGCTCAAAATACCGGCGATTGGTCCAATCCTCTATGAGGCTGCAGTGGCACGTTTTTCTCGAACACTAGCAACCACCTTCGCAGCTGGTGTGCCTCTGGTAGACGCTCTGGAATCAGCCGCTGGTGCTTCGGGTAATGTCGTCTTCCGTGAAGCAATCATGAAAATAAGAGAGGATGTCTCGACCGGTATGGCCATGAACATGTCCATGCAGAACTCGGGCATCTTCCCGAATATGGTCACTCAAATGGTCGGCATCGGTGAGGAATCAGGCTCACTAGACAGCATGCTCAGTAACGTCGCCGATATCTACGAGGAGAACGTCGACAATGCAGTCGATGGTCTCAGTGCATTACTCGAGCCCATGATCATGGCTGTTCTGGGTGTACTCATTGGTGGTTTGATCATCGCCATGTATCTTCCAATATTCATGATGGGTGCAGCAGTCGGTTAAATCGTGAACATAATAGAGTATCTTGCGAATAACCCCGTTGCGTTTTCAATCAGCATCGGGGTTTTTGGTTTATTCATAGGCAGTTTCCTGAATGTCGTCATCCATCGATTGCCGATCATGCTCGATAATGAGTGGAAACAAGCCTCCAGAGATATGCTTGGTCTGACTGATGAATCTGAAGAGCAACAAAAATCACCCTATAATCTAGTAGTTCCACGCTCAGCCTGTCCCAAGTGTGGTCATCAGATTACCTGGTATGAAAACATCCCCGTCATAAGTTATCTCCTGCTTGGGGGAAAATGTGCCAATTGCAAAACCAAAATATCTAGCCGCTATCCACTGGTTGAGTTAGCAACTGGCCTATTGTTTTTCATCTGCGCCAACGCTTTTGGTTATTCAATCCTGACTTTCTGGACCTGTATTCTGGCGGCATTTTTACTGGTGTTATCGTTAATCGACTACGATACCAAATTACTCCCCGATCAGCTTGTCTATGTATTGTTATGGACGGGATTATTTGCAAATTTACAACCCTCTTTCGTACCCCTTCAAAGCGCCGTACTCGGTGCGATTATGGGCTACCTGTCGCTATGGACCATCTTCTGGCTGTTTAAGTTCATCACTGGCAAGGAAGGCATGGGGTATGGTGATTTCAAGTTATTCGCAGCACTGGGTGCCTGGTTCGGCTGGCAATCGCTGTTCGTAATCATCATGCTTGCCTCTGTTACTGGCGCGGTGTTGGGCATTGTTTTGATGATCATCAGTTCCAAAGATCGTAACTATGCAATTCCATTTGGCCCTTATTTAGCAATGGCTGGATTTCTGTATTTGTTTTATGGCCCAATGCTCATCCAATACTATCTACAAAGCGTTGGTTTATCATGATAGACGGCCCGCTGATTGTCGGATTGACCGGTGGTATCGCCTCGGGTAAAACAACTGTTTCGGATAGGTTCAAATGGCTCGGCATCGATATCGTTGATTCCGATGTCGGGGCTCGTGCGGTAGTTGAAAGAGGCACATTAGGCCTACAGAAGATAATTCAGCATTTTGGCACTGGTATCCTCCTTGAAGGCACCCAGTCCAATAATGTGCTCGACCGGCAAAAGCTCAGACGCATTGTCTTTGACGATGAGAAGGAGCGTCAGTGGCTCAATAAACTATTACACCCACTGATCCGTGAGTGGGTCCATGCAGAGACCGCAAAAGCAACCTCTCGCTATGTAATTCACGCCATACCCCTATTGATAGAATCCAAGTTACAAAGCACAGTTGATGTCATCGTAACCGTTGATGTTCCCGAGGAAATTCAGATCCAACGCTATCTACAGCGCGAGGGGCAAGGCATGGAAACTGAAATCAAAAAAATCATGTCACGTCAGTGTAGCCGCAGTGATCGTATCGCCATGGCAGATTACGTGATCGACAATACCGGCTCTGTTGATGACCTCCAAGAGGAGGTGCTTAATGTGCACCATGCGATCCTTGAGCGATGTGACGATCGTGAGATGATGTCTTAAACTACGACAACATGACGACCTCCAGCACCATCCAGTACGAAATCCCTTTGAACAGTTTTGCCCGTGGTCTTCTGCGCCTGGAGCGTATTTTTCGTGAGTGTCAGATCCAATGTGCAGCCAATACTGAATCCAGTCACTTTTATGTATTGCGGCAAATATTCATCCTGATTAACTTCTTCGAGCGCGGTGATTTCAAAGCTGAGCTCATCAAAACCCTCAACAATGAAATTAGCTATTTTGCCAAATTAAAAGATAATCCTGCCGTTGATCTCACCAAGCTCGATACTTTCGTACGACAACTTGCCAAACTCAATCACTGGGCAAAATCCTTGCAGGGCAAAATTGGTCATGAGCTGCTGCAAGATGAATTCATCGCACAGAGTAAGAACAAATTGACTCAGGAAGCCGCACGATTGAGCTTTGATGCCCCTGCCGTAAAGTGCTTTCTAGCACTGCCAGAGGATACCCGACAGGCCCAGTTAATTGAATGGTTAAAGGCTTTTAAAGGTGTACAAACTAGTGTCGAAGTCATTCTGCGACTCAGTCGAGAAACGAGTCAGTTCCAAACAGTTTCAGTTGACGATGGTTATTATGAGGAAGAAATGACCCGAGATCAGTATCGTTTCATTGCGATTAATTTACCGGGCGAGAGTCATCTTTTTCCAGAGGTCAGTACTGGACCGACTAGATTCAGCATCTACTTTAAGCAACTAACGGCTCGTCTTACGAGTGAGAAGTTCGAGGGTCAGGTTGAATTTTCTATAGCTAAATACAGGTAAGAGGCGCTATTTCTGGAGCCGCTAGAGGCAAGTAGGAGCAACTAGTGTTGCTCTTCTTCTAATTCGACTAAGTCAGGGTCAATACCTTGGCGAATTCTCTCCATACGCTCAGCATGATTAAAGTATTGTTGTAAGCCTTTATTCACCGCCCAACCAATCACGGCAAATAGTCCAATCATTGGGCCGATAACTTGTGGTTTTGCCACGCTTTCAAGCCATTCCATAGTACTAAATCTCTTTTTGTTATTAACTCGTTGATAGAGGCGGGCGATTATACAACTCTGAAGTAATCGTGTCTAATCTGCTCGAGGATAGGGTAATTTGCGTCAGGGAATTCAAGGTTCAACATTTCTTCTATACTAAACCAACGCACTTCCTGGCCTTCCATTCCCTCTGGTGTTCCAGAGAATGAGGTCACACGATATACCTCTAAAATAACCTTCTTCTCAGGATATTCGTGTTCAATTTGCAGATACTTTGCGGCATCGACAATCGAGATATTCAACTCTTCTTTGAGCTCCCGCTCGAGTGCCTGATTAGCAGTTTCGTGAGACTCTATTTTGCCCCCGGGAAATTCCCATTTCCCGCCCTGATGCGCATCCTGAAGTCGCAGCGACAACAATACACGGTTATCCTGATTGAGGATAACCGCTGCTGCAACTTGAATTGTTTTAGGTGTATCCAAATGGGATCAGAGCTTGCCGTGGCACTGCTTATACTTTTTGCCCGAGCCACAGGGACATGGATCATTACGACCTACTTTACGGCCACCACGAACATATGGTGTATGTGCGGCAGGTTTTTGCTCCGGCTGCTCAGGTGAACTACCGGCAGCCTCATCAATCGCAGATGCCTGAGCATGCTGGTAATTGACATCTTTGTTCTCAGCCTGTTGGCGACGTTGATCATCAACCTTCTCAACATCCGACTGACTCTGAACCTTAACTTTAGACAGGATGCTGATAACCTCAGACTTCACATCGTCGAGTAGCTGAGTAAATAACTCGAACGCCTCGCGCTTGTATTCCTGCTTAGGGTTCTTTTGGGCATAACCACGTAAGTGAATACCTTGTCGCAGTTGGTCCATGGCACCGAGGTGGTCTTTCCACTGGGTGTCCAGCAGCTGAAGCATCACCGACTTCTCAAAGTGACGCATGACTGGTGGTCCGACCTGCTCTTCCTTGATTCGATAAGCAGAAACCACCTCATCAAGGATCTTCTCGCGAAGCGTATCTTCATGCAGATCTTCGTCCTGCTCTAACCATTGGCTCACTGGCATGGTCAGTTGGAAGTCAGATTTAATGCGCTCTTCAAGCCCTGGCACATCCCACATATCCTCAATCGATTGCGGCGGAATGTACTGACTAATGGTGTCTTGCACCACGTCGAAACGAATTGCTTCAATGGTTTCAGAAATGTCATCTGTCGACATTAACTCTGAGCGCTGCTCGTAAATCACCTTACGTTGGTCGTTGGCAACATCATCGTACTCCAGCAGATTCTTACGAATATCGAAGTTGCGTCCCTCAACTTTTCTCTGCGCATTTTCAATCGCTCGGCTGACCCAAGGGTGCTCAATCGCTTCCCCCTCTTCCCAGCCAAGTTTCTGCATCATGCCAGCCATACGCTCACTGGCAAATAGGCGCATGAGGTTATCTTCCAGAGACAAATAGAAACGACTAAAACCGGGGTCACCCTGACGACCGGCACGACCACGCAACTGATTATCGATACGGCGTGATTCATGTCGCTCGGTACCAATGATCGCCAGACCGCCAGCTTCAAGCACTGTATTGTGCCGCTCTTGCCATGCCGCCTTGATCGACTCTTGTTCGCTCTCAGATACATCACCCGCAGCAGCCAGTTCAGCTTCAAGATTACCACCGAGCACAATGTCGGTACCACGACCGGCCATGTTGGTAGCAATCGTGACTTTACCAGGGATCCCGGCTTGGGCGACGATATCGGCCTCTTTTTCATGGAACTTGGCGTTCAATACCGAATGTCTGATCTTGCGTTTCTTCAGCTCATTCGACAAATGCTCAGATGACTCAATGGAAACCGTGCCCACCAAGACCGGCTGGCCTCGCTCTACGCAATCAACAATGTCTTTGATAATGGCTTCAATCTTTTCCGGAATCGTCAAAAAGATTAGGTCCGCCTGATCGTCACGCACCATTGGTTTGTTGGTTGGGATAACCACAACTTCCAGATTGTAAATCTGGCGCAGCTCGAATGCTTCAGTGTCAGCAGTACCGGTCATGCCCGATAATTTGTCATACAGTCGGAACAGATTCTGGAAGGTAATCGATGCCAGGGTTTGGTTCTCTTGCTGAATGTTCACACCCTCTTTGGCCTCGACAGCCTGATGCAGTCCCTCTGACCAACGCCGACCCGGCATGGTTCGACCTGTGTGCTCATCGACGATAACAACTTCGCCATTCTGCACGATGTA
>CAXRAF010000147.1:0-6175 GCA_964228485.1 Alteromonadales bacterium | reverse complement strand
TTTACAGGGTAGTGATTGATGCACAGGCTGAGGATGGGCCGCTAATACGACAAAACGGCTGAAGTTACCTGCCTGATCGGCCAGATCTTTCGCTAATACTTTCAGATTATAAAGTGCCGCGGTTTCGTGACCGGCAATGGCCGCAATATTGGTCCGCTCATCTCCCTGAACCAGTTGCAAAGCATGGGCTGTCGAGTTCACAAACTCTGCCTGAGTAATGCCTAGTTTCTTAAGGGTTTTATGACATTGCGTCTTGGCTTGCGGATGGGCTAGTACGGTATCGATCTGCTCCAGAGATACACTTGGCTTAGCAATCAGACAGTGCTCAATTTTGAGTAATTCCTCGCCCACGATACTCAGTGGACAATCTATTAACAGATCATAAACTTCGTTGATGCCACCTGAGGTTGTATTTTCGATCGGTAGCATGGCGACATCGGCATCATTATCGATGACGCGCTGAATCACCTCAGAAAAGTCATCACAGCCGACATGGTGGATTGACTTATTGGCGGTCGCAAAATGTTTTTCAGCTGCCAGATAACTATAGGCGCCTTCATCGCCTAAATGAGAAATTCGAATATCCGCATGGTCATCGGTGGTGACAATATTCTGTAGGAAGGATTGTTGCACCAGCAGGGAATCATCGATAATGCGATGGAATATATCCAGAATGAAGTGGCTGTCGAGTTCCTTTTCCTGCCCCAATCGAATTAAGTGGCTCAATAATTCATTTTCACGTGATTTATCACGCAGTGGTATACCGTGCTCGGTTTTGATGCGGGCAACTTCTCTGACCAGTTCTCGTCGCTTGGCGAGTAAACGTAATAAGTCATCATCGAGGTTGTTGATATCAACACGGATGTTGTCCAGTGGGTTAGAGCTCATCGACTTTGTAATGCAGTATTCATCTAGCGTAAATTTATTATACACAAGATGACAGGACATAGAACTGTATTCTGAATGGTTGGGCTTACAAACTGAACTGAGCCAGAGTACAATCGTAAGTATTAAGACATACTGCCAGCAGGGACTCTTGTCTGATCAATGAGTATAGATGAAATAGACCGCGCGATTGCAGAACTGCAGGCGCGTAGAGAACAGTTGTTACTTCTCGAGCAACAGCAGACGGACGTTCCCGCATCGCCGAAAATACAGCATATCGTTGTCATCGGCGGGCGTGGTCAGTTAGGTAGTCTGTTTGTGTCCTTGTTCGATACTGCGGGCTATGAGGTGACCATCATCGACAAGGATGACTGGCATGACAAGTCCTCGGTTTTGCAAATAGCTGATTTGGTATTGATCGCGGTACCGATCCATCAAACTCTGACCATTATTGAGTCTCTCCCTGCACTGGCTGAGCATTGCATACTGGCTGATATAACGTCCGTCAAACAGGAACCACTGGCGGCGATGATGGCCAGTCACTCGGGGCCGGTGGTTGGCTTGCACCCTATGTTTGGTCCTGGGGTTAGCACACTCTCAGGTCAGACCATCATCATCACACCGGGACGTGCTCTCGAGCAGACTCAATGGTTTCTCGATCAACTTGATGCGTGGGGTGGGATAACCTATCAAATTTCCGCAGCCGAGCACGATGATGCTATGGCTCTGATACAGGTTATGCGTCACTTCTCGACGGTTGCTTATGGTCATCATCTCAAGGAAGAACAAGCCGACTTGGCCATGATCACTGATTTGAGCTCACCGATATATCGACTCGAGTTGGCCATGGTTGGTCGATTGTTTGCCCAGGACCCACGCCTCTATACAGAAATCATTTTCTCAAACCCCAGTAATGTTGCCATGATGCGCCGCTATATCACGCGCTTTGAGGAATTGCTGACACTGGTGGAGGAGGGTGACAAATCTGGTTTTGTCGATTCTTTTAATGAGGTTAAGCATTGGTTTGGTCAATATGCTGAGCAATTCATGAAAGAATCCACGGACATGCTCGACTATCGCAAGAAATAAACTTTAGAGCCGCCCGGTAATAACTTTTAACATTTCATTCAGCATCTGTTCATCTTTGTGATCGTATAGTTATAGGTGAATAATTTTAGGAGAACTATCATGTTGAATAATAGAAATGTAGTTGGCATTGCATTGATTGTTTCATTGTTAGTTCTGCTATCTGGTTGTGCAACAAACGCCATGACCCGCGCAGAACGTGAACAAGCGTACAATCAATACATCATTGATGAGCAGTTAGAGTCGGTTGAAAGTATTCAGGCATTCCGATTCAGTGGTTGGAACGAGCTGAGTGATAAGCACCTGATAATCAATACCGGCGTTAACAGGCCATATCTCATCACACTCAGACATACCTGTGTCGATCTTGATTTCGCTCAAGGCATCAAGATAAACAACACCGGTTCAAGACTACGTGCCGATTTTGATTCGATTTCGGTTCCGGGTAACTTCAGCCAACGCTGCTTTATAGACAAGATCTATAAACTGAACAAAGAGCAACGTAAGACTCTGATCAGTCTACATCGCAATGACAATGCAACTGAGGGTGAATCTGAGACAGAGTCTGAGACAGAAACCGGTGTTTCTTAAAGCCAACGGTGGTGAGAGTTAACTCGAGTATATGCTAACTTGATGCCGACATCTGATACTCACGACCAGAGTAACGGTTGAAGGCATTCACCATCTGTTGCGGCAATGAGACTTCACGCCCGGAATAGATTTGCTGCTGTAAAAATTCCATCTCTGGTTCGTAATCTTGCTCAGCCACCACTGTATACCAGGCTTTAGGAAGCCCTTTTGTCCCGTCACTCCAGCGATAACCGCGCTGTTTTAGAATATCTTTTTTATCGAAATTACTGTTGATGGCACAGATCAGATGTTGCTTTTGTCGCACCGATTGCTTCAAGTGGTCAAAGGCGGCAGGTGTTTGCAGTAAGATATTTAAGGTTGCCCAACAATCAACCAGCGCCCGGTGGCCATCGTAAAAGTAACCCATTTTTAAATTGAGATACTCCAGTTTTGCACCCTCAAAGCCGAGACTGCGCCAGGGTATATCAGAGGCTGAGCAGCCGAATGCTTTTTGTTGAAATAACTGTGAAATATTATCGGGTGTCTGTTTTTCCAGAAACTGCCGATCAAAGCGGGCATTATGACAAATGACTAAATTTACGTCTCGCAGAGCATCTTCCAGTAACTGCCAATCAATAGCACAGCCCGCCACATCGTCATTGGTGATACCGGTAATATCGGTAATCTCCTGACTAATGGGTTCGGTGGGTTGCTGAAGTTGGTTATCAGTAAAGATGACTGAATTAATGCCTGTTTGATCAAAGCCGACGACTAAAGTACCAATCTCGATAATTTCATGCTGATCAGAACTCAGCCCGGTTGTTTCCAGATCAATAATTGCCGCAGTAAATGGTGCATCAGCTGTTGTGTCAGCTAATGTTTCAGGCACGCGCTTGAGTACTTTGTAGTCATCCTGCTGCTCTACTAGCAATAGCGCCTCGGGTAAAGTGGTGCTCATAGACGGGCATTGCCTCGTTGATGAATGATTTTCTCGGTTAGATTCAGTGCTCGCAGATGATCTTTAGCGAGCAAAATTTCCACCACGGGTACAAACAGATCTTCAAGTGGTTCTTCAGCCGGAATGTTGACTATATCAATGTAGGATTTACCTGAGGGGGTTACCTGAAATGTGCGCACATAGGCGTCGTGAATCCGTTGAACGGTATCGGTTGCATCGATAACAAAGGTTTTGCGCAATAACATCATGTCATCAATCGTTAAACAGAGATTTACCAAATTCCCATGAATAGTATCAATGGCACGATCAGCCTTTTTCGCCTCAGCAAACAACTCGGGAGGTGCTTTGCTGACTAGACGACTGAGCTCCAGTGTGAAGCGAGACAACTGATGCGCTTTGTTATTCAACTGATGATAGAAATCACCCAAATCCATTTTCTTAGGATCGTGTTCAAGATCATTTTGGAACTGGTGATAAGTCAGAACGTGTGCACGGACTTCATCAATGAATTTATTCACCAGACGTTTTTCTGCGCGGCTTAGAAGAGTCTGTAATAATTTAATGCGAGCTACAGTGAAATTGTAGTCACCATTCACTTCAGTCTGTGTGTTGATGCGCATGACAGCCAATATGAAATTACCCTATCCATAAATGAATAGGGTAATTATACATTGATTAAATTTTAGCTCTATATTGCGTGGTTAAAAAAGAACAACCTACTTGCTGGAATACCCCGGTAATTTTACATAACCAGTTCGGTTATTAGGGGTTCGGAAAGGACGTCCTTTAAGATACTGAGATGTCATGTCATCTTGCTCGCTCAGAGCTGTACCGCTATCACTATCAGACATAGCTCCAATGAGTTGTCCAAGTTCAATAGGATTCATATTGCTGATATTCACGGAAAATTCCTCAGGCTTCAGCACAATGGTTTTCTCCATACCAGCACGCATAATATTCACTGTATAGTTATCCTGTTCAGGATCATTTATAGCGATCTGTTGCTGTAAGTTAGACACGGAATATATTGGTTGGCCATTGAAGCTCAAAATAATATCCAGTGGCTGTAATTGTGACTTCCCTGTTGATGCAACAACCATAACTCCATTACCACTTAACAGCAGTTCAGAGTCGTTATTTCTCATCTCGACCAACTTTTTGTAGGTGCCAATGACATTATGTTTGTTAATTGGTTGTGAGCCGTAAACAGCTGGACATACACAACAGGCTATCACTATCAGGATCGACGCTAGTAATCTCATGATCAGTACCTCGCAACGCGTATAGTAATATCATAGGACACAATTTAGCGGCACGACAACTGATAATCGCTGGTGTTAATACTTGATCACATTTGTATGTAAGTTTGTTACAAAGCTACCCCAAATTCGTCGTTTCTAGTTACATTTGTTACAAATATGACGGCAAAATTTCAATTCAGCAGGGAAATAATCTCCGTCATAGTTAAAAATTAAGTCGATTTGTTTTATGCTGTGTGGAAATTTCTATGTGTCTTATATGAGTGATTAATTGTTGTGACAAATAAGAACCAACCATTACCCAGCTTAGCCCCCGAACGGGATCAGGTAGAAGCCTTTCATACCACACGGGGTGAGCCTCGAGCACGCAAGCAACGACCATCATCTGGCCGGGGTGGTGGCTCCACTTTCAGCAATATCATGGTGTTTGTGCTGTTATCCGTGATGGGTGTTGGGGCCTGGTGGTTTGATATGCAGAACAAAACATTTGAGGCAAAAATTTCTTCAGCTGAGGCAAGAATCCAAGAACTTGAAGATATGCTATCGGCGACCGGTGAAGAAATGGGCGAGTCAACAGTGGTTATCAAGGCGCGTCTGACTGATCTCACCGAGAGAACAGAAGAACTCTGGACACAGATGGATAAATTATGGGCGTCAGCATGGCGCAGGAATCAAGCTGACATTAAGGAACTTGGCACGCAAATTACTCAGCAATCGAAATCAATCAGCGGTTTGAGCGCGCAAGACAAAACGACTTCCGACACCATTAAATCACTGGCAAATAAACAAACCGAGACGGATTTTAATCTCGGCATTCTGACTGAACAGATGGCTGATGCTAAATCAATATCTGCCGAGTTAAATAAACTAAAGAGTCAGGTAAGTGCACTGGAAACCTCGGGCATGGGTAAAGAGCAACAGCAGATTCAAATAGCGGGCAATATTGCCGAACTAGAGCGTCAATTGAATAGTGCATTACAGCGTATCGCCGAGTTGGAGAAATCTACTCCAGCAGTACCCTGATTAGTCGTTCGCTCTACAGGCTGACCATTTTTATACAGCGGCTGGTCAGATATTCAAAGTCGTTCAATATCAGCTCATATAACAGCCCATCGTCACCTTGAGTCGCTGCATACAGGGTAATGGCGCGATCATTGACTAACTCCAAGGTAGTTGCACTGAGCTCATAGCCCTCGCCTCTGTCCTTGTATTCTTCGGTCTTGACCAGCCATAATTGGTCGAGATTCGCCTCTCCCTCAAATGCTTCTATTGTGACGCGATTCTGGATCGCATACTCACTAAAATCATCAGGCTCAGACCAGTACTCAAGCGTGTAATTCTGTTGTTCAATTTGTTGCAGGATATAGCGACTGCTTTGAATGTTCAGCTTGGTATCATAATCAAGCGTTACTGTCTC
>CAXRAF010000146.1:0-4385 GCA_964228485.1 Alteromonadales bacterium | reverse complement strand
GGTTTTTATGATTACCAATATGATGAGCAAACACCTAATCTGACGATTAATGAGGAAATCAGGACATTAGCGGATTCGCTCGGAATCTAGCAAACCAACCCTGATGAACAAATGATTCAACACAGAGCATTGATGGCTCTGATCAACGAAGGCTATCAATTGTTATCTGAGGGCATCGTGCAACGTGCTTCTGATTTAGATGTTATCTGGATCTATGGTTATGGTTTTCCGCGTTATAGGGGTGGGCCTATGCACATGGCAAAAACAATGGATAAAGAAGAGTTACAAGAGTCTATGAACACACTATCACAACACTATGGAGAGCAGATATGGCCGAGCATTCAGCCGTAAAGGGCAAATTACCGCCAGGTAAAGTCAAACATAGCATGGATCTGGAGTCTTTCCTCCCATATGTGATGTATCGATTTGCCGGAAAAATGGCGCAAGCAGGACATAAGCTCACTGATTTAATCCAAGAAACCGGTGTACCCATGGGTGAGCGTGAATGGCGCATTATTTCGCTCCTTGGAGCGTATGGCGGTCTTACCAATGGTCGCCTGGCAGAATTGTTGGTCACTGATGCTGCGACCATTACCCGGGGTGTGAAGGTATTAAAAGAACTGGCATTTATTGACACTAAAAACTCGAAACGCGATAAACGGCGCATTTTGATTTACCTAACCCAGAAAGGTGCTGATTTTCATGATCACATCACTCCGCGTCGGATCGAAACCGGTGAGTTGATTGAATCCTGCTTTAGCTACGAAGAAAAAGAACAACTCTTTCAACTACTACATAAATTATCACGGCATCTTGAGCATTTGGAAAATGAGCTTGATGATGAGTGGGAATAAGCTGAAATAAAATGGCCCCATTCCATGGGGCCTGAATAAAGTACAGTCATCCATGACTGAGGAGGACCATTCGGTTGTGAGGCCAGGAGAACTGACCTCGATTCACGCTAGTTTGAAGTGAATTCTGGATAGGCTTCCAGACCACATTCGCTGAGATCAACGCCTTCGTATTCCTCTTCCTCGCTGACTCTGAGTCCCATAATTGCCTTAATTGCTAGCCAGACAATTGAACTCGCTACAGCGACCCATATCAGAATCGTAAGCATACCGACCAATTGGCCAATAAAGGTTGCATCGCCATTAGTCAGAGGGACGGCCAGTAGACCCCAGATGCCCACTGTTCCGTGCACAGAAATGGCACCAACAGGGTCATCGATCTTGAGTTTGTCTAAACCAACAATTGAGAATACAACAATCAGACCTCCCACAGCGCCGATGAGCGTTGCTTGAAGTGGCGTTGGTGTATCTGGACCTGCGGTAATAGCCACCAGACCTGCCAGAGCACCGTTGAGTGCCATGGTTAAATCAGCCTTACCAAAGGCTAATTTAGCGGCTATGAGGGCTACTATCACGCCTCCTGCTGCGGCGGCGTTAGTGTTCAGAAATACCATTGCTACGGCATTGGCACTTGCGGCATCGCCTAGTTTCAAGACCGAGCCACCATTAAAGCCGAACCAACCCATCCACAGTATGAAGGTACCTAGGGTTGCCAGAGGTAAGTTAGCACCTGGAATTGGACTGATTTTACCATCAGCACCATACTTTCCTTTGCGCGGACCTAAGAAAATAACACCTGTTAGTGCTGCGACAGCACCCGCCAGGTGAACAATACCGGAGCCGGCAAAGTCTAAGAAACCGAAGTTGGCTAAATCTGGTAAATCATCACTCGCATCGCCAAGTAGATACATACCAAAGACAGGATTACCACCCCATGTCCAGCTACCTTCCATTGGATAGATAAATGCAGTCATGAATACGGCGAATAACACAAAAGCCCATAGCTTCATGCGCTCGGCTACCGCACCAGAGACGATTGACATCGCTGTGGCGACGAATACTACCTGAAAGAAAAAGTCTGAAGCATCGGAATAAACCGCATCACCACCGAAACCAGCTTCAGCTGAATCAGCGAGTACTTTGGCTGTTAGTGCATCAGCGCTCTCTGCGCCATCAAGCGCAATACCATCTAGGAAGATACCGCCGCCGTACATAATGTCATAACCAATCACCAGATACGCAGTACAAGCAACTGCGAAGAGCATGACGTTTTTGGTTAAGATTTCAGTTGTGTTTTTGGAACGAACCAGACCAGCCTCTAACATTGAGAAACCAGCGGCCATCCACATCACCAAGGCTCCACACACTAGAAAATAGAATGTGTCCATGGCGTACTGTAGTTCAAAAATTTGATTTTCCATTCTACATCACCCCTATTAAATGGCTTCTTCGTCGAGTTCGCCGGTGCGAATTCGTACGACACTTTCAAGGTTGCTGACAAATATCTTGCCATCACCGATCTTGCCGGTTTTGGCGGCAGTGATGATGGTTTCAATAGCACGATCAAGCTCTTCGTCTTTGACTGCGATCTCAATCTTGACCTTGGGTAGGAAATTAACCACGTACTCAGTGCCGCGGTACAATTCTGTATGGCCCTTCTGTCGACCAACGCCTTTGGCTTCAGTCACAGTCAGACCTTGGATTCCGATATCAGAGAGCTGGTCTCTGATATCGTCTAATTTAAATGGCTTTACGATTGCCGTAATCATTTTCATGGCATTACCTCTCGGTTATAGGCTTTTAGAAAGTGTGAAAGTCACAGTGGCATCACACCAGTCAGAGCCGCCAAAGCATTCCTCTTCAGACAGGTCTGTATCGATGTAAGCAATCTCAGCGTCCAATGAGCCCAGGCTGCCAGAGATAGCTAGTTTGTAGTTGATCCAGTTAGGTGTACCCCATGCATCATTGTCCTCAACATCCTGCTGACCAATGCTTGCTGATACGGTCCAGTCATCAGTAACTGGATATTCTGCACTCAGGTTGTAGTAGGTAGCCTCACCTGAACCAGCGAAATAATCGCTTGTTTTGGAGATAGTGAAACTCAAGATGTCATAGCTCAAACCAACAGTCAGTTCTGTAAAGTCATAACCCAAAGCTGCATCGGAGTTTGGATAAGCGAAGTGCAGAATGTTGACATCATAGCCAATGCCCGTATCTCCGAACTCTCCGCCGTAACCGGCATAGATGTCTAATTCTGCCGTAGCATCATCGACTGCGGTAATCTGGAAATCCACACTCGACCCCCAAACACCGACATAGAAGCCGTCTTCATGTTCAAAGTCGAACCCACCTTGAATAGCCAATGTCTGATCATTCTGTGAAATACCACGGAAGCGATAGTCAGAAGTGATGGCTACATTACCTGAAACCTCTGCAAGAACTGGCAGTGATAATGTTGCTGCACAGGCACCTACTAATACTGGTTTAATTAATTTGATCATTTGTTACCCCTTAAAAAATCAATCTGTAAAAAAATATGTTGGCGAAGGTCATCCATGAGTGCCGAACACCAATAATGGTTATCCCTCTGGTTAGGGGTCTTGCACTGAGTGTGCCAACTTTGAAAATGCCTAAAATACGCCCTATCAGGCCATTTTCAGGGCAAAAAACGGTTTAAAACGCACCATATGCGTGCGAATAGAGTTGCTTTGTAATATTTTGGTGCGTTTGAGCTTGGCTTTTAATGAAAAGATTTAATGATTAGATAATGCTTCCCAGCGCTCATAAAGTTGGCTGATATGCTGCTCTAAATCAGCTAATTGTTGATAAATTTTAGCGCTATCTTCATGGGGTTTTGTAGCAAAATCTGGCTCAGAGATGAGCTGTTGCAAATGCTCATAACTCGCTTCTGCAGATTCTATCTTGTCCGGAAGTTGATCAAGTTCTCGCTGGTCATTGTAGGTCAGCTTTTTAGATTTGCTTTCAGGTTTTACTGCTGCTTGATTGCTAGTTACGTGTTTTGTGGTTGCTTGCTTCTTAGGTGTCGTTTGTGTGTTCTGACTTAAACCTGGTTGGTCGCGATACTTAGATGCCCAATCACTATAACCACCAACACACTGGCTGACAGCTCCACGACCAGTCAGATGCAAGACATTAGACACTGTATTATCAATAAAGTCGCGGTCGTGTGAAATTAGTATCAGTGTCCCTTTGTAGTCCGCAAGATGATTTTCCAAAACTTCCAGCGTTTCCATATCAAGGTCATTGGTTGGCTCATCCATAATAAGCAGGTTAAAGGGACTAGCCATGAGTTTGGCAAGTGCCAAACGGCTGAGCTCACCACCCGATAGTGCCCTTGCCGGTGTTCTAGCTCGCTCAGGTGGGAATAAATACTGTTGTAGGTAGCTCATCACATGGACTTGCCGATCATCAATGTCAACGTATTGATGGCCATCAGCAATATTATCAAACACGGATTTATTCAGATCGATATCATCACGGCGTTGATCAAAATAGGCAATATTCAGCTTAGTC
>CAXRAF010000145.1:0-4842 GCA_964228485.1 Alteromonadales bacterium | reverse complement strand
GGCACTGCATGAGGTGGCATTGGATATCGATGAAGGTGCTGATATGGTCATGGTTAAGCCGGGCATGCCGTATCTGGATGTTGTGCGACGGGTTAAAGACAACTTCAAAGTACCCACGTACGCCTATCAGGTGAGTGGCGAATATGCCATGTTAAAGGCAGCGGCTATGAACGGCTGGTTGAGCGAAAAAGAGGTCGTTCTTGAAGCATTATTATCATTCAAGCGTGCCGGAGCCGATGGCGTACTCACCTACTTCACGCCCGATGTATTGCACTGGTTATCCAGCTGATCCTGATTTAGAAATACCGTATATTCCCCGTATTCTGCACTGCCATGGCTCTTAAACTTGATACAAAAGGCCTATTTCATAGCTGAGTAGCCAGAACTGGCGATAATTCACCGTCGTTGAGTTTCAATCTGAAAAAAATGTTTTTATTTTGCGATTTGCATTTTGCAAAGATTATTTCTGGAGAGTGAACTGGAGAGTGGGCTAGAGAGAAATTTTGTAATGAGCGGATGATTTTTAGTTAGTAACATTGAGCTCTGAGAAAGCAGTATCTGTCTTTTCAATTAACAGTCCTTCTACAAGAGATGAGTAGCCAACATGCATTGTATTCACATTAAGTTGCTGCATGACTGATAAACAAATGCAGAGGCCAGCGGGTAATATGCCACTTCGATTTATCTCGATCGAATTAAATTTAATCTTATCCACATGTCCGACAAGAGTCAGGCGTTTTAGTAAATCTTCCAGATGTTCGCGTAACACGAAGTTCTTATCTGTTTGATACAATTCATGACATACATCAGCAATAGATTGCACTGTACCTGATGTGCCTACCATCCAGCCACCCTGGGTTTTGCGCAGACGCCCCAGCTTTGGTTCCAGACATAAGCGACTGGCGGCTATGGCTGCCTGAGTATTTTCTCGGTAAATTTTACCGTCAGAGAAAAAACGACTGCTATAACTCACGCAGCCCATTTGCAGCGAACAGGTTTCAGGGATAACCTCTGCATTGCCAAGGGCAAACTCAGTACTGCCCCCACCAATATCCATGACCATACCGCTGCCACTTCTAGGCTGTTCATGAATAATACCTTTAAAAATTAGTCTGGCTTCGTCATCACCGCTTATCACATCAATTGATGATAATAGTGTGCTTTCCGCATGCTGAATAAATTCATCTGCATTATTGGCTATCCTCAGCGTGTTTGTAGCAACACAATAGACTTTACTGACCTGGTGTTGATTCAGAATGGCCACGAAGGATCGCAAGGAATTCAGCCCACGCTCAATGGCCAAATGCGTCAGGTTATTATCAGCATCAAGTCCAGCACCAAGTTGAACTGTCTGTTTATAGCGATGCTCTGCTACGAGGCCTGCAGGGGTCACAGAGGCAATGAGTAAATGGAAACTATTTGAGCCGATGTCGAGGGCGGCAATAACCATGTCGTTTTAGACTCTTCGTGGGCCTTTGACCGGACGCCGATTTGAGCGAGGTCTGCTAAGATACTTGCGTGAATTCAATGGCTCAGTTTCAATGGCCTCGTTAACTTCAAACACAGGTAACTGATGTCCAATATAGTCCTCGATTGCAGGCAGGTTAAAGGCATTATCCTCACAGGCAAAACTGATGGCCACTCCCTCTGCGCCAGCGCGAGCTGTTCTGCCGATACGATGTACATAATCCTCTTTGTCATCAGGCAAGTCATAGTTAAATACATGACTGACGTCTGGAATATGTAGGCCTCTTGCCGCCACATCAGTTGCAATGAGTACCTCGATTGTATTTGATTCTAATTCGCCCAGCAATTTAAGACGCTTATTCTGCGCTATATCACCGGTTAAGAGGCCGGCTTTATAGCCATTAGCTGCGAGGTATCCCCAGACTCGCTCAGCATCTCGTTTGGTGTTTGCAAAGACAATGCTGCGATGAGGTTCAATCTTGCGCATCAATCCGATTAACAACGGAATTTTTTCACTATTACCTGGATAATATAATTGCTCTTCTATTCTATTCACGCTGATTTTTTCGGGCTCGATTTTGATTTGAGCTGGGTTATTCATGTGCTCATAGGCCAACTCCATCACTCGATGTGACAGTGTAGCTGAGAACAGCATATTCAACCGATCGTCTCCATTCGGCATGCGACGAAACAGATATCGGATATCCTTGATGAAGCCTAAATCAAACATCCGATCAGCCTCATCTAGGACACAGGAATCCACGGCATCAAGCCCAAATACACCTTGTTTGTAGTAATCGATCATACGACCGGTTGTGCCGATTAGTATATCGACCCCCTGTTCCAGGTACTCACGCTGAGAGTTATAACCGGTTCCACCGAATACCAACCCGAGTCGGAAGTTAGTGTATTTATTGACTAGCTGTGCCTCTTTGTGTATTTGCACCGCTAATTCACGAGTTGGCGCTAGAATGATCGAGCGAGGCTCATTAGGATAGCGGCCTTCAATCGGTTCCACGGTTTGTAAGTCATGGAATATGCCAATCAAAAAGGCTAGTGTTTTACCCGTTCCGGTTTGTGCCTGACCAGCGACATCCTGCCCAGAGAGCAAATGGGGCAATGACTTTGCCTGAATCGGTGTGCAATATTCAAAGCCAGCATCTTCGATAGACTTGAATACTTTTTCATCAATCCCCAGATCGGCAAAACGAGTATCTGTGAGGTGTTTTGATTTCATAGCGAGAGTGTAACACGCTTTAGTGATTGCAATGCATTGCATATTGGTATTGAATAGCCCTGTAGAGACACAAACATGAAATTTTGTAGCAGGAGACCCGATCATGAGTGATCAGATAATGCACATTAGTGATGATAGTTTTGAAGAGGACGTATTGCAGTCTGATATTCCAGTGTTAGTGGATTATTGGGCGGAGTGGTGTGGCCCTTGCAAAATGATTGCCCCTATCCTTGACGATGTGGCGGGTGATTATGCCGGCAAACTGAAAATTGCCAAATTAAATATTGATGACAATAACCAAACAGCACCACAGTATGGAATTCGTGGTATCCCAACCCTGATGATTTTCAAAAATGGCACGGCAGCTGCCACCAAGGTTGGTGCGATCTCTAAAACTCAATTGGTTGAGTTTATTGACGCCAATATCTAGTCTTCGACGATAATCTGACGCCAAATCAGTATGCTGAGTCTATGTATGCCCTAAAGCACTGGACTCAGCCATACAACAGTGATAGATTATAACCAGTTAAGCATTCCTGCGAATTCAACTACGTAAACCAAACTCTTAATAACCAACATTAACCTGCTCGAATTGGGTCATTCTAATCCTGATGTGAGCAATCAAACCAAACGACCTACAGACCAAACACCATGAATCTTACAGAACTAAAACAAAAATCCGCATCCGACCTCGTTTCATTGGCAGAGAGCATGAATATCGAAAACATGGCTCGTGCCCGCAAACAGGATATTATTTTCTCGATCTTAAAAACTCACGCCAAAGGCGGTGAAGACATTTTTGGATCCGGAGTATTAGAGATCCTTCCGGATGGCTTCGGATTCTTGCGTTCAGCAGATGCATCTTATCTGGCCGGTCCAGACGATATTTATGTTAGCCCGAGTCAAATTCGACGCTTTAATTTACGCACAGGTGATACGATTTCTGGCAAAATCCGTCCGCCGAAAGATGGTGAGCGCTACTTTGCGCTGTTGCGAGTTCAGGACATTAACTTTGATTCGCCTGAGAACGCTCGCAACAAGGTGTTGTTTGAAAACCTTACACCACTACATCCTAATGAGCGCATCACTCTGCAACGTGGTAATGGCTCAACAGAGGATATATCAGGTCGTATAGTAGACCTATGTGCCCCCATTGGTAAAGGTCAACGTGGTCTGATTGTATCGCCACCAAAAGCCGGTAAAACCGTAATCCTACAGAACATCGCGCAATCAATTACCTACAATCACCCTGAGTGTGAGCTCATTGTGCTACTGATCGACGAACGTCCTGAGGAAGTTACCGAGATGCAGCGCACAGTGCGCGGTGAAGTGGTTGCCTCTACCTTCGACGAGCCAGCCAGCCGTCATGTTCAGGTTGCTGAAATGGTCATCGAAAAAGCCAAGCGTCTGGCTGAGCACAAGAAGGATGTGGTTATCCTGCTTGACTCGATTACCCGTCTTGCTCGTGCATACAACACAGTCATCCCTTCGTCAGGTAAAGTACTGACCGGTGGTGTCGATGCTAATGCACTGCATAAGCCGAAGCGTTTCTTCGGTGCTGCTCGAAACATCGAAGAGGGTGGTAGCTTAACCATTATCGCAACGGCACTGATTGATACCGGCTCCAAGATGGACGAGGTGATCTTCGAGGAATTCAAAGGTACCGGTAACCAGGAAATCCGATTGGATCGTAAGATTGCCGAAAAGCGTGTTTATCCAGCGATTAACTTCAACATGTCAGGCACACGTCGTGAAGACCTCATGACCACTGAAGACGAATTACAGAAGATGTGGATCCTACGAAAAATCATGCATCCAATGAACGAAATCGACGCGATGGAGTTCTTAATCGACAAACTCTCGTTAACGAAAACCAATGAAGAGTTTTTCGATTCAATGAAGAGAAAATAACCATCTTCTAATGGAGTATTCCGACCTCAGAGATTTTATTGATTTTCTCGAGTCTCGCGGTGAGTTGGTTCGTATAAGCCAGCCCATTGATCCTAATTTGGAAATGACTGAGATTTCAGATCGCACGCTACAGGCGGGCGGTCCTGCATTATTATTTGAAAATCCTGTGGGCTCAGATATTCCAGTGCTCTGTAATCTGTTTGGCACCCCGGAGCGAGTGGCTTTAG
>CAXRAF010000144.1:0-9883 GCA_964228485.1 Alteromonadales bacterium | reverse complement strand
CGGATTTGCTGGACTTCTTCGACGCTGAATATAGTGCTGAAATGATCACTAATAGTGGGCAGATGTCACTGATTCAGGAGAAGATAAAAACCATCGAACTCGATACAGAGATGGTTGCAGACATTGCACGTGCGTTAACCGAAATAGGTCCAGGTCCCTATGCTGTGCGAAGCTCGATGGTCGATGAGGACTCTGATGCCTCATCATACGCAGGACAGCTCGATACATACCTGTATCAACATACCCTTGAAGAGGTATTAGTTGCGCTCAAAAAGGTCTGGGCTTCGAGTTTAAATGCCCATGTGTTGAGCTATCGCACGCGAACGCACTCTGCCTTGGATTTACCGGTGATGGGTGTGGTGATTCAGCAGATGGTCATGGGCGATGTTTCCGGCGTCAGTTTCTCCTCGCATCCGGTGAGCGGTGTTCGTGAGCATGTACTCATCAATGCCGCCTGGGGTCTTGGTGAGGGAATTGTCAGCGGGTATTGTGATGCAGACGAATTTACCTGTGATCAACAGGGGCGTACTCTTGAGCAGCACATTGCCAAAAAAGATCAGGCCATCGTCTGTGCTGAGAATGGCTGTGGTGTTGCGACAATCTCAGTGCCGAATGATAAGCAAGACATTGCTTGTTTGTCGCCAGTACAAGTTGCTGAACTGGTGAAAGAGACCTTACGTATTTCGACTTACATGGGTTGTCCACAAGATGTTGAGTGGACCTTTTGTGATGGCCAATTGCATATCCTGCAAGCCAGACCCATCACGGCTTTACCCACTCAGGCTAGTACTGACGGGCCGCGACAGGTATTCGATAACAGTAATATTCAGGAGAGTTATTGTGGTGTAACTACCCCACTAACTTTCAGCTTTGCCGCCAGAGCCTACCACTCAGTGTATAACCAAACCATGTCTGCCCTGGGTTTCTCAGCTGCTGAAATTCGCGCTCACGATGAGCGCCATCGCCACTTGTTGGCGCTACTGAAAGGCCGGATCTATTACAACATCAATAACTGGTACCGTGGTTTATTACTCTTGCCCGGCTTTGGTCAGAACAAGGCCGATATGGAGCAAATGATGGGCTTAACTGATCCGGTTGATTTCATTGAAGATCAACAGTTGAGCTTGGGACAGAAGGTGGTGCGGTTACCCGGTGTGTATCGTGCCATTTATCGCCTATTTATTGCCTTTCGCAGGTTAAATACTGACGTACCCGACTGGTTAGCGCAGTTTGAAAGCACCTATCAACAACTTGATCGTGAAAGCTTCAAAGAGGCATCTTTTTCACAGTTGATGGACTACCTTGAACGTCTTGATGACGAAGTGCTCAGTCACTGGCATACGCCGATCATCAATGATTTTGCAGTGATGATCTACAGCGGTCAGTTGCGCCGAGCCATTGCTTCACTCGATGTTGATGATGCCGACACCTTGTTGCAACAACTCCTCTCGGGTGAAGAGGGTATTGAATCAACCCGACCCACACACCTATTGATGCAACTTGCGGCAGAGATTAGCGAACATCCAAAGTTACGCAGGCTGATTATGGCTGGTCACTATGCTGCGGCCATTGAGCGTATGCAGAAGCATTCATCACTGTATGCATCCTACACTCAGTTTATAGAGCGCTATGGGGATAGGACGATAGGTGAGCTAAAACTGGAAACTATCTCGCTTAGAGAAGATCCGAGCTTTGTGTTTGATGTGGTCAAAAACTACCTCAAGCAGGGTGTGGTGGATTATCAACAGATACAAAACAATGAACAACTAAAGCGTGCAGCGGCAGAGCAAATCTTACGTGCAAAATTATCATGGTGGCGTGCTGGTAGGGTCTTCAAGACGCTGACTAAGACACGCTCTGCCATTAAGCATCGCGAAAATATGCGCTTGACCAGAACCCGGGCGTTCGGCATTGCTCGCGATTTATACATTGCACTAGGCCACCGCTTACATGAAGCAAACTTACTGACCAAGCCACGCGATATTTTTTATCTCACGGTTGAAGAGATCCGTGATTACCATAAAGGTCGGGCTGTGACCACCAACCTCAAAGGCTTAACAGAACTCAGAAAAGCAGAATATCAGGCCTACCAACGTGAGCCGGTATCACATCAGGTAGAAACTCTTGGTCCGGTGTATATGGGTAATGACTTTCGTGCTACAAAAGTTTCACAAGCAAATCCAGATGGGGATGGTCTCAGTGGCATCGGCTGTTATCCCGGGGTTGTTGAAGGCCAGGTGAAAATCATCACTGATCCACGCAGTAACATGGATTTAGACGGTCACATACTGGTCGCTGAGCGAACCGATCCGGGTTGGACGCCATTGTTTCCTGCTTGCAAAGGCATATTGGTTGAGCGCGGAAGTACGCTGTCACATTCAGCCATTATCGCCAGAGAACTGGGTATACCAGCCATTGTCGGGATCCCCGGTCTGCTGCAAAAACTACAGGGAAATGAGCATGTACGTCTAGATGGCACTACAGGCGCAGTGACAGTGATCCAACCATCCGAACTAGAAAACAATTCCTCTAGAGTAAGGGAGTTTAGCTGAAATGAATGCTATCCAAAGTGAAACCATGCGCAGTGAAATAGCACAAAAGATGTCGCTCGATATCGTCCGATACAGTCAGGTATGGGAGGACTACTCGGTACTTTGCCATGGTCTTGAAATCAGCGAGGGTGATGAGGTGCTCTCTATTGCCAGCTCGGGCTGTAATGTCTTCGCCATGCTACTGGCCGGAGCCAAAAGTGTGACTGCCATTGATATGAGTCCGGCACAGATAGCGCTTGTCGAGTTGAAAATTGAGGCAATTAAGGCGTTATCCTATGAACAGTTTCTTGCCTTTGTCGGTGTTAGAAATGAGCCAACCCATAGATTAATCAACTACCAAATGATCCGCCCTAGTCTTTCACCGCGCTCCCGTGAATTTTGGGATGCCCATGAGGACTCTATAGAGAAAGGCATCATTAATATCGGGTTGTTTGATCGCTATTTAAGACTATTTCTCGAGACAAAAATCAGTCAACTATGGCCAAAAGAGGCTGTTGAAGCGTTGCTCGGTGCTAAAACCATTGCTGAGCAACAACATATTTACCAGTCCTTGTGTAACACAGAAGAATTTCGTCAGGCATTTGTTCATCATGCCAGTCAGGAGATCATCAGTCTCTTTGGTCGTGATCCTGCACAGTTCAAGTATGCGGAGACAGCCGATCTTGGCCAGCATTTCTTAGCTCGTTTTGAGCATGCACTGATGCAGGTGAGTAACATCGGAAATTTTTACATGGAATATTGCTTAGTCGGTAAATATCGCAATTCAGAGCAGGGCCCACCGTACTTACGCAGAGACAATTTCCAGCGTCTAAAATCATTGGTTGACCGCATTCATTTGGTCACTGAGGAACTTGAGGTATATCTAAGTCGCGCTAAGGACCGGCAGTTTAATAAAGTGAACCTGTCTGATGTGTTTGAATACATGAGTGAAGCCGATGCCGATGAACTATTCTCATTGCTTTCAAAGCGTATCGCCAAAAAGGGACGCCTGGCTTACTGGACGTTGCTTGTTCCGCGTCAACCGCAACAAGCACTGAATCAGCAATTGCGTTTTTTGCAGGATAAAAGTGAATTGCTACATCGCTTTGATCGCACCTGGTTTTATAACTCATTTAATATCTACGAGGTGCATTAAGCATGGCATTTGTGATCCGTTATCGCTGGTTACTACTGGGTCTGATGCTCATTACGGTTGCATCTGTTATGAAGGGTGTTGGTCCAGCACTCGTACCCAACAATTCGTTGAGTGTTTGGTTTCTCGATGAGGACCCTGCGGTTAGAGAATACCGTGAGTTTCAACAGCTATTCGGTAATGATGAAGTTGTTATGCTGCTGATCGAATTTCCTGATGGGGTGATGAATCAGACAACCTTTGCCAAGCTGCGCACACTGAAATCAGATATTGAGGCTATATCCGGAATACATGCTGTCTATGATGTGAGTTCGCTGGCGGATCGCTTGTCACCACAGGCATTAGAGGCATTCAATAATAATAGCCTGATCAAGTCGTATTATGTTGATGCTCAAGACCAGATGACTTTGCTGTGGGTTGAGATGACGGTGTCAGAGACTATCGACGCTGAAAGACAACAAATCATTGAACAGCTGAAATCATATCTTACAGAACAACTGCCAGATAACACCTATCACCTGGGCGGGATTGGCGTAATGTACAACGCCCTGAATGAGGTCACTGAGCACGATTTTGGAATTTTTCTGAGCATTGGTTTCATGCTCCTGCTAATCACCATGGGATTCGTGTTTCGTAGCACCTTATTCAGCATCACGACACTCATCATACTGAGTATGGCCATTCTTGTAATGTATGGTTTTTATGGCATGAGTGGTTATCAGATTAATATGGTGACCTCAGTGTTACCGATCATTGTGCTGATCCTCGGGGTAACCGATATCGTCCACTTCCCGGCAGCATATCAGCGCATGGCAAAGCAATTTCCAGCGCTTGATAGCAAGGCGTTGGCCCACAAGACAATTGCTGACATCTTCTGGCCCTGTTTGCTCACCACCTTAACCACTTCGATTGGATTTTTAGCACTAACCAATACCAGTCTTTCCGCCGTCAGAGAGTTGGGTTTATTTGCAGCTATTGGCATCATGGCAGCCTTTGTGAATACCCTGATTTTGATGACCTTTGTGTATCTATTCAAGTCCAATAGCCCATCAGCATCTCAGTACAAGTACATCGACCGCATGCTTGAGAGAACACAAACATTTGTCAGAAACCGCCTATCGACGGCTTGGCTGATTATTATCATTGTTACTGCGCTTGCCTTTGTTGGCAGCAGTCAGGTTAAGGTCGATACACTGACGTCAGATTATCTACCCAAAGAGCATCAATCACTGGTGGACCATCATGCGATTGAGTCGAAATGGGGTGCTTACAATGTATTGGAGTTTGTTATTGAACCCAGCGCGGGATATCAGATTACTGACGTTGAAATTATTGATGCGATTGATGAGTTCGTCACCAGAGCAACCGAATTACCTGAAATTCACTCAGGTCTGAGTATCAACACTCTCTATCAAGAGATGGCAAACACCAACATGCCGCTTGATTTTAGCAATCGGAGTACTGAGGGTAATCCAGTGGCGATATTCCAATCGGAAGATGGCAAGTATGGTCGGTTAAAATTATTTGGCACCATGTTAAGTGCGCGCGAGTTGAGCGACCTACTGGATGAGCTGTCGATGATATCTGAGCAGGTCATCGGCGAGATGGGAACAATTGCGCCGAGCGGCTACCTACCGCTTTATACAAAAATCATTGACTACATTATTCAGGCTCAAGTGGATAGTTTTACCCTGGCACTAGCCTGTATATTTTTGATTATCCTCATTGGCTTCAAGTCGTTGAAATATGCGCTGATTGCGACCATAGCAAACCTGTTTCCAGTGCTGATGATGTTTTCAGTTATGGGCTTTGCTCAGATCAATCTTGATATTGCCACCGCGAGTATTGCCGCCATCGTGCTCGGGATCGCGATAGACGATACCATCCATTTTCTCTGGTCCTGGCGCAGAGCCGAGCTAGATGGTTTGAGCTGGCATGAGGCGGTCGAATATACCTACGCTAAGGTTGGAAGGCCAGTGATCATCAGCTCTGTGCTTTTAATCAGTGGCTTTGCCATCCTTATGGCTGGCACCGGCGCTACGGTGTTCTATTTTGGTCTGTTGACCTCTGTCGCTGCACTGGCGGCTTTATTTGGTGACCTGTTACTACTGCCAATGATCATGAAACTCACCCATAAGGAAGTACGCGTATGAGAATCGTTGATGCCGAAACGTTTACTGCTGCCAGAGAGCAGCTCGACCCAATCGCACTCGCCGGCATACCACAGTCCTATGAGCGCTACTGGTTAGCGGAAGACTCGCCTTATGAGGGCAGCATCATCTGTGCATTGTTTGAGCACCATGCTGAGGTCGTGGCGCGTATTGCGATATTGCTACCCAAGGATAGCCAACAAGCCAATTTTTGTTTCTATGGTCGCAGAGCCGACCTTTCTGAGGCTCAGGTGGCGGCAGTGCTGCGAGATTTAGTGCAGTGGCTGGAGTTAAATCAAACTCAGACGCTAGAGGGACCAGTCGAATTTTCTACCTGGAATGCCAATCGATTCGTCAGCAAGCAAGGTGATTATCCCTGGTTTGATGGTGAGCAAAGCATGCCGGAATATCACTTTCATGATTTTATTGCAGCTGGATTTCATACCAGCGCACAGTATGTCAGCTCACTGGTAGATGACTTGAAATATTCCATTGAGGTCGGCTTATCCTATGGTGTCGATAAGGCTGTAAGTCAGATGGACATTCGATACTTTTGTGGTGAGGAAATCATTACCATGTTACCTGAACTATATGACTTGTCAGCTCAGGTATTTGCTGATAATTACCTATACACGGCCATCAGCTATGAGCAATTCTGTCAACTATATACACCTGTGTTAGACCGTGATTGTGTGGTTATTCTGGCCAGTATTGAGGAGCGCCCAGTTGGCTTGGCATTCAGTTATGCGACCGGTCATTTTGGGCTTGAGACAGGCTCTGAAAAACAAAAAACTGCGGTCCTGAAAACCATTGGTGTTCATCCCAGTGCCAGACAACAGCATGTGGGTATTGGCGTGAGCTACCTGACCCACAAATTCTGGTTGGAGCGGGGTTATCAGCGCATCATTCATGCTTACATGAAAGCAAATAATGTCTCGAGCAAGATGTCGGACACCTATGCCCATGATTTTCGTGAATATGCCTTGGTTAAATGGAGCGGACGATGAATATCTATCAGTACATCAATGCCCATGTTCAGGCATCCCCGGATCTGCCTGCGTTGGTTGAGCTATCGGATAATGAGAGCCATCGGATCACCTATCAGGAATTTGACCGATCAGTGAAAGCGCTTGCTAGTTACTTAATTGAATGTAGTATCGAAAGGCAGGATCGGGTCATTGTGATGGTACCGATGCAAATAGAGCTTTACGTTGCCATATGTGCTGTTATTCGTATTGGTGCGGTGGCGGTATTTATTGATCCACATATGCCCAGAGAAGAGTTTGAGCATTGCTGTGATCAGGTTGCAGCAAAGGCCTATATCAGTTCGCGTAAAGGGCAGCTACTGCGTCTGTTAAATGCGTCATTACGCAGGATAAAATGCCATATCACCACAGACTGGATGCCGGGTTTCTTGGCCAAGCCGATGCAGAGCATTCTGCAACAGGGCGTGGTTAACGATTTACCAGAGCTCAATTGTGCTGAGGATGAACCGGCACTTGTCGGTTTTACAACTGGCAGTTCAGGTAAGCCCAAGGGAAGTATTCGCACGCACAAGTTTCTTAACGCTCAAATTGAGGCACTCTATCAACCCAGCGAAAAGCGCGCTGCCAGGATTGATGTGCCAGGATTTGCTGTATTGCCGTTGGATAATCTCATCCGTGGAAGGACAACGCTGTTGCCGCCCATTGTACCGGGCAAAGTGGCCGAAATTAATGCCGATATCGTTATCTCTCAGGTTTTAGCACGCCAACCTGACATGATGAGTGGCTCACCGGCCTATTTAGATAAAATCTGTCGCGCAGCACTCGCTAGTGGCATCACGCTGCCAAGCATCAACATTTTATTTTCTGGCGGTGCGCCAATATCCAAGACCCAGTTACAGCAGATGAAACAGGTTTGGACTAACGCGCGCATTATGATGGTGTATGGCTCTACTGAAGCTGAGCCGGTATCACGCATTGATGCTGATGAATTTATTGAACAGTGTCATCCATTGACCGAGCAGGGGGCTGGTTTATGTGTTGGTTATCCGATTGAACAAATTGAGGCTCGGATTATTGATATTGAGATGAAAAGTGCCTCTGTGGGATCAGTCGACGCCATTGCATTAACAAACTATTCGGTCGGTGAAATAGTGGTCAAAGGTGCACATGTGAACACCCAGTATTGGTCTGGTAATGTCGATCAGAGGCGCAACAAAATTCAGGCGGATGATGGTATTTGGCATCGAATGGGAGATGCCGGATATATCGACGATTTGGGTCGATTGTGGTTAGTGGGGCGCTGTCACACCGCCATGCCATCGCCCTGGTCTGCAGAACTGACACCGGCCGGGCTGTTTGATTATCAACGTGCCCCGTGGATTTTTTCTTATCAGGTCGAATTAGTGATTAATATGCTGCCGTTTGTTAAGCAAAGTGCATATGTCCGCCACAACAACCAGTTCTATCTTTTGATTGAAAGTCGTGCATCTCAGTTGACGGCTGAAGAGCAGCGTGCCTGCATACGTGAGGCGATCGGTAACTTCCCGCTCGATACCATTGTATTTGAGAAGTTACCTGTGGATGCCAGACATAACAGCAAGATTAATTACACCGAGGTAAAAGCAAAGTTGGAGGCATCAGCATGACCAGTCATATGAATAGTCTCGCCAGATTAAATCAACTGGCCGAGAGCAAGGGCTATGACATTGAGGATATCAACTGGAACCGCAGCGTCGATCGGGAATTGCTTTGGGGTCCGGAGGCACTTGGGCCGCTAACCTATTTACCGGCGTATGCACGTCTGAATGCGATCGAAAAACGTCGTCTGAATCAGTTATTTTCAATGGGTGTGTGTGAGCAGTTTGTGTGGCTGGAGGAGAATATTCTGGTCAAGACATTATCTAAAGTACTAACCAAGTGGCACTTTGATGCAGATTTTACGGAGGCTATCCATCATTTCATCGATGAAGAGAAAAAACATACCGAGATGTTTTGGCGCGTGTTGGAGAAATCAGAACCTGAGTGGTACCGACAACGACAGTTTAAATTGTTTAACACCTCTAAATTACAGACCTGGTTTATCAATCGTGTGGTCAATCATCCCACTGTGTTATTGGTTTGGTTATGGATGGCAATTTTCTTTGAAGAAAAAACCGTCAGTTATTGTCAGCACTACCAGCGTGCGCAAAAACAAAACCCTGACACGATGGATGCCTTGTATCGTGACTTACATCACTATCATTTCTTAGATGAGGCGAGGCACTTTCAGTTGGATGAGTATTTGTTGTCGGAGTGTTATGCCAAGCAGGCCAGTTGGAAACAGCGGCTTTCCGGACACATGTTTACCAAAATCATGAAGAGTTATACTTCACCGCAGAGAACGTCACGGCAAATTCTAAAGGTCATGGCGACGGAGTTCCCACATTTACAGCAATCGGTCATCCCTGAATTTATGGAGCAATTGCCGACACTGGCCCACAATCAGGCATTTCAAACCATGGCTTTTAGTGACGATGCTGTGCCGAAGGCTTTGGCTATTTTTAAGCGCTACCCGGAGCTTGATGGCCTCTGGGATTTATTTTGCATTGACGTTTAAACTATCAGGGCAAGATGTGAACTAAAACCAAGCAGACGCGTGACTAAACATGTTACGATAGCCGCTAAATTCACGTGAGATTTAATCATGACCCAACACCTCCGCCTTATCTTTTGCTATACCCTTTTTGTTGTCTCGAGTTTGTTTCTCTCAAGCCAAGTTTATGGCCATGGAACAGAGCACCCAACCCGATTCATTGCCACCGATGGTGTCGATAAGGGGGATTGTCTGGACTCTCATAATCCATGTCGAAGCATTACCTATGTGGTCGAGTTAGCCGGTAAAGGCGATACAGTAAGAATTGCCGCAGGCGAGTACTCTAGTAGTGGTACTGACATGTTCTATCTGCTCAGTGGGTTAGTCAAAATTGAAGCCGGATACAGTCGTGATGATCATTATCAGGTTCGTAATACCCAAACCAATCAAACGGTCTTTTATGGCGTTCCTGAGGCGTATCGAGACAAGGT
>CAXRAF010000143.1:0-8628 GCA_964228485.1 Alteromonadales bacterium | reverse complement strand
GTTAAAAACAGTCGATAAACTTAAGGTTTAGTCACTATTTGGCGGCCAGGGACGCTTCTCATCCGCTGCGATCCAGGCTTGTACCCAATCCGGTAATTCGGGCTGCCAATCTTCTGTCCCAAGCGCTTCAATGACACGGTCGGTACTTACTGCACGTCCTTTCTCTGTAACGCAGGTTCGAAACAAACCATTCGAGGCTGCTTCACCGTTTACCCACATGGATTGAGACATATAGATCCAGCGCTCGTCGTAACCAACGGCCTGTGTCTTTATGGTGATTTTACTGGGAAAGTGTACGCGCTTACGAAAACGATTCGAGCCACCAGCAACTGCTAAACCCCAGCGATTTCTTCTGAGCGCCTTGATGAGTCCACATCGAAATGCCAGATCCATTCGACCAATGTCATACAGAGTGAGTACGCGACCATTATTGACCTCTAGCTGTAGGTCAAGATCCCAGGGACGACAATAGAAACTGACTTCACTCATTTCATTAAATCGTAGTCTGGGTCGACTGCGCTGATGAACAGCCATCTTTATCAGGCGAAACAGGGGGAACATCGATATTAGTCGATTGAGTCTAAGAGTGCGGCAATGACATCACTGATGCCGTGCTCATTCAGATTAATGCGTTCTTTCAGTACCAAACTCGAGCCGTGTTCAATGTATCTGTCGGGGATCCCGATATTACGAATCTGGCTCGCTTGGCCCGAGTTAAGTAAGTACTCATTAACTGCACTACCAGCACCACCCATGACAGCATTTTCTTCCACGGTCACCAATGCTGCGTGGCTTGCTAACATGGTGTCGATCAGATCGGTATCTAGCGGCTTTACGAAGCGCATATCAACAACCGTTGCATCATGACGCTCAGCAGCTGCCAATGCGTCCGGAAGTAAATGTCCAAAATTGAGCACAGCTACCTTTTTGCCTTCTCTGACCACTCGACCTTTACCTATTGGCAGTTGAGTCATTTCCTTATCTGGTACTACACCGATTCCACCACCTCGCGGGTAGCGTATCGCGGCTGGGCCACTGAAATGGTATCCGGTATAGAGCATCTGTCGACACTCATTTTCATCAGACGGTGTCATAACAATGATATTGGGCACGCAGCGTAAATAACTTAAATCGAAGGCGCCGTTATGAGTCGCACCATCACCACCCACAATACCTGCGCGATCAATAGCAAATGTTACATCCAGGTTTTGCAGACAGATATCATGAATGAGCTGATCATAACCACGTTGGAGAAAAGTTGAGTATATAGCCACCACTGGCTTTAGACCGTCAATGGCCATACCCCCCGCCAGCGTCACAGCATGTTGCTCGGCGATGGCGACATCATAGTAACGATCAGGATAGGTTCTCGAGAATTTGACCATATCCGAGCCTTCCCGCATAGCCGGTGTGATGGCCGCTAATCTTGGCTCAACCTCTGCCATGTCACATAACCATTCGCCAAAGATATTCGAGTATGTTTTTGATGATGATTTGGACTTGGGTAAGCTGGATGCAGTCGGATCAAAAATTGGTACGCCATGGTAACCAATCGGATCTTTCTCTGCTGGTTCATAACCTTTACCTTTGGTAGTGCCAATATGAAGCAGTTGACAACCCTTGAGTTGTAACATGTTTCTGATGGTTGGTACGAGCGCATCCAAATCATGACCATCTACTGGTCCGATGTAGTTAAAACCCAACTCCTCGAATAGGGTGCCGGGCACAACCATACCTTTTAAGTGCTCCTCAACCTTGTGGGCAAAGTCACTGGCTCCGGGCATACGTTTCAATACCTTTTTACCGCCATCTTTGATACTTGAATATATTTGTCCTGAGAAAATGCGTGAGAAGTAATTGTTCAATGCCCCGACATTTTCCGAAATCGACATTTCATTGTCATTGAGGATAACGAGCATATCCACGTCGCAGGTGCTGGCGTGATTCATGGCCTCGAATGCCATTCCGGCAGACAGGGCACCATCACCAATGACGGCGACCACCTTGCGATCGATACCACGCTGCTTGGCTGCAATGGCCATCCCGAGTGCAGCACCTATCGATGTCGAGGAATGTCCCACGGCAAAGGTATCATACTGACTCTCTCTTGGATCAGGGAATGGACACAGACCATCGGTCTGGCGAATACTACTTAGTTGATCTCTGCGCCCAGTTAGGACCTTGTGCGGGTAGGCTTGATGACCGACATCCCAGACAATCCTGTCTTCAGGGGTATTGAGTAGATAATGTAGTGCAATTGTGAGTTCGACTGTTCCCAAGCCAGCGGCAAAATGACCACCACATTGACTGATGGTCTCGATCAGATACTGACGTAGTTCATCCGCTACCTGAGGTAACTGCTCGACTTCAAGAAGTCGCAGTTTATCGGGTGTTGTTAGATTATCTAATAGTTGAAATTGCGTCTGGTTCATACAATTAATATTGTCTTTCTATCATATATTTTGCCAAGGCCTCCAAGGCCTCGGTATTGTAAGGGATACGCTCTAAACTCAAAAGGGCTTCATCAATGAGTTGTTGGGCGTATTCTTTCGCCGCATCCAGTCCCATGAGAGCCGGAAATGTTGACTTATTCAGTTCCTCATCCGAGCCAGATGGTTTACCGATTACTTCGGTTTCACCTTCAATATCCAGAATGTCGTCTTTTACTTGGAATGCCAGTCCGATCCGATCAGCAAAGCGGTCAAAAGCTGCAATTATTTCTGCCTCATTGATCTGACTTGTTGCGACGGCCATTTTAACACAGGCGCTAATCAGGGCGCCTGTCTTCATGCGGTGCATGGCCTCTAATTGCTCAATGGACAACTTGGAATCAGTGGCAATTAAGTCAATCATCTGACCACCGCCCATTCCAACCGAGCCACTAGCATCCGTTAGTATTGTTAACAGCCTTATACGTTCAGATTCCACATCTGGAGATAATGGATGGTGACATAAAATATTAAAGCCAATGGTCTGTAATGCATCACCGGCCAGAATTGCAGTGGCCTCATCAAAGGCGATATGTGTGGTTGCTTTTCCACGGCGTAGATCATCATCATCCATGGCGGGTAAATCATCATGAATGAGTGAGTAAACATGGATACATTCAACGGCCAATGCTGAGGCATCGAGATCGGTCTTGTCAGCTCCGAGCGCATCGCCCACCAAATAGACAATTAATGGACGCAATCGCTTACCGGCATTGAGACTGGCATAACGCATTGCCCGATGCAATTTGGTTGGCTCTGTGTCTTCGCTAGGTAGCCACTGATCCAATAAGGCATCTAGACGGCGACGACAGGATTCAATTTGTGTTGATAAGTTCACAGGCGGTTTGGGATAAGAGAGTGATTAGTTGGCTGCTGTGCCGTCTGCATCAGGATTAAAGTCCTGCAAATTGTCACCATTCTCAATATCAGACATGAGTATTTTGACCCGCATTTCCGCTTCTTGCAGTGTTTTTTGGCATTGGCCTGCCAATTTCATTCCCTGCTCGAACTCTTTGATTGAATTTTCGAGGGTTAATTCACCTTCTTCCATTCGACTGACGATTTTTTCTAGTTCGTCGAGTTGTTGTTCGAAATTGTCTGTCACGGATTCGCTCGATTTGGCCATTTGCTTTCAAGTAACTCGTTATGATTATTAAGGTGCATTTTCCCCGATTTCAGCACATTTATCTAGGGTTAGTTGGTGATCAGCACTCGAAATAGCGTTTGCTTTAAAATAGGATATACTACTAGTTATAAATCAAGGATTATTTAGCGAATTAACTGAGGAGTGATTTGTGGATTTAGCGACTCTTATCGGTATGATCGGCGCCTTTGCTATGGTAGCAATGGCCATGATGATCGGTGGTGGATTGGGTATGTTTGTTGATACCCCCTCGATCTTGATTGTACTCGTTGGTAGCCACTTCGTTGTACTTTCTAAATACGGAATGGGTCAGTTTTTGGCTGCCTTCAGCTCTGGTATGAAGAGTCTGAACTTTAAGGGTGAAGAGCCACAAGAATTAATCGCTAAAATTGTTGAGTTGGCAGATGCAGCTCGTAAAGGCGGGTTGTTGTCTCTCGAGAGTGCTGAAATTCCCAACGCCTTCATGAACAAAGGCATTAATCTATTAGTGGATGGCCACGACGGTGAAGTGGTAAAGCAAATCCTCACCAAGGAAGTTAAAATGGCCAGTGAGCGCCATCAGACCGGCGCAGGAATATTCAAATCACTGGGTGATGTCGCACCCGCGATGGGGATGATTGGAACCCTCATTGGTCTGGTTGCCATGCTCTCGAACATGGATGACCCGAAAGCCATTGGTCCGGCCATGTCGGTGGCACTCTTAACAACGCTTTATGGTGCCATAATCGCCAATATGTTTGCTTTACCTGTGGCAGACAAATGTATGTTGCGTGATGAGGAAGAGGGTGTAACTAACCGACTGATTATTGATGGTTTGTTATCCATTCAGGCTGGGCAGAATCCACGTGTTATCGAGCAAGCTCTGATGGGATATATCGAGGGAAATAAACGCCCGGCTGGTGAAGAGTAAGGTCTCACGTGAGCGACGATTTAGAAGAAAAGAAATGTCCCCCTGAAGGACTACCTGCATACTTCTCTACCTTTGCCGATTTAATGGCGCTGTTGATGTGTTTCTTCGTGCTGCTACTGGCTTTCTCCGAATTAGACGTACGCAAATACAAGCAGGTCGCAGGTTCAATGAAAGATGCCTTCGGTGTGCAAAATCAGGTAGATGCCAAGGATATTCCGAAAGGCACCAGTGTTATCGCCAGAGAATTCTCACCCGGTAGACCATCACCAACCCTTATTAATGTGGTGCAGCAGCAAACCATCGATACTGATCGTCAGACGCTCGACTTTACCGATGGTAAAGGCATCGATGACGAGGAAACTGATAGTGAGCAGCTTGAGGATAATCAATTCGAGAGTAGCATGGTCGATACCACCTCGGAGAGTAATGAGCCGACCGAAGCGACCATAAAACTGGCACTCCAGGCTGCCAGAGAGATGCAGGAAGAACTTGAATCGGGTCAAATCGAGTTGGTAGCACAGGGTAAATTTTTAGTATTCCGAATACGTGAGCAGGGGTCGTTTCAGTCCGGTGAGGCGGATGTGCAGCAAAGCTTCAGACCCGTGTTGAGGAAAATCAAAGAGCTACTAAAGAGCACGGAAGGTCGAATTACCGTTGCAGGACACACGGATAATCGACCAATCAGAACCCGTCGTTATCCGTCGAATTGGGAATTATCCAGTGCTCGTGCAGCAGCCGTGGCGAGAGAACTACTGGTTGATGATATAATCGATGTTGAGCGCTTAAGAATCGTCGGGCACGGAGCAAATATTCCTGTGAAAGAAAATAATACACGTGATAATCGAGCCTATAATCGTCGGGTTGAGATTATCATCGTCCAAGGTGAAGAAGTCGTTGGTTCAGAAATTGGTATTATGAATGAGCCAGCAGATCAGGGAAATAATCCTAACTAGCCATCATCGCCATGGACAGTAAATCACTCGACTCACTCATGGCCTGTCACGAATGTGACTTGTTGGTTGAGCGCATCTCACTCGAGCCCAGACAACATGCCCACTGTCCCCGCTGTAATGCGCTATTACATGTGGGACGCAAAGATCCCATTCTCACGACACTGATAGTGAGTCTCAGCGGGTTGTTATTAATTTATCCTGCCTACTTTTTACCCCTCATGGAGATGGGGGCTCTGGGGCTTGCCAATGACACATCGATCATTGAAACCGTCATACCACTACTAAACGCCAGTTTCTGGATTCCTGCAGTTGCTTTGTTGCTATTTGCCATCGTATTTCCGATATTGATATTGGCGCTAGGCTTTTGGGTATCAGTGCATCTTTACATGCAACAGTTGCCGCAATATCTCATCCCCATGCTACGCCTGTTTGAATGGTTGATCCGTTGGGTGATGCCAGAGGTTTATGTCATCGGGATTATTGTGGCATTGGTGAAGTTATTAGATGACTTTAGTGTCATTGTCGGGACGGGTTTAGTCAGTTTTTGTGTGATGATGTTTTGTAGCCTGTTGGTAACCACCACCGTATCCAGAAACCTGTTTTGGAGAGCATTACAGCATGCTAAATGATAACAAATCACAGGTAATCTCGGCCCGTGCTGCAGGACTAATTGGTTGTCATGTCTGCACCCGAGTCAATCCAGAAGATAATAAGATATGCCGGATTTGTGATGCGCCTCTGCACTCAAGAGTTCCTGATTCTATCAATCGCTGCTGGGCGTTAACCATTACTGCTACCTTGTTACTGATCCCGGCAAATCTGCTGCCGATGATGACCATTACCTCATTTGGCAATGGTGAGCCTGATACTATTTTATCGGGCGTGATCAAATTATTTCAGGCCGAACTGTTCCCCATTGGAATTATTGTATTTGTAGCCAGTATCATGGTGCCAGTGCTGAAGATCCTCGGTTTATATTTTCTGATGATTTCTTTACATGCAGGCATGAATTATGGTTTTCGTTCGCGCACAAAAATATTTCGTGTGGTCGATTTTTTTGGAAAGTGGTCAATGCTTGATGTATTCGTAGTATCATTGCTAGTGGCTTTGGTTGATATTGGTGATATCGCCTCGGTGATTCCGGGGTTAGGCACTACGGCATTTTGCCTGATGGTCATCACCACTATGTTTGCGGCTCACAGCTTTGATACCCGACTAATTTGGGACCGTTTGGAAGATAAAGATGAGTGATTCAAAACCCTTATTGAAAGCCCGCAAAGATCTAGAGATTAGCCTGTCACCAATATGGTTCCTGCCAATATTGGCGGTTTTGATTTCTATTTGGCTGCTAGTCAAAATCAACATGGAATCCAACATACCCATCACCATTCAGATGACCTCTGCGCAAGGTATTGTGCCTGGTAAGACTTTGATTAAGTATCGTGGTATCAACGCCGGTAAGGTCATGCGGATAGAATTTGCCGAGGATTTAGAATATGTCACGATTCATGCCGAGATCGATCCGGAATTATCTGAATTTCTGACTTCTGATACCAAATTCTGGGTCGTTCGGGCACAGATTTCCCTCGCCGGTGTTTCTGGATTAGATACAGTATTAAGTGGTGACTATATTGCCTTCAGGCCAGGTAAGACCGGCGACGCCAAACGGGCATTTATGGCATTGAGTTCAGCACCGGCCATCGCGGAAGATCATCCAGGATTGCGCCTAACCCTGACCGCAGAAAATCTTGGTTCAATCAATGAAGGGAGTAAACTCTACTACCGGCAAATACCTATTGGTGAAGTACGTGCTTATGAATTAGCTGAAGACTCACGCTCCGTGCGCTTGAGTGCGTTAATAGAGCCCGAGTATAGTAGCCTGGTGAATCAATCGACGGTGTTTTGGAATTCTGGGGGCGTTAGCGTTAAGGGCTCTTTGTCTGGTTTTGAGGTGAAAACAGAATCTTTATCAGCCATCCTTGCCGGTGGTATTTCGTTATATACACCCGATGCTGAAGCACCGACCATAGACACCGGTACACTATTTACCCTGCATGAAAACTATGACGATGCCGGTGTTGGTGTGACTATTAAAATTGCTTTTCCTTCCGGCTATGATTTGAAATCGGGTATTACCAAGGTTAAGTTTCACGGTATCAATGTCGGTCATCTAGATTCAATTGATATCTCATCGAATGAGGATTCAGGGGTCATCGCCAAGGTCATTATCGACCCTGGTGCTGAGGATCTGCTGGTGCAAGATACTCAGTTCTGGCTCGTTAAGCCAGATTTGTCCCTGCGCAATATCTCCAATCTTGAGACCCTCATTTCGGGTAATTACATTACCTTGAAAACGGGTGATTCTGATCTATCCGCACGTGATTATGTCGCTCTGGATGGTCCACCACCACCAGACTTTATGGATCCTGGTTTGCATTTGGTCTTGCGTGCCAACACCATAGGCTCGATTTCGTTAGATACTCCGATACTCTACAAGGGCGTTGAAGTCGGCCGAGTAGCCAATGTTTATATCAACGATCTGACCGAGGGTGTCAGTTTTCACGCCCACATTCGTCCAGAGTATGCCAATCTAATTAACGCAACCAGTCGATTCTGGAATGCCAGTGGACTAAACGTTGCTGCTGGGCTTGGTGGCGTGCAGATCCGCACAACCTCAATACTGAATATTTTGCGTGGTGGCATTGAATTCGAAACCGCCGATCCCGAGGCGGAGGTGGTCGATGACGGGCACGAGTTCAGATTACTCGACAATCCAATGACGTCTGAGAACCCACTTAAGATTGCCATTGAAGTCCCCGATGCCAAGAGCTTCCAGCCCAATACCACCACAGTACGCTACAAAGGGATGGCTGCCGGTTTATTGCGGCGATTGGAATATCAATCAGATAGTGACAAGGTGGTCGCGCATTTTGAGCTGAATGAGGAATTTGCCCCTCTGGTTGGTGCGACCTCGAAGTTTTGGCTCGTCGCGCCGCGGTTGAGTGCGGCCAAAGTGGAGGGGTTAGATACCTTATTTTCCGGTCCCTATGTAACATTCAGTCCAGGAGAAGGCGAGCCCAAGACAACGTTTGTACTACAAGACCGGCCCGCAGCCAAACAGATAGGAGATCC
>CAXRAF010000142.1:0-13224 GCA_964228485.1 Alteromonadales bacterium | reverse complement strand
CACAGGGCGTTGCTAAACGCGCGCAACAAGGTAATGCATCGAGTGCTCGAGCCCAACAGGCTGCTGCCTTTGTAACACCTCTGGCAATGTTAGCTATGCAAGTGATTCAGGAATAACCAGAAAATATCAGGGCATTTCATTCGCAAGTTTCTCGAGGTCTACCCGGTGCTGAGTGAACACACTTACTAACAACTTACTCGTGCTTTGCCTTGCTATATCTATATACTTAGAAAAAATTTTTTAATCGGGAAGAGTTAATGAAAAATCAAATCACTTCTGTTGTGCTGTTCATCTTGTGTCTGACGTCAGTCACCACGGTTTACACTAGGCCCATCTCTATTGAACAAATCGAATCTGATATTAATTACTTAGCGAGTGATGCGATGAAGGGACGGGGTAATTTTTCGCCCGAAATTGCTATCGCTGCTGATTATATAGCGCAACGATTTAAGGGCATAGGCTTAAAGGCTCCAGAACAATATCCCGACTATAAACAGACATTTAAACTCCACTTACTCAAGTCTGAGGATGTTTCTCTAAAACTTAATGAGACATCATTTACAGCGGATGATTTACTTGGGTTCACGAAAAATGAATCGCTCACTATCAGTGATCAAACAGACACTAAAATCACCACCGTTGGTCTTGGTGATGATTTCAGAGCTGCGATATCCTCTGCGAACAGTGCCGGTGGAAATCACCTGATCCTTGTTCATCCAACCCATAAGCAAATGTTTAGCCGCTATCAAAACTTCATGAAAAGCGGTCGGCCAATGCTGGATGTCAAAGCAGATGGTGCCTTAATCGCTGTTCTGACTGATATCACTGATGTTAAATCTATGAGCGGGAGTATCACAATGAATATCTCCAGTACTATTGTCAGTAATGTGATTGGTGTAATCCCCGGAAAATCTAATGAACAAATTATTTTCTCCGCTCATTATGATCATTTGGGCGCATTAGGAGATGATATCTACAATGGCGCCGATGATAATGCCTCAGGGGTTACCGCTGTGCTTGGATTAGCGCAATATTATGCAACTAAGGCGCAACCAGAGCGGACACTGTTGTTTATTGGTTTTGGTGCCGAAGAAGAGGGGATCCTAGGCTCAGAATACTACACACGCACGATTGATGCCGATACTGTGGTAGCCATGATTAATATGGAGATGGTGGGAACTGAGTCGGCCTTCGGCGCAGGTAAGATATGGATGACAGGCTCGGATCGTTCAGACTTGCGCGACTTAATGAATCAGTCGCTCGATGAAGCGCAGCATATTGAAGCTGACCCCTATGCTAAATTTAATTTGTTTTATCGCTCTGACAATGCCAGCTTGGCGCGATTAGGTGTTCCTGCCCATTCATTTAGCTCTACTGAAATTGATAAGATCGATCACTACCATAAGCCCAATGACGATATCGCAGTGATTAATATAAATTCCTTATATCAGTCGACACTGCTTCTGGCTAAGGCCACAGAGTCCTTGGCAAATGGTGCTGTGACGCCTGCGCGAGTTGAGCCGATAGCGGCACGCGCCAGAGGTAAAATCTACTAAAGTATTATGCGTTATCTCGGCATGCCAGAGCGAAGTGTGAGCGATTGGCTAGATCAGTTGCAGGGCTCTGCTTATTCACAGTTTGCATTAGATTCATACAATCAAGGCGAGGCACTGCAATTACTTGAGTCGCGCACGGCCGAGATTCTGGGCAAGCCCGCGGCGTTATTCTTCCCCAAGGGAATGACAGCCCAGTTTGTAGCGTTGAAAGTATCCGAGCAACTAAGAGGGAACAACCAGATAGCTTTGCATCCTTTGTCGCATATCGCGTGGGATGAGCAAGAGGCCTTTGATTACCTACTGCATTTGCAGGCCCATCCGGTGGGTTCAAATACTGCACCATATACGGCACATGACCTTGCAGCGTTTAACACCAACATTGCTACTGCAATTGTCGAATTACCCTTACGTAGGGCCGGATTTCGATTGCCGGCTTGGCAAGAATTACACGCAATATCAGATTACTGCCAATCTAAGGGCATACATTGCCACATGGATGGCGCAAGGTTGTGGGAATCTACGCATTACTACGATAAGTCAGAAGCACAAATCGCGGCATTATTTGACTCTGTTTATGTATCTTTCTATAAAGGTTTAGGCGGCATTGGCGGTGCAATCCTCGCCGGAGAACATAACTTTATTGAGCACTGCAAACTTTGGCGAACACGCTTCGCTGGTGATCACTTCACCAGCTTTCCGCAGATTATTTCTGCACTTGATGGTCTTGATAACAAACGCCCGAAAATAAACGCCCTAGTTGAGCGTGCGAAAGAGGTTGCAAAGGCATTATCAAATCTGTCAGCGCTAAGGATCCTGGAGCCTCACACCAATGGCTTTTTGGTATTTTTAAAAGGCGATAAAGATCAGCTAAATCATAAAGTTAAAAAATTAACTGAACAAACTGCATTAACTCTTTTTCGTGACATCACCTATTACCCGAACAGCACAGATTTGATTGCTGAAGTACAGATTGGCCATGCGCATGAACAAATTACCACTGATGAGATAGTGAATTACTTTGAGGCGCTTGTTTCTGCTTCTGGTTGATCATCCTCATAGGCTTTCAGCTCTCCTAGTTGCCGTAGCGGCTTAAATACCACCATTGAAATACCAACCACAGCGAATGCCATTATTCCGCCTACAAGTGCGCCAGTAACCGGACCTAACAATGCTGCGGCAGAACCCGAGCGAAAATCGCCCAATTCATTAGATGACGAAATAAACAGAGTATTTAGAGAACTAACCCGACCTCGTAGGCGGTCAGGGGTACAAATCTGGACAATTGAAGAGCGTAGCACCACGCTGATCATGTCCGATGCACCATAGATAAACAGGGCTAGCGCAGCCACCCACACGACATGAACCGTAGCAAATACGACTATTGAGCAGGAGAAAATGAACAGGGCGATAAATAATGCTCTACCATTTTGTTGAATCGGCTGTTTTCTCCGTGTCAATGCAATACCCACAAGCGTTGCACCGACTGCTGGCATTGCACGCAGAAGTCCGAGTACTTCAGGTCCGGCATTTAGCACATCTTTGACGAACACAGGCAGGATTGCCATGACACTACCCAATAACACGATAAATAAATCAACCACCATACTGCCTAATACTTCAGGCGATCGCTTCAAATATGCTACACCGCCTAGTAAGTCTGACAGATTAATACTCTTCTTACCTTCCCGGGCTTTGAATTCTGGTAATAGACTGAATCCTAAGATATTGAACAAACCAAATATCAGAAGCAGCCAATAAAAATCTTTATCGAACCAGGCGATTAAAAATCCAGCGATGAATGGCCCTAACGTCAGTGCCATATTCCATAGAGAACTCACCAATGCAACGGCTTTACTGAGATCCTCTGCTTTTACGATATTGGGTAAGGCGGATTGAATTGCTGGGGCAAAAAATGCCCGACCAATCGCTAGAATGACTAGGGCAGAGTAGAGGTACCACTTGTTGAGAGTTTCCTGATTCATCAATAAAGCAATAACAACCAAAATAATTATCTGCAAACTTGAGGTGATTAAGAGAATCGCTCGACGGGAGAAGTGATCAGCTACCCAACCGGCAGGTAACGTAAATAGAAATATCGGAATGATCTGAAACAGACCAATCAGCGCCAGATCAAAGGCATTTCCTGTGGCCTCATACAAGTGCCATCCTATACCGACGATCATCGTTGAGGCGATGACCGTTGTGGCAACTCGACCGATGAGAAGACCTATGAGCGCTTTTGAGTACATTAATTAATACGAAATCTTATGAAAAATTACTACGGTTAAGTGTACTTTGATTTATTCAGGAATACACCTTAGGAATGACCTTCTCAGCAGTAAAAAATACTTTTCAAAGATAAAAAAAAGAGCCAACATTGTTGGCTCTTTCATATTCGCTTAGCTTAACTTAAAACTAGAAGCGATCAGCTTGTTTCACTTTAGTCCATGCTGCCACAAAATCATCAACAAATAGTTGTTTTGAATCATTGTATGCATAGGCTTCCGCGATAGCACGGAGTTCTGAGTTAGAACCAAATATCAGATCCACGGGTGTGGCTGTGTAGACTACTTCTCCTGAACTACGATTAACGCCCTCGTAAACACCGTCACCGGCGTTTCGCCACATGGTAGACATATCCAGTAGGTTAACGAAAAAGTCATTCGTCAGCGTGCCTGGACGGTCGGTGAATACACCATGCGAACTATCACTGTGATTTGCCCCTAGCGCGCGCATTCCACCAATCAGCACGGTCATCTCCGGTACAGTCAAATTAAGCTGATCCGCACGGTCAACCAACATCTCAGTCGGTGACTTGTAGCTTTCCTCAGCATTGAAATAGTTTCTGAATGCATCGGCTTTGGGCTCTAGTAAGTTAAACGAACTGACATCAGTCATTGCTTGAGTTGTGTCCATTCGACCTGGCATGAAAGGGACGCTTGTCTGCATTCCTGCGTCTTCAGCGGCTTTTTCAATTGCCGCGTCGCCCGCCAGAATGATGGTATCGGCCAGTGACACTTTCTTGCCATTGCGCAGTGACTTGTTGAACTTAGATTGTATCGCTTCTAACTGCTCTAACACCTTAGCGACTTCAGCAGGATTGTTTACATCCCAGTCTTTCTGTGGCGCAAGGCGTAGTCTGGCACCGTTTGCACCGCCGCGCATGTCTGAACCACGGAAAGATGAAGCTGAAGCCCAAGCTGTGCGCATCAACTCGGAGACTGATAGACCCGATTTTAAGATTTGCGATTTAAGCTTTTCTGCATCCTCAGCACTGATCAGCTTATGATCGACAGCAGGAACTGGGTCTTGCCAGATGAGTACCTCGCTTGGCACATCATTACCTAAGTAGCGCGCTCGTGGCCCCATGTCTCTGTGAGTTAACTTGTACCAAGCTTTACCAAAGGCCAGAGTGAACTCATCAGGATTGGCCAGGAATCGCTCAGAGATTTTCTTGTACTCAGGGTCATACTTGAGTGCCAAATCGGCAGTAGTCATGACTGGCGGATTAAATTTACCCTTCACATGGGCATCAGGCACTGATTTATGTAGTGACTTTTCGGTCGGAACCCACTGCTTGGCGCCACCCGGACTCGCGGTAAGCTCCCAATCGAATCTCAACAGATTGGTCAGATATAGATTAGTCCACTTAGTAGGCTGTTGGGTCCATGCGCCTTCGAGTCCACTGGTGACAGTGTCTTCAGAGTGGCCCTTGCCGCACTTATTGCGCCAACCGAGCCCTTGCTCAGTTGTTTCTGAGCCACCAGGCTCAACACCGACACACTTGGATGCCTTGTGAGCACCGTGCATCTTGCCGAAGGTGTGACCACCGGCAATCAGTGCCACAGTCTCTTCATCATTCATGGCCATGCGACCGAATGCGACACGGATGTTCTTAGCCGAGGCTGCTGGATCAGGTTTACCTGTGGGGCCCTCTGGATTGACATAAATCAAGCCCATGTGCGTAGCACCCAGTGGTCGCTGTAACTTACCATCTCGATCTTCACGATCACTGGCGAGCATCTCTAATTCCGGACCCCAGTAAACAACATCTGGCTCCCAATCATCGGCACGTCCGAAAGCAAAGCCATAGGTTGGGAATCCCATTTCTTCCATACCATATGTTCCGGCAAGGATCATGAGATCAGCCCAAGATACTGCTGAGCCATATTTTTGCTTCAGAGGCCACAGTAAGCGTTTTGCTTTATCGAGATTACCATTGTCTGGCCAGCTATTAAGTGGATCGAAACGCATTTGTCCACCATCGGAGCCACCGCGACCATCCAGAGTTCGATAGGTACCGGCACTATGCCACGCCAATCTGATAAAGAATGGACCATAATTACCCCAGTCAGCAGGCCACCAGTCTTGCGAGTTAGTAAGCAGCTCTTTCATGTCACTTTTTAAGGCATCAACATCAAGTGATTCAAATGCCTTGGCATAATCGAAATGATGTCCGAGCGGATTGGAACGATTATCATGATCGCGTAATGCGGATAAATCGAGTTGATCTGGCCACCAGAAGCTATTGGGTTTAGCCGTCATTGCAGTTGTCCCACCAGCTCCCTCAGCACCTTTGGGTTTGCCCATCTCATCACTGATAACACTGGTCGATGCCATAATGGGCAGCAGTGCAGATAGGGTAGTCACAAGGACGCGTTGAGTCTTTTTCATTGGTCTCTCCATCAATCTGGATAGTAAATAACCGGAGAGCAGACAATAGAACGCCTCTCACCGGCGTATTGTTATTTGTTCAGTCATTTGTTTGACCATCATATACTAGTGCGCTGCATAAAATCTGTACAATTGATTGTAGCGATTCCCAATATAGGGAAAACCTATACACAAACATGCTTGTAAATTTGAGTACTCATAATAGTGCTGATATTTGCTGTTTAACGCTTGCGCATGCCTATGGAATGGGACATAATCCACGACCTCTGATGACAGAGCTTGTGGTGACCTTCTAGGTTCTCTCGCAATGATAGGTTGTAAACCCCGCCAGGTCCGGAAGGAAGCAACGGTAGCAGCTGACTCATGTGCCGGGATGTGGCTTGGGAGGTTGCCTCCATCACTCAGATCTAAACTATGCTGCCAAACACCCTGATATTTACGCTCCTAATCCTCCTACTGGCTTCCTGGTTCGTAAAGCAGCGCATGCAACTCACTGACAATATCTGGCGATTATTCATGGCTCAACCACTGGCGATGTCAGCAACTCCAGCGGTTGTGATTGCGGCAGGTATTCTGGCAATTGATATTGCCCCTACAGCAGAGTTGGCCACCTTACCTCTGACCTTACTGATTATCGGAACTGCCATTGCGGTGATTCCAGCTTCATGGTTACTGAAAACAATCGGACGACGCAAAGGCAGTATTGTCGGACTCGGTCTTGGTGCCTGCGGTTCATTGATTGCCAGTTACTCGGCAACTAGTCAGAATTTTTATGCTTTACTCGCAGGCTGCTTTTTGATCGGCAATAGTGCTGCTTTTGTTGCTCAATTACGCTTTGCAGCACTTGAGAGCCTCGATAATCCAGAGCAGGCACCCAAAGCCTTGTCCACGCTAATGGTGGGTGGTTTATTTTCTGCCATGATAGGTCCTGAAGTGGCAGTATTTGGCCGAGATTTGATTGATTCACCCAGTGGCTTTGCGGGTTCATTTCTCATCCTTTCAGGCTGCTACATAGTAGCAATGGCCATTATCGCAACACTCAATAGTATGGACGTAAAGCATGTCGAAGAGTCCAAGACACAACGATCATTACTTGAAATTGCCAAAAACCCCACCTTTATCATTGCCATATGCTCTGGGACGATCGCCTACTCAGTGATGAGCTATCTGATGACCGCTTCACCGCTCAGCATGCACTCAGACCATGACTACGCCATGGAGAGTATCAAGTGGGTGGTACAAAGCCATGTACTGGCGATGTATGTGCCGTCTCTCTTCTCAGCATACCTGGTCAAGTGGCTCGGGATCCGCAAACTAATGCTTGTGGGTACTGGGATGTATGTCGCAGTGGTGATTATTTCTCTAGTTGGTGGATCTGTAATGCACTACTGGGGAGCGATGGTTCTGTTGGGCATTGGCTGGAACTTCCTGTTCTTAAGTGGCACCTTATTACTGCCTGAGTCATACCAACCTCATGAGCGATTTAAGGTTCAGGCGGTCAATGATTTTAGTATATTTGCGATTCAGGCGGTGGCTTCGTTATCAGCTGGACTGATTTTATTTAGTCGTGGCTGGTCAAATTTGGTTTTGATCACTATTCCAGTCATTATCCTTATGTTGTTCATCATTCTCTGGTACAGCATACTGTTCAAACAACAGCAAAAATCAAACAAGGCTGCCTAGTGTCACTTTTACAGGCAGATAGTCCTATCTAATCGTAAAATCTGGTACAGAAATGTGGTCTATCACGGTATGATAGAAAAAAACGATAAATGACACTATTACATTCATGAGTTATCAGGTTTTAGCGCGTAAGTGGCGCCCCATAAATTTCAGTCAAATGGTCGGTCAAAGTCATGTCGTCAAAACATTGTCGACAGCACTTGAGCTCGAGCGTATTCATCACGCCTATCTTTTTACCGGTACTCGAGGGGTTGGCAAGACCACTGTAGCGCGTATTATGGCGCGTTGTCTCAATTGCGAGACTGGAGTCACTAATAACCCCTGTGGAGAGTGTGCCACCTGTGTGGAAATCGATGAGGGGCGCTTTGTTGATCTGATTGAGGTTGATGCTGCTTCGAAAACAAAAATCGATGACACTCGTGAGTTGCTCGAGAATGTGCAATACCGACCCAGTCGAGGGCGCTATAAAATATACCTCATCGACGAGGTGCACATGCTGTCTAAGCACAGTTTTAACGCCTTACTGAAAACATTAGAAGAGCCACCACCCCATGTAATTTTCTTATTAGCGACGACCGATCCGCAGATGCTACCAGCGACCGTCCTATCACGTTGTCTGCAGTTTCACCTGAAGAATATGACCACCAAAGAGATTTCCGATCATATGGACCATATTCTGCAAACAGAATCCATTGATTTTGAACCCCAGGCAATTCAGGCTCTTGCGACCTCAGCAAAAGGTTCGATGAGGGATGGCCTTAGTTTGCTGGATCAGGCGATTGCCTACGGACAGGGTAAGGTGATTGCCGACGATGTAAAACAGATGCTCGGCACCATCGACCACGATCACATAGAGCAACTACTAACGTTACTTTTCAATGGCGATATGCCTGCCATCATCATACTACTTGACGCAATGGATGAATATGCACCGAATTATCTTGAGGTGCTCGACCAAATTATTTTAGCCATGCATCAGATAGCACTGCTCCAGGAAGTATCCAATGCCCAAGTGAGTCACTTTTCAGATCAGGCTATGCGTGACTTTGCGACTCAGGTTGATGCAGCAGATGTGCAACTGTATTACCAGATCGCGCTCATAGCGAAACGTGATCTGTATCTCGCACCATCGCAAAGAATAGGGGTGGAGATGTGCTTGTTACGGATGCACAGTTTCAGCGCCACAGATGGTCATTCTCCGCAAGCGACTCAGGGAGGGTCCGTTGCTGAAAAAAAGCCCCTTAGCTCGTCTCACAAGGCGAGCCAGCCTGATAGCTCAGAGATAACATCAGTTCAGGATAGGATTATCGCATCAGAGTCTAATGTCTCTGAAGCTACTAAGCCTGTGGAGTCTGAGCCACCCAAGCCTGAGCCCAAACAGTCACAGCCAGTTGAGACGACTTCTGCGGTGAGTGACTGGTCAGGTGATGCCATCTTACGTCCGAGAACTCCTGTTCAAGAAAACAATGAATCGGAGCTTGCTCCTGACATGTTCGCAGCTGAGGATGCCGATACACAGGCGCTTGTAGGAAACTCTGAACCTGTTCAGGCGACAGTTATTGCTGAACCTGAACCAGTTATTACCGATGTGAAACCACAGCCACAGTACTTGGCTGACGATCCGGTTTATGCGCCGGTTGATGAGCCGATAAATACTCCAATGAATGACGAGAAAGCATCATTGGATAACATTCAAACAGTCGTAGATATAACGCCGGCTAATTGGTACCAGGTCGTTAAACAACTCGAATCAACAGGATTATCAGAGCAAATACTGCTGGCTAGTCAAGTGGCAGATACTGCGAATAATACATTAATGCTGAATTGTGAGTCACGCTTGTGGGAGATGATCTCGGCTGAGCAAATTAATCAAATATCAGTCGATTTACATGACTATTTTGACTTTGAATTCAGCGTTAAAATTGAACCTCAGCATCCAACCTCGGAAACGCCAGGACAACGTATACAAAGACTACGATCTGAACAATTAGAAGCAGCGACTCAGAACTTACAATCTGATCCTATGATTGTTGGTTTACAGAAAAAGTTTGCTGCGAACTTGGATCTTGAATCCATAAAACCTATATCACCCATAGAAGATTAATGAACACACAGGAGTTATCATGAAAGGCGGACTAGGCAACCTGATGAAACAAGCGCAGGAGATGCAGTCAAAAATGCAGAAAGCACAAGAAGAACTTGCCAATATGGAAGTAACTGGCGAGTCAGGTGCAGGATTAGTAAAGGTCACCATGACCGGACGTCATGATGTTCGTCGCGTAAATATTGACCCATCACTGATGGGTGATGATAAAGAAATGTTAGAGGACTTGATTGCCGCGGCAGTGAATGATGCAGTACGCAAAATCGAGCAAACCAATAAAAGTAATATGGCTGACATGACCTCAGGCTTAAACTTGCCACCAGGCTTCAAATTGCCTTTTTAATATGTCAGATAATACAAACCTCATTGACGATTTGATTAAGGCGTTCGGTTGCCTAGCCGGTGTCGGGCCTAAAAGCGCCCAGAGAATGACCTACCAGCTGCTCGAACGCAACCGTGCACATGGTTCTGTACTCGGTGAAACCCTTGTAAGGGCGATGCAGGACATTAAAAACTGCCAACACTGTCGTAACTTCACTGAGCATGATACTTGTCATATATGCAGCAACAGGGGCCGTAACCATCGTCAGATTTGTATTGTCGAGAGTCCAGCCGATGTCTTAGCCATTGAGTCATCTGCCTCATACCGCGGTATGTATTTCGTGCTTATGGGCCATCTGTCACCACTGGATGGCATTGGTCCTGAAGAACTTGGCTTGGACAGTCTTGCACAGCGAATTCAGGACGCATGTTTTGATGAGTTGATCCTTGCCACTAACCCGACAGTGGAGGGTGAGGCGACGGCGCACTATATTTCAGATTTATGTCGCGACCAGACGCTAGAGGTGACTCGGATCGCCCATGGTGTACCTTTAGGTGGAGAGTTGGAGTATGTTGATGGCAGTACTCTGGCACATTCCTTCACAGGTCGACAAAAGTTTAATCAATAAACATTTCTCCTATTTCAAACTATTGAAACTGCATCACTTATCCCCATAAATGTGGGGATATTCTAATAACCATATTCAGGAGCACAATCAATGAGCGAAACAAGGGGTACAGAAACCCATGTTTTTCAGACTGAAGTAAAACAGTTACTTCATCTTATGGTCCACTCTCTTTACTCAAACAAAGAGATTTTCTTGCGCGAACTCATCTCAAACGCCGCAGATGCAGCCGATAAGTTGCGCTTTAAAGCATTAGACGACGACAGCTTATACGGCGATGATAACCTGCTTAAAATTCGTGTTACGACAGATAAAGACGCAGGTACGATCACGATCTCAGACAACGGTATTGGTATGACGCGTGATGAGATCGTAAGCAATCTCGGTACCATTGCACGCTCAGGTACAGCTGAGTTTTTAAAGAATTTGAGCGGTGATCAGAAGAAGGATTCAGCATTAATCGGTCAGTTTGGTGTCGGTTTCTATTCTTCATTTATCGTCGCAGATAAAGTCACTGTCGTGAGCCGTGCTGCTGGTGCAGAGGCTGATGCAGCAGTTAAATGGGAATCAGCAGGTGAAGGTGAATATACACTTGAGGATACTTCTCGTGATGCCCGAGGTACAGACATCATCTTGCACTTGAAAGAAGATGAGAAAGAATTCCTGGAGACCTATCGATTACGCTCAATTATCAGCAAGTACTCTGATCACATTAGCTTACCTGTTGAAATGGAAAAGCAAATAATGCCTGAGTATGACGACGAAGGTAATGTAAAAGAAGTTGAGGCGCCTGCAGAGCCTGAATTCGAGGCCATCAATAAAGCCACAGCACTATGGACACGTTCTAAGAGTGATGTGACTGATGAAGAGTATCAGGAATTTTACAAGCATATCTCGCACGACTTCGGCGATGCCATGACCTGGGCACATAACCGCGTTGAGGGTAAGCTTGAGTACACCTCATTACTCTACATTCCCAAGAAGGCACCGTTTGACCTATGGAATCGTGAGAAACCACGAGGCATTAAACTGTACGTTCAACGTGTATTTATTATGGATGAGGCGGAGCAGTTCCTGCCGGTGTATCTGCGCTTTGTTCGCGGTCTGATAGATAGCAATGACTTACCGCTGAATGTTTCGCGTGAGATTCTGCAAGATAGTCATGTAACGGATTCATTGCGAAGTGCGAGTACCAAGCGTGTTCTGACCATGTTGCAGAAGATGGCTGACAATAAGCCTGATGAATACCAGGAGTTTTGGAAAGAGTTTGGTCAGGTTCTTAAGGAAGGTCCAGCAGAAGATTTTGCCAACAAAGAAGCGGTCGCCAAGTTACTGCGATTCAGCTCTACTGAAACTGACAGCGCTGAGCAAACGGTCTCATTGACTGACTACATTGGTCGAATGAAGGAAGGGCAAGAGAAGATTTACTTCGTGTCTGCTGAGAACTTCGAAACAGCGAAAAACAGCCCTCATCTCGAGGTATTCCGCAAGAAGGGTATCGAGGTATTACTTCTGAGTGATCGCATCGATGAGTGGTTGGTCATGCACTTGACTGAGTTTGATGGCAAATCACTGCAATCAGTGACGCGTGGAGAGCTCGAGTTAGGAGACTTGGACAGCGAAGAAGATAAGAAGGCACGAGAAGAGACTTCAGAAAAGATGAAGCCATTCACAGAGCGTGTTAAAGATGCTCTGGGTGATCAGGTAGAAGATGTTCGAATTACTGATCGTCTGACAGAGTCACCTGCCTGTATCGTTGGTGGTCAGGATGAGATGGGATCTCAGCTGGCGCGTATGATGCAAGCTGCCGGTCAAGCTGTCCCAGAAGCAAAACCAATCCTTGAAATCAATCCTGAGCATGATTTGATTATCAAACTTCAGGATGAGCAGGACGAAGATCGATTCAAAGACTGGACTTCTGTATTGTTCGGTCAGGCAGTGCTTGCAGAGCGCGGTCATATCGAAGATCCATCAAGTTTTGCACGGCAACTGAACAAACTCTTATTGAATCTCAGTAAGTAGTTCTTACAGCCCTCAAATCAATTCAGAATTGAGGGCTTTTTTCCCTTGAGAATCATGACGTCATTGTTTACCCTAGGTGACCATATATTATAATTAATTAAGCTACACCATCGCAGGAGTTCAAACTAAATGCGTGTAATTTTATTGGGCGCTCCGGGTGCGGGTAAGGGCACTCAGGCACAGTTTATTATTGAGAAATATGATATTCCGCAGATATCGAACGGTGACATGCTGCGTG
>CAXRAF010000141.1:0-4976 GCA_964228485.1 Alteromonadales bacterium | reverse complement strand
AGGGATATGACTTGTCATCACGAAGTAGGACATTAAAGCGCGGACGATGTTTCTTGATCAGATTTTGCTCGAGGATCAGGGCTTCTGCTTCGGTATTGGTTACCGTGACTTTAAAGTCTGTAATTCTGGAGACCAACGCCTTGGTTTTAACGCTATCGACCTGCTTACGAAAGTAACTGGTTACCCGTTTTTTCAATTGCCGGGCTTTACCGACATAGAGGATAGTGTTCTCACTATCAAGCATCCGGTAAACACCCGGCTGATTAGTGAGATTCGCGAGTTTCTGTTGTATAAAATCCTGTGTCGACACCGATACCGCAAACGTTAGAGAATTGCGGGATCGATAATACCATGTCTAATGGCTAAATGGGTTAGTTTAACGTCGTTATCAACGCCCAGTTTGTCGAATAAGCGATAGCGATAACTGTTGACCGTTTTTGGACTTAAACACAGGGAATTGCTGATGGTTGAGACCTTATCACCGGAAGTGATCATCATCATGACCTGAACCTCGCGTTCTGAAAGACCACTCATGAGCGCCGCTTTCTCGGGATTTTGATAGGGCCGTAATGCCATCTCCTGGGCTATTCTGGCAGAAATATAACGCTGTCCGACATTGACCTGCCGGATGGCGGTTACCATTTCGTCGACACCGGTCCCTTTTGTTAGATAGCCGCTCGCTCCCGCCTTGAGCAAACGGGTTGGATAAGGTTCATCGGCATGCACAGTGAGGGCGATTATTTTACTATCAGGAAGGCTGCGATTGATTCGTTTGCAGGCTTCTATACCGCCCATGCCCGGCATATTAATGTCCATCAATAGCACATCGGGCTCCACAGTTCTTGCTAACTGCACAGCATGCTCACCATCGTCTGCCTCGGCCACTACTTCAATGTCTTTGACATCACGAAGTAATCGCTTAATCCCTACTCTGACTAAATCGTGATCATCAACAATCATCACTTTTATCATTATGTCTCCCTCCTCTAGATAATGTCGGCATCTATAACTTATCCATACCGGATAACATTACCATAATCACCATGACGTAATAATTGAATCCAACTTAGTGTGTTATCATTGAAAATCACTAAAATTTTCTCGATAAGCCATATTTATCATGATTTTATGAATACTAATTGAAGTTATTTATTAGCTCTGACAGACGAAATCATGGCGTCATTTCAGAAATATTCTATCAAAACAATGGTCAATGTCTCACAAACAGCGGCATATATCTCATGCTAATTGCACAGGATCTTTCGTTATGTTGCGAATAAAGGTTAGAATGGTTTATCAGCTTTTAGAGTGAAATCATGTTATCAATACCTGCAAAAGATTACCGTGAGTTAGCCAAGAAACGCCTCCCAAAGCAGTTGTTTGACTACATCGATGGTGGCTCTTATGACGAGCGCACACTGGCTGAAAACAGTTCTGCTCTCAGTCGTATTGAATTGCGACAGAAGGTATTAGTAGATGTATCTGATATCGATTTTACAACCTCTCTGCTGGGCACGGATTATAACCTACCTTTGGCACTGGCACCGGTAGGACTGGCAGGCAGTTTCGCACGGCGTGGTGAGGTGCAGGCTGTTAAGGCAGCGGATAAACATAATATCCCCTTCTGCTTATCGACCTTGTCCATTTGCTCAATGGAAGAAATCGCTGAGCATGCCGTCAAACCCTTCTGGTATCAGCTCTACATGATCCGCGATCGCAGCATTGTCATCAACATGATTAAGCGAGCTGCTGCGGTAGGCTGTGAAACGCTGATCTTAACCGTTGACCTGCCCTTTCCCGGTGCCAGATATCGTGATGTGCGTAATGGCATGTATGGTGATGACAGTCTCAGGAATAAACTCAAGCGACTCTATCAGTTTGTCTCGCATCCGCGCTGGTTGTATGACGTTGGTATTAAGGGTGGTCCAGTGGTGTTCGGTAATTTAGTAGATGAACTGTCTATGGCCAATTCAATGGCACATCTGCAGGCTTGGGTAAGTAGCCAATTTGATCCTTCAGTAAGCTGGCAAGATTTGGCTTGGGTTCGTGAGCAATGGCAAGGAAAATTAATTATTAAGGGTATTATGACCGCCGATGACGCGCGGTTGGCGAGTGAGTATGGTGTTGATGGCATTATCGTCTCAAATCATGGGGGGCGTCAGCTAGATACAGTACCTGCGACAATCAACGCCATCGAGGGCGTTGTTCAAGCTGCGGGCGCTCAAGTTGATGTCATGATGGACAGCGGTATCCGCAGTGGCTTGGACATCCTCAAATCCAGGGCAATGGGGGCTGATGGCTGTCTGATTGGCAGAGCATGGGTTTATGCGTTGGCGGCACGCGGAGAGGAAGGTGTCGATCAGATGCTCACAAATCTTAAGGAAGAACTGCGGATTGCCATGGCACTGACAGGTAATCAATCCGCCAAGGGCATTGCACGGGATAGTATCATCAGACCCTAAAAGTCCTGCACATACCTTAATACTGACAAATCACATATTGAGTGTGTCATATTTAGCGTACAATAGTGCTACTTTGAGCCATTGGGCCCAATACAATCATCTAATAATAATAGAGAAATAAGATGCTTAATCATATTTTACGATTCATTCTGAGCGTCATTGTTTGCGCTGGTTTCATCAGTATTTCAGGGACCCAAATAGTCCTGTCGAATGTCGACCGGTTTGGCCTGCCATCACTCACCATTGCTGATCGCCTAAATGCAACGCTATTCGACTTACAAAATTTTGCGCCCACACTGGCATTGGTTGTTTTGGCAGCATATCTGATCGGTTTTACTGTTGCCTGGGGGCTCAGCAAGTTATGGCTAAGAGTTAGTATCTGGGGCTTCATTGCAGGTTTAACGGCGGTTCCTGCCGCGGTTCTACTGATTAACCGGATGGTAGGAATCGACGTCTTTTATATTACCTCACAGCCGGCGGGATGGTTTGTTCTGCTCATGGGTAGTGTGCTAGGTAGCATGGTGTTCTACTCGAAAATAGTCGCTGAGGAGATAAAGTAATATGTTTCGATTAACACAACTCATTTTATTGTCTGTCATCCTGGCGACCAGCGTCCCCGCAGCTGCTGAAACACGATTTACAGTTGAAGAAGTTGCTACAGAGTTTGACTTCCCCTGGAGTCTGGCATTCTTACCGAATGGTGATTATCTGATCTCTGAGAAATCTGGCAACCTAGTCCTGGTCTCTGCCGATGGCACAAACAAGACCGTTATCGACAATACTCCAGAGGTACTGTATGCGGGTCAGGGTGGACTTCAGGATATTCTGTTGGATGCCGATTTTGCAAACAATCAAACCCTGTATATAAGCTATGCAGCCGGTGATGATACTGGTAACTACTTGCGTGTTATTTCAGCCAAATTAGTCGAAGAGGCCCTCGAAGAGACAGCACTCATTTTCAGCTCTATACCCGCTAAATCAACCACTCATCACTATGGCGCCAGAATGGCACAAATGGCTGACGGCACCCTTCTCATTACCTCAGGTGATGGCTTCAAATATCGTGATGCGGCACAGTATTTAGATACACATTTTGGCAAGATTATCCGTATCCATCCCAATGGCGATGTCCCCGAGGATAATCCCTTTAGAGATACAGACAATGCCTTGCCTGAGATTTACAGTTACGGCCATCGCAACCCACAAGCCATACTCGTTTCCAAGACGGGCATTATTTGGTCAAATGAGCATGGTCCGAAAGGCGGTGATGAGCTGAATATCATCCAGCCGGGAAATAATTATGGCTGGCCAGCGGTTACCTATGGTTCGGATTATACCGGAGCTCTCATATCGCCCTACTCCACAGCACCATCCATGACCGATCCGATTGCTTATTGGGTGCCCTCAATCGCCTCCGGTGGTATGGCTTTGAATGAAAATGACCGCTACGAGGGATGGCAAGGCAACCTGTTCTTGGCCAATCTGGCAGAGCGATCATTACGACGACTGGTGATTGCTGATAATCAAGTTACCGAGCAAGAGGTGCTGCTGAAAGAGCGAAATGAACGGATCCGTGATGTCCGAGTCAGCCCAGAAGGTCTGATTTACCTGTTAACTGATTCCGCCAGTGGCAAATTGTTGCGTTTGATGCCTGCAGCTCAGGATTAGTATTTGCCTCGCACGAGATTCCTGCGGCGTTTGTGAATTGCAAAGACCTGATGCTTGTGTAGCCACTTTCGCAGTACTTGTAGTTCTTCACGTTCAAATGAATCAAGCGCTGCGCTGAACTCAGGCGTGACTTTAAAGTTACTCTTATTTTGAGACTTATGGCGTTTGGTTTGCACCCCAAATGCACGAGAGTGATCAATAAACCACACTTGCCAATCCGACTCGTTGTAAAGCATGTTAGATTGATTGCGATCCTCATTGCGGATCAGATAATCAAATACATGCATCATCTCGCGTTGTGCTCGACGATCACAATGACCGCCATACTCAATTTCTTGCCTTCGATAACCTAATTTACTGATCAGGCCGTCATACCATATTTGTAATGAGCCCCGCTTGCCATTGATTTCTCGCTCGACAGCGACTGGTACAAGGCCTAAATTTAGAATACGGTCCAATTTGTAAGCCGCTATTTCGTAACCAAATCGGTCTGGTAGTGTATTTTTAATCTTCCAGGTTCCACGCTGGAGATTAGGACTGTTATCGAGGGATTTGAAAATTGCATCGACTCGTTCCCCTTCAAACTCGAGTGTCAGACGCAGAGGCTTGGTAATACCGACCGGGATCTCCTGAGAATCAACCACAACACCATTACTCAGTATCTCTAGGATTCTGTCATCAGCAATGCCAACTGGATTAGCAGGATAGCGATCAGGCGCTTGGGCCGGCGTTACTAAAGCGCCTGATTTTGTGACTTCAATATCATCTGATGTCGAAAGTTTAACCACTAATCCTGTATTGAGGACATTGAGTTGGTTCTTAAGTCTGCGTTGCCAATCATGACCC
>CAXRAF010000140.1:0-8835 GCA_964228485.1 Alteromonadales bacterium | reverse complement strand
CCATTGGGTGCGACTGAACTAATGATCAGACCTACAGGCGCATTATTACCATCCCGAAGGCGCCATACCTGTTGCGGTTCTGTTGAACCCAATAGCTGGCTATCTGTAATCATCGTGCAATCCGTGTAGGGATCATTACTGAATGCATCGCTCGGAATAAGATGCGCAATAGCCCGTAGCAGTGCAGCCTCCTTTTCGCTCTGGATACGATCCTGCGTGGCTACCCAAGTGATGGCTGTCAAACTCACGGACACAAGAGCAAAGATCGCCAGCACAATCGCGTTACTGACCGTGCTCTGACGCGCAGTTACTTCCGGCTTGTTATCAGGATCACTTGGTTTGCTCATCTCTCACCATATGCTTTAGGTCGGGTATAAAAATCAATAGTTGGCACGGCCATGTTCATAAGTAGGATTGCAAATGCAATCGCGTCTGGATAACTACCAAACGTGCGGATCACCCACATCAGAATGCCAACGCCTATGCCAAATATCCATCGACCCTTGGGTGTTGTAGAGGCTGTAACGGGGTCGGTGATGATAAAGAAAGCCGCAAACATGGTACCACCTGATAACAAATGAAATGTCATCGATGGATATTGCTCAGGCGCAAAAAGATTAAATACGAATGCGGTACCCGCCAGACCAACCAGTAGAGCCGCAGGGAGGTGCCAGTCAAGTGTCTTACGCCAGGCAAGGTACAGACCACCAACTAAGAATGCTACGTTAGCCCACATCCAGGCAGGTGTCATGAGTTTAAATTCAGCTGTATCGGCGATCTCCGCTGGCATCAGTTCCAATCGCAACTGATTTCTCATGTGATCTAATGGTGTCGCCGTCGAATAGCCGTCAAACCCATTAATCAGCTCGGTGTAGCTGATCCCTGACGAGGTACTGCCGAGGAAGATAATATGTAAGCTATCACCAAGTGATAACCGCTGTGACCACATCTCAAATGACGGAACCCAGGAGCTCATCAGCACCGGAAATGACACAAGAAGCAGAACATATGCCGCCATGGCTGGATTGAACGGGTTAAAGCCAAGCCCGCCATAGAGCTGTTTAACGAAGATGATCGCGAAACAGATGCCAATGACTGTTAACCACCAAGGCACCAGCGCAGGAATTGAAATCGCAAACAGAAAGGCGGTAACCAATGCACTGGAGTCGTTAATGGCGCGACGCCAATCTTTGCCACGCATTTTCAGCACAAGGGCTTCAGAAGCCACGGCTGCAGCACTGGCAATGGCCAGTTGAATAAAGACTCCCCAGCCGAAGAAATACCATAGCACCAGCACGCCAGGAATGGTGGCTAGCACTACTTGTCGCATCATGCCGGACAAGGACTGCTTGTTGTGAATATTAGGTACCGGATTCACTAGACTCATGGCTTGGAATCCTCAGATTTATCGTCTGCGTCGTTGCTTTGTTCGTTCTGGGCTTTCTTGGCCTTGACTCTGGCAAGTGCTGCAGCTACGGCATCATTTTTGTCTTTGTTAGCGGCTTTATTAGTGGCACGCTGTTTCGCTTTTTCTGCCTTGATGCGCTCTTTTTCCAACCGATCTTGCTCCAGTCGGTCATTACGAGCATCAAATTTTACTTTTGAGCGCTCAGATTTAATTCGGGCCTGATCCAGTTGCTTAATTTCTGACTTAGCGTAGCGATAGTAATCAACTAACGGTATATGACTTGGGCACACATAGGAGCATAGACCGCACTCGATGCAATCATGGATTTTAAATGACGCTGCTTTCTCAAACTCTTCCGAGCGAGCATACCAATACAGCTGTTGTGGCAGTAGAGTTGCTGGACACACATCTACACATTGACCACAGCGTATACAAGGCTGCTCCTCAGGTAATGGAGGGATTTCGTTAGCCGTTGCAGCAATAAGGCAGTTGGTAATTTTTGTGACCGGGGCGTCAAGGTTTTGCAGTGGATAGCCCATCATTGGTCCACCGTGAATCACTTGAGCGAGGATTGTTTCATCAACCCCAGCCATCGCGATGGCATCTTTCACAGTAGTGCCCAGCAGGAGGTGATATACACCCGGCCGACGAATGGCTTCGCCGGTAAGGGTGACCATTCGACTGAGCAGTGGCTCTGAGCGCGTCATACAATTATAGACAGCCAAAGCAGTACCGATATTATGCACCAGATAACCCAACTCGACAGGGTAGGTATTCGATGGTACCTGTTGACCGGTAATGGCCTCTAATAACTGCCGCTCACCCCCCATGGGGTATTTGGTTGGACAAACGTAGAGCTGAATACGTTTTTGCATATGCTCAGGAAGCGTATTAAGTACATCTTTGATTGCATCAATGGCTTCGGGTTTGTTGTCCTCTGTGGCGATGTCAATGAAATCGCAGGCAGCTGCTTTAGCCAGTAAAAATGCGCCGCCAATTACTTGCTCAGCATAGTCACGCATGGTGCGGTCGTCGCAGCAAATATAGGGTTCACATTCGGCGCCATTAATGAGTAGTTTTCTGGCATTAGCACTAGCGACAATTTTGCTCGCTGTTGGGAAGCCTGCACCGCCTAAACCGACAATACCGGCCGCTTCAATACTCTGTGCAATTACTTCAGGCGATTCAGTGAGAGCCTCTATCCAGTCGCATGGTGTTTCGCGGACAATTTCAGTATCAGTAGTTTGAATGACAATCGCCATTTCGGGCAGACCCGAGCGACTCGACATTGGTCGAGGTTCAATCGCAACGACTTTACCGTTCACCGGACTATGAATATTCGCTGAGACCTGACCTTCAGCTTCAGCAATAATTTGTCCCCGATACAGATTTTCTCCGACCTCGACAATGGCCACTGCATCTCGTCCGGCATGCATATTCAGAGGCAAGACGAGCATGTCCGGTATCTCGCCTTCCTGAATAGCGACATTACACGCGGGGGCTTTCTTCTCATCAAGATGCAAGCCTCCATGGATGGAATGGGTGGTATTGATGACATTCATCTGATTCATACCATACGCACCGGGATCATGTCTGAGGGCTTTGGCACTTGCCAGTCTTTGGCGGCTGTCTCTAGTGGCACAACATCAATGCAATCCACCGGACACGGTGGGATACAGAGGTCACAACCAGTACAGTCATCGAGGATCACGGTGTGCATCATTTTTGCTGTGCCGACAATGGCATCTACCGGACAGGCCTGTATGCACTTGGTGCATCCAATGCAGTCGGGCTCTCTGATGATGACCACTGTTTCAGTTTCTTTTTCTTCCAGTTCGGCGTTGAGCGGGATTACCTCCCGACCAAGTAATTCAGCCAGTGCCTTGATACCTGCTTCACCGCCCGGAGGACATTTGTTGATTTCTTCGCCTTTGGCAATTGCTTCAGCGTAGGGTCGACAGCCCGGATGACCACACTGACCACATTGGGTTTGCGGTAATATTTCATCGATTTTCTCTACCATCGGGTCGCCATTGAGCTTGAAGCGTATGGCTGTCCACCCCAGCAGAGCGCCAAAAGCAGAGGCAACCGCGACAATGGCGATGAGTGATATGAGTAGCTGAATTAGTTGCTCAAACATCAGATCAGTCCGGTAAACCCCATAAAGGCCAGTGACATCAGACCTGCTGTGATCAGACCAATCGATGCTCCCTTAAAGGCCACAGGAACGTCGGCGACATCTATGCGCTCGCGCATGCCGGCGAATAAGACGAGCACCAATGAAAAACCCACAGCAGCAGCAAAGCCAAAAATAACCGATTCAATGAAGTTATGACTCTCGTTAATATTCAGCAGAGCCACACCCAGTACTGCACAATTAGTTGTGATTAGGGGTAAGAAAATACCCAATACTTTATGCAGGACCGGTGCTGTTTTATGCATGACCATTTCAGTGAATTGCACCACTACCGCAATGATCAGAATAAACGATAATGTCTGTAAGAATTGTAGATCGAGAGGAACCAGTAGCCACTCATTGATGAGATAACTCAAAGCCGATGCCAGTGTGAGTACAAAGGTGGTGGCAAACGACATACCCACTGCAGCGTCAACCTTGGTAGATACCCCGAGGAATGGACATAGGCCGAGGAATTTAACCAGGATGAAATTGTTCACTAACACGGTAGCAACAAACAATAATAGGTAATCCGCCATCGAATTATGCCTCTAGATCGCGCTCAGTCTGGTTACTGTAGTCCTTTTTACTCAGTTTTCTTCGAATCAACCATCGGCCAATAAAGCCGACAATGGTCAGTGTTAACCAAGCAACGATGATACCCAGTCCAGCGCGCCAGAATCCGGCCATACCATTTTGATCAATTTCGAATATCATCACGATTGCTGCCGGCGACATGGCGGTATCTCCGGGTATCGTGCTGGCTGGTGTAAAGGCCATGGCCGCGACTAGAGCCAGAATAGGTATCCGTAGCCAGAAGGTGATTCGACGGCTGTAGTAAAAACTCAGAAGGGTAAAACCCGCTGCTAAAAGCAGGTATAAGAACCAAATTAATCCGTAGTTTTGAATATTTTCCACAGCTAATTGTTACCCTTGAGTAATACCTCGCAATGAGTATTATTTGACCTTCATTCCTGAAGTGGCGCCCTCATCAGGCGAGAGGACAAAAATATCTGCACCACCGGGACCTGCCGCGAGCACCATACCTTCTGACATACCAAAGCGCATTTTGCGCGGCGCCAGATTGGCAACCATGACCACCTGTCTACCGACCAGATCCTGTGGATCATACGCGGCCTTGATACCGGCAAAGACATTTCGCGTTTCAATTCCGATATCAAGCGTGAGTTGTAGTAGTTTATCAGCACCCTCAACATGCTCTACTGCGGTTATCGTGGCAACGCGCAGGTCAATTTTGTCGAAATCTTCAAAGCTGATTTCGGGTTTAATTTGGTTATCGTCGAGCTTCTTAGATGAGTCATTAGACTTTGCTTGGCCGTTATCGGCATTTTGCTTATCGGCTTGCGATTTTGGCGCAGGCTCAGATGCCGACTTTGATGCATCTAGCATGGCTTGAACATCCTTGGCTTCAACACGGCGCATAAGCGGTTTAAATTTCTCAATTTTGTGACCCAGCAGCATGTCCTGGGCATCAGACCAGACAAGTGGCTCAACCGCGAGGAAATCCTCAACGGCTTTAACAAGCTCTGGTAACACAGGTTTTAGATAGATACTCAGAATACGGAATAGGTTGATTCCTACTGAGCAAACCTTATGTGCTTCTGGTTCTGTTTCAGGACTTTTAATCAGTGTCCAAGGCTCTTTCGCAGCAATATACTGATTTGCCTTATCAGCAAGCGCCATAATGCTTTTGATTGCCCGACTATATTCACGATTTTCGAAATAGCTGGCAATGGTATCGGCCTCGGCTTGAAACTCGGCTACTAATTCAGGCTCTGCACAGGTCTCTGTTAATTGGGCATCGAAACGCTTAACAATGAAGTTAGCTGTGCGACTGGCAATATTGATGTATTTACCCACCAGATCTGAATTCACCCGCTGCTGAAAATCCTCGAGGTTCAGATCAAAGTCATCGATGCGATTATTCAGTTTGGCTGAGAAATAATAGCGTAAATATTCAGGATGCAGATGATCAAGATAGGTCCGCGCCATGACAAAGGTACCTTTCGACTTAGACATCTTGGTGCCGTTGACCGTGAGAAAGCCATGCGCCCAAACGGCCGTGGGTGTCCTGAAGTTTGAGCCCGATAAGGTTGCCGGCCAAAAAAGGCTGTGGAAGTAGACAATATCTTTGCCAATGAAGTGATACAGCTCGGCATCTGAATCGGCAGCAAAGTAGTCATCGAACTCCAGCCCCTCGGTTCGATCACAGAGGTTTTTGAAGCTACCCATGTAACCAATGGGCGCATCCAACCAGACGTAGAAATATTTGCCAGGCTCGCCGGGAATTTCAAAGCCGAAATAGGGGGCGTCGCGGGAAATATCCCACTCTTTCAAGCCGGCCTCAAACCATTCATCCAATTTGTTAGCGATCTGCTCCTGAACATGACCATTTCGGGTCCAGTCCTTGAGCATGCCCTCGAAATCTTGCAGTTTAAAGAAGAAATGCTCGGAATCCTTGAGTACTGGCTCGGCGCCAGATACCGCTGACTTTGGATTAATCAGCTCCGTGGGAGAGTAGGTGGCACTGCAGTTATCACAGTTGTCACCATACTGATCCTCAGTTTTACAAACCGGACAGGTGCCTTTGACAAACCGGTCAGGCAGGAACATTTCTCGCTCAGGATCATAGAGCTGGCTAATGGTTCGGCGACTGATATGGCCAGCCTCTTTCAGGCGATTATATATCAACTCTGTGATTTGTTTGTTTTCTTCAGAATGAGTCGAATGGAAGTTATCAAAATCGACCATGAATTCAGCAAAATCACGCTCATGCTCAGCCTTGGATTTCTCTATCCAGGCTTCGGGTGACATACCAAGCTCTTCCGCTTTAAGCATGACAGGCGTGCCGTGCGTGTCGTCAGCACAGACATAATGACAAACGTGGCCGCGCATTTTCTGAAATCTGACCCAGATATCAGTTTGTATATACTCCAGCAAATGGCCAATATGTATCGGACCGTTCGCGTACGGAAGTGCGCTCGTTACCAGTATTTTTCGTGGATTTTGGTTCATTACAACAGATAGCTAAATTCAAAGCGCAAATGATACCTCAGAAGGCATCCGCTTTACAGATAATCCGTATGATCTATGGATAATTAATTCTGGATGAGCCCTTGAAGAAAGCGGTCTTAGCACAACATTAACTAGGACTATCAGAATAACTAAATCCAACACAAATTCGGAGTAATAATGGCAAACCCAACCGAGCAGCAGGTTACCGAGATACTTGAGCAAATTGAGCACGAACTGTTTGAACAAAATCTTGTTCAGTGCAAAGCAGTACAAACAATCGAAATAGATGGATCATCGGTAAAAGTCGCCATACGACTCGGGTTTCCGTTCTTAGGTGCTCAACTAGAGCTGACTGATTTAATTCAAAGTGCACTTGAGGCGTCGGACAATATTGACTCTGTCGAGGTCGAGATTAACTGGCGAATCGCATCGCACAAAGTCGAGGTAGACACAGCTCCGATTGAGGGTATTAAAAACATTATTGCAGTAGCTTCAGGCAAGGGTGGTGTCGGTAAATCAACCACGACAGTTAATCTTGCCCTCGCGCTTCAAGCGGAAGGTGCGAAAGTGGGTATTTTAGATGCTGATATTTACGGTCCGAGTCAACCTATGATGCTCGGCGTGAAAGATGAGCAGCCTGTCAGCCATGATCAGAAGACCTTTGAACCCGTTCAAGCACATGGCATTAACGTCATGTCGATTGGCTTCTTAGTTGATGAGGATACCGCAACTATCTGGCGTGGCCCGATGGTCAGCAATGCGCTTCAGCAATTACTAAGCCAGACAAATTGGGGTGGGCTCGATTATTTGGTGATTGACCTACCGCCCGGCACGGGGGACATACAATTAACACTGTCACAGAAGGTGCCTGTGACCGGTGCCCTAATCGTCACTACACCTCAGGACATCGCGCTTATTGACGCCAAGAAGGCGATTAGCATGTTCAATAAGGTGAATATCCCATCCCTAGGGATAGTAGAGAATATGGCGACACATATCTGCTCCAACTGTGGCCACAACGAAGCCATTTTTGGTGAAGGCGGTGGCGAATCACTGGCTGATAAGTATGGTGTGCCGTTATTGGGCTCGTTACCACTCCAGATGAATATCCGTCAGCAAACAGATTCTGGCAATCCCACAGTGGCAGCTGACAAAGACGGACAGGTAGCCGGTATTTATCGTGACATTGCGCGTAAACTCACTGCTCGCATGGCTGTATTACCGAAAGATTTCAGAGGTGATGCTGCGCCGATTATGTTCCGTGAGGCATAAATAGTCTGTCTGTTAAACATTCAGCTTCGTTTAATTTCTTGTTCAAATGTAGGCTCGGCTGTATCATGTGCCATCAATAAAAATGAGTATCTAAATTCACACAACGCGCGGATTATTCAATGAGTATTAAATCAGATAAATGGATTCGACGAATGGTAGAAGAGCAGAATATGCTTGATCCATTTGAGCCGGGACAAGTCAGATATATCGATGGCGAAAAGATCGTCTCTTACGGTACTTCCAGTTATGGTTATGATGTTCGCTGTGCCGATGAATTTAAAGTTTTCACAAATATCAACTCAGCGGTTGTTGATCCTAAGAACTTCGATGATAAAAGCTTTGTCGATATTAAATCAGATGTCTGTATCATCCCACCAAACTCATTTGCGCTCGCCAGAACTGTTGAATATTTCAAAATTCCACGTAACGTCTTAACAGTTTGCTTAGGCAAATCGACCTATGCTCGTTGCGGTATCATTGTGAACGTCACTCCACTGGAACCAGAGTGGGAAGGCCACGTAACACTGGAGTTTTCCAATACCACGCCACTGCCAGCAAAAATCTATGCCAATGAGGGTGTTGCACAGATGTTATTCTTTGAATCAGATGAAGTGTGTGAAACTTCCTACAAAGATCGCGGCGGCAAGTATCAGGGCCAAACAGGCGTAACACTGCCGCAAACCTAAAAACAGTTTATGCTTTGACAAGATTGTCGTGCGGCTCGGTGTAGCGTCCCCGAGTATCAACCACCAGCTGTGCATGCTCTATAATCAAGCCATAATCAAAGTCGTCATGATCTGTAGCGATGAGTAAGCAGTCATAAGAAGCGATGTTCTCAGAGGTTAGATCGACACTATCCAGTCTGAAGTTATAGCGACGCATTTTAGGAAACGAGGCCACATGAGGATCAGAGTAATCAACTGTCGCACCTTTTTCAGACAAT
>CAXRAF010000139.1:0-7358 GCA_964228485.1 Alteromonadales bacterium | reverse complement strand
GATTGTCGATCATCTTCGTCAACTAGCTAAACCTGCCATGCTTGTGGTAAACAAGGTCGATGGCATGGATGTCGATACGGCCTTATTAGATTTCTATGGTCTCGGTTTTGGTGAGCCGCTACCAATTGCCGCTGCCCATGGTCGCGGTGTACGTAACCTCTCGGATGCCTTAATCGCGTTACTCGATATCCCTGAGCCTGAACCCGAGCCAGAACTCTCTGAAGAGGAAGAGGCTGAACTTGAATCGCCTGATCACCCAATAAAACTGGCTATTGTTGGTCGTCCCAATGTTGGTAAATCGACACTCGTGAATCGAATGCTCGGTGAAGAGCGCGTGATTGTTTATGACATGCCCGGTACCACACGTGATTCAATATACATTGATATGGAGCGTCACGATCAACGCTACACGCTCATTGACACAGCAGGGGTCCGACGCCGAGGCAAGGTCACAGAGACAGCGGAGAAGTTTTCGGTCATCAAAACATTGCAAGCGATTGATGACGCCAATGTGGTGATCATGATGCTTGATGCTCGCGAGGGTATTGTTGAGCAGGACCTAAGTTTACTCGGTCAGATACTCGATTCAGGACGCTCATTGGTGCTAGCCATTAACAAATGGGATGGTATGACCTCAGATGACAAACAGGCGGTTAAGAATGAGCTGTTGCGTCGCTTGCCATTCCTTGATTTTGCTGAATGGTTTTATATCTCAGCACTTCATGGCACAGCCGTCGGTGATCTGTTTGGTGCCGTTAAGGCTGCCTATCGCTCGGCGCGAGTCAAAATGAAAGCGAATAAGTTAACCGATTGGTTACAGATGGCACAAGAGAAGCATCCACCACCGATGATCCATGGTCGTCGAATTAAAATGCGCTATGCCCATGTAGGTGGACACAATCCGCCGCGGATTGTCATCCACGGTAATCAGTTGTCAAGATTGTCTGATTCGTACATACGTTATCTGCATAGTTTTTTCCGCAAACAGCTAAAGCTGGTTGGTACACCGATCAAGTTTGAGTGGAAGGAGTCAAAAAATCCCTATCAAGGACGCCGTAATAAGCTAACACCGCGTCAGGAATTCAAACGCAAACGAATGCTCAAACATCTGAAAAAATCAAAATAATCGGCTTCGGCGTCACAGCTAATAAACACAACGGGTGATCAATGACTAATAAGAAAAACAGTAAATTTGGCATCATTCTGGTTATTGTTGTGTTGGCGCTACTGGCAGTTCATGTCTTTGTACCACCTTTTGTTGAGCAAAGTATGAATCGGGTTCATCCCTCAGAGCCCATAGCCATTTCAGATACAGTCCAAGACTTTCATAACTCGCTCACGATCATGGATTGGCACTCAGATACGACACTATGGTCACGTGACTTATTAGAACGCAGTGATTTTGGCCATGTTGATATTCCCCGAATGATTGAGGGTAATATGGCTGTTCAGATGTTTACGGTCGTGACAAAGGTGCCTAAAGGTCTGAACTATGAATCAAACTCAGCCGAATCGACGGACCAAATTACGCAATTGGCTATGGTACAGGCTTGGCCACTAGCCACCTGGTCATCACTACTCGAGCGCGCGCTATATCAAGCGAGTCGTATCACCGAGGCTGCTACAGGCTCTGCCGAATTTCATCTGATTGAAACGCGTGGTGATCTGGAGCAATTACTCCGCTGGCGAAGTGAGGGAATAGCGGTTGTCGGGGGACTCATTGGAACCGAAGGCGGGCATCCAGTAGAAGGCAGCACGTTAAACGTTGAGAAACTCTATGACGCCGGTTTCCGCATGATCAGCTTGCATCACTTTTTTGATAATCGCTTGGGCGGTTCATTACATGGTTTAAGCGGTGAGGGCTTAAGTGACTTTGGTGTTGCGATGGTGCAAGAAATTGAACAGCATCAAATGATATTGGATGTCTCGCACTCCAGTCCTGCGGTTGTCGAGCAGGTACTCGAACTGACGACTCGCCCGATCGTGGTGAGTCATACCGGAATTTATGGTCACTGTCCGCGCAAGCGAAATATTTCCGATGAGTTGATGCTTGAGATTGCCGCGCGGGGAGGGATCATCGCGATTGGTTTCTGGGAGGAGGCTGTGTGTGGTCGCACCGTTGATGACATCGCTTCAGCAATCCATTATGCGGTTGATTTACTGGGTGCGGATCATGTGGCGCTTGGATCTGACTTTGATGGTGCGGTGACAACGCCCATGGATGTCTCACAAATGGCGCAACTAACCGATGCCATGTTTCGAGCAGGACTGACGCGACGGGAAATTGCGCAGGTAATGGGTGAGAACAGTATTCAGTTTCTGCTGAATTATCTTCCAGACTAAGGCGTTAACCATACTCCGCCGAATTCAAAGACTATTACTCAGCCCTTGTTATCCTCAGGCTTCACGGCCTTAACGATGCTTTCTATAGTGCCCTGGTGCAGTCGGCTGGTAATGACATCGCCCTGTGCTACATCTGCGGCATTATCAATCACCGAATCCCCCTTCATTGTGACCGAATATCCTCGCGCGAGTACTTTGAGTGGACTAAGATTATCGAGCTTAATCACGGATTGCTTAAAGACATTCTCGGCATTCATAAGGCGATTTGTCATCTGATGCTGCAGCGCCTGTTGCAATTGGCCGTTGCGCGCCAGATAAGCCTGAATTCTGCGTCTTGGGTCATGGCTGCTGAAGCGCAATCGTTGTGTGCTTATGCGCTCTGAGCAGTCTCGAATTTGTCTTTGTATAGCATTGACCAGACGGCTTCGCCGGATAACGATTTCCTTGGTATAGCTATCAATGCGATCGGTCGGCTTTTTGATTTGCCGAGTCAGCCAATCAAGAGTTTGACCATGACGCTGTAATTGCTCCTGCATGGTGCCGCGGAACCAGACTTTATAACTTACGATATTCTGCATCAACTGTGCTTGATCGGAGGTGGTTTTCTCAGCCGCTGCTGTTGGTGTAGCAGCGCGTAAATCAGCCACAAAATCGGCAATAGTGAAGTCGACTTCATGACCAATACCACTGACAATCGGGATTGGACAAGCAACGATATCGCGGGCGAGACGTTCATCATTAAAGCACCACAGATCTTCGATGGCACCACCACCACGCACTAGCAGAATAACATCCACTTCATTGCGATCTATAGCTGTTGCGAGTTGGCCTCTGATTGATTCTACTGCCTGTTCGCCCTGCACTAGCGAGGGATAGATCACGACTTGCTGCAGTGGGAAGCGACGTCTGATAGTACTGAGCACATCATGTACTGCGGCCCCTGTGGGCGATGAAATAATGCCGATCGTTTGGTAGATGGGTGCGATAGGTTGCTTTATCGACTCGTCGAATAACCCTTCCTCTGAGAGTTTCTTTTTCAGCGCCTCATATTTCGCGAGTAAATCGCCCTCACCAGCAAGTGACATCTGTTCGACAATCAGCTGATAATTGCCTCTGGGTTCATACAAACTCACCCGACCACGCACCAATACCTTCATGCCTTCTTTCGGTTGAATGGTGGTCATACGATTGCTGCCGCGGAACATGGCGCAGCTGACCTGACTTTTACTATCCTTAAGACTGAAGTACCAATGACCCGAGCTAGCCATGGTCAGGTTAGAAATCTCAGCTTCAAGCCATATTTGTCGTAATTCGCTCTCGAGAATTTGCTTGGCACGAAAGTTCAACTCGGACACTGTGAACACTTTGCGTTCTGGTGCTTTGGTTGAGATGGTTTTTAGTCGTGCCATGGCTAATTAAATCTGAGTATCGGGAATTAATTTTAGCACAACTGACCTGTTGCTACCTGAACAAATAAAGCACATTTGCCGTTGTACTGCCGATCTCAAGTCGCTATAATCCGCCTTTGGTTTTATAACCGCAATTCTACAGAGGTGCATATGCTGCGAATTCTCGAAGAGGCACTCACATTCGATGATGTCCTTCTCCTGCCTGCGCACTCGACCGTCTTGCCTCAGGACGCAGATTTACGAACAAAGATTACTCGAGACATCGAGCTTAACATCCCGCTGGTATCAGCTGCGATGGATACTGTGACTGAATCCAAAATGGCGATTGCTCTGGCCCAAGAGGGTGGAATAGGTTTTATTCATAAGAATATGACTATCGAAGAGCAAGCCAAACACGTCATTGCTGTGAAAAAATTTGAAAGTGGTGTTGTGGCCCATCCAATTACTGTCGGCCCTGATACCACCATCCGACAGCTGAAAGAGATCACTGCCGAAAATCGAATTTCCGGTGTTCCCGTTGTTGAAGGTGAACAGTTGATTGGTATTGTTACCAGTCGTGATGTCCGCTTTGAAACACATCTTGATCAGCCGGTCTCCTTGGTTATGACACCGAAAGACCGATTGGTTACTGTGAAAGAGGATGCGGAACCAGACGAGGTGCTCAGTCTGATGCATCAACACCGGATCGAAAAAGTACTGGTTGTGGATGATGACTTTCATCTACGTGGACTGATCACAGTCAAAGACATTCAAAAGGCCGAAGATAAGCCGCTCTCAACCCGCGACAGTAACGGTCAGTTATTAGTTGGTGCTGCAGTAGGCACAGGTGGCGAGACAGAAGATCGCGTTGATGCTCTGGTCGCAGCAGGTGTTGATGTCATCCTCGTAGATACCTCACATGGTCACTCAGAGGGAGTCCTGCAACGCATAAAATGGGTCAAAACAAAATATCCTCACATTCAGGTGATCGGTGGCAACATTGCCACGGGTGCCGGTGCGTTGGCAATCAAAGAAGCCGGTGCAGATGGTGTAAAGGTGGGTATTGGTCCCGGCTCAATTTGTACAACACGAATTGTCACAGGGGTAGGGGTACCTCAGATATCTGCGATATCTAATGCCGTGAAGGCGCTCAGAGGCACAGGTATACCGGCCATTGCTGATGGTGGCATCCGCTATTCAGGTGACTTGGCTAAAGCCTTAGTGGCTGGCGCCCATTGCTGTATGGTGGGTTCGATGTTGGCTGGTACTGACGAAGCACCCGGTGATGTTGAACTCTATCAAGGACGCTCATACAAATCTTATCGTGGTATGGGTTCTATTGGTGCGATGTCACAGAAAACTGGTTCGTCTGATCGATATTTCCAGTCCTCGAATGCTATCGATAAGCTGGTGCCAGAAGGTATCGAAGGTCGTGTGCCTTACAAAGGCTCAATGCTAGCGATTGTGCATCAATTAATGGGTGGGCTGCGTGCCAGCATGGGACTCACAGGTTGTCCGGATCTGAGTCAATTCAGAGAGAAACCAGAATTTGTCAGAGTTTCAGCGGCAGGCATGAGTGAGAGCCATGTCCACGATGTGACCATTACTAAAGAAGCTCCGAATTATCGTTCGAAGTAAGCGTTTGCCCTAAGTAATCAAAGACAGAGCTATGACTAAAGATATTCATTCACAACGCATCCTGATCCTAGACTTTGGTTCACAATACACGCAATTAATCGCACGTCGAGTGCGTGAATATGGTGTGTATTCCGAGTTACATGCGTTTGATATGTCGGCCGATCTGATAAAGACCTTCCGTCCAGATGGCATTATCCTGTCGGGTGGTCCCGAATCTGTGACTGAGACAACAACACCCAGAGCCAATCCTGTGGTATTTGAGCTTGGCGTGCCTGTGTTAGGCATATGCTACGGCATGCAGACCATGGCCGCTCCGTTAGGTGGTAGTGTTGAATCTTCAGATAGCCGCGAATTCGGTTATGCTGAAGTCGAAGTCCATGGGCACTCTGAATTACTAAGAAATATTGAAGACTCTCGCACTACTGATTCAAAATCTTTATTAGATGTTTGGATGAGTCATGGTGATAAGGTGACAGGCCTACCCGAAGGCTTCAAAGTTATCGCTAAAACAAATAATGCCCCCTTCGCCGGTATGGCGGATGAATCACGTCGTTTTTACGGCCTACAATTCCATCCAGAAGTCACACACACTAAGCAAGGCGGACGTATTCTTGAGCGTTTTGTCCACGAAATATGTGGTTGCGAAGCCGTTTGGACCACGGGCAATATTGCTAAAGATGCGGTACAGAAAATAGCTGCTGAAGTCGGTGACGAAGAGGTGATTCTGGGTCTGTCTGGCGGTGTTGATTCCTCTGTTACTGCGGTTCTCCTGCAACAAGCGATCGGTGAGCAACTGACCTGTGTGTTTGTAGATAATGGCTTGCTACGTCTGAATGAAGGTGATCAGGTCATGAACATGTTCAAGGAGCAGATGGGAATTAAGGTGATTCGGGTCGATGCGGAAGATCGATTTCTTAATGCGCTCAAAGACGAGAACGATCCCGAGGCGAAACGCAAAATCATTGGCAAGGTGTTTGTGGATATCTTCCAGGAAGAGGCTTTAAAATTACCCAATGCAAAATGGTTGGCTCAAGGCACTATTTATCCTGACGTTATTGAGTCCGCTGGTGCCAAAACCGGTAAGGCGCATGTGATTAAGTCTCACCATAATGTCGGTGGCTTGCCAGATGATATGCACCTGAAACTCGTTGAACCGCTGCAAGAATTATTTAAAGATGAAGTACGCAAAATGGGTCTTGAATTAGGCTTGCCTTATGACATGCTATACCGTCATCCATTCCCCGGACCAGGGCTAGGCGTGCGTATCTTGGGTAACGTCAAAAAGGAATATGCAGATTTATTGCGCCGGGCAGATGATATTTTCATTGAAGAGCTTCGTGCTGCTGACTGGTATGATAAGGTCAGTCAGGCATTTGCGGTATTCTTGCCGGTCCGCTCAGTAGGTGTGATGGGTGATGCACGTAAGTATGATTATGTGGTTGCGTTACGAGCCGTGGAAACAATTGATTTTATGACCGCAAGATGGGCGCATCTACCCTATGACTTGCTTGAGCGATGCTCGAATCGAATTATCAACGAAGTCGATGGAATCTCACGAGTCACCTACGATATTTCTGGAAAACCGCCAGCCACTATTGAGTGGGAATAGTAGCTTTCTCAAAATTCCGCTCATATTGTGTGACCAACCTCACACTATCTGTACTCCCAAAACCAACCTAATTGACGCATAGCAACATAATAGTATAGCGTTTATTAGATCTCGCTAATAAATACTAAACCCTGCTCATTCTTGGTACGAAAACATAGCCTGTTGATTAAGTCCAAAACAATGACGATTTTAGTGTATGTGAGCTCACAATTACGGTATTCAGCGCTGTAATAAGAGCTGGCAGCCGAAAATTGTTCGTTAAAGAGGTGGATAAAATGTTAAAAATAATTGGTAATGTCTTAATAGGTATAGCGGCTATTGATTTTGTCGGTAGTTATGTCGGATTTGATTTTTACTACGATTTATTCGGAATACGTCTA
>CAXRAF010000138.1:0-11793 GCA_964228485.1 Alteromonadales bacterium | reverse complement strand
AATCTGAAGGGCATCTGTGACTTGGCTGATAAGTACGATGCCATGGTCATGGTCGATGATTCACATGCGGTGGGTTTTGTCGGTGAGCACGGTAAAGGTACGCCTGAATTCTGTGGAGTGATGGATCGTGTCGATATCATCACCGGTACACTCGGTAAGGCACTGGGTGGTGCCTCAGGTGGTTACACATCAGCGTCGAAAGAAATCGTGGATTGGTTGCGTAATCGTTCGCGTCCATATCTGTTCTCCAACACCCTGACGCCAATGATTGCCAAAGCCAGTATTAAGGTTCTGGACCTCCTTGAGTCCGGCGCAGAGCTCCGTCAGAAGCTACTCGATAATTCGGTATACTTCCGTAGTAAAATGTCCGAGCTTGGTTTTACCCTCGCCGGCGCTGATCATGCCATCATTCCAGTAATGCTGGGTGATGCGAAGCTCGCCACAGAATTTGCTAACCGCATGCTCGAAGAGGGCATTTATGTGGTTGGTTTCTCGTTTCCGGTCGTGCCGAAGGGCAAGGCACGTATCAGAACGCAAATGTCCGCTGCGCATGACAAGGCGCACCTGGATAAGGTCATTGCCGCCTTTACTAAGGTTGGCAGGGAACTCAACGTCATCCAATAGGAGTCCGACATGAGAAGTCTGATTAAAGCGAAATCAGAAACTGGCATCTGGATGGACGAAATCGCCACCCCTGAATTGGGACATAACGACGTCCGGATCCGCATAAAGAAAACCGCGATTTGTGGTACCGATATTCATATTTATAACTGGGACAAGTGGGCACAGGATACCATTCCCGTACCCATGACCGTGGGTCATGAGTTTGTCGGTGTGATTGAAGAGATTGGTACCGAAGTGAAAGGTTTCAATGTCGGTGATCGTGTTTCAGGGGAAGGTCATATCACCTGTGGTCACTGCCGCAACTGTCGTGCGGGTAAGCGGCACCTATGTCGCAATACCGTGGGAGTGGGTGTGAACCGACCCGGTGCGTTTGCTGATTATCTGGTCATACCAGCGGATAATGCGTTTAAGATTCCCGATGACATTTCTGATGAGCTCGCCTCGATTTTTGACCCGTTTGGGAATGCCGCACATACCGCCTTATCCTTTGATCTGGTGGGTGAAGATGTGCTTATCACAGGAGCCGGTCCGATTGGTATTATGGCGGTGGCGATTTGTCGTCATGTCGGTGCTCGGAATATCGTTATCACCGATGTCAATGAATACCGTCTGGGTCTGGCAGAGCAGATGGGGGCAACTCGCACAGTCAACGTCAGCCATCAGTCTCTCAGAGATACCATGAATGAAATTGGTATGGTCGAGGGTTTTGATGTCGGTCTGGAAATGTCCGGTGTCGGTGCCGCCTTTGAAGAGATGCTCGAAGTCATGAATCACGGTGGCAAGGTAGCGCTTTTAGGTATTCCATCACCGGGTACGATTATCGATTGGAATCAGGTGATATTTAAAGGCTTGCAAATCAAGGGCATCTACGGTCGAGAAATGTATGAGACCTGGTACAAGATGGTGGCCATGTTGCAATCAGGACTCGATATCTCGCCGATCATTACCCATCAATACAAGGTCGCGGAATTTCAGCAGGGTTTTGAAACCATGCTCTCAGGTAAATCAGGCAAAGTCATACTGGACTGGTCTTAATGGCTCAGATTCAGTGGCACTGGCATACGTTTACTGAGTTATCGCACGCAACACTCTATGACATCCTGAAACTGCGTCAGGATGTCTTCATTCTCGAGCAACAGTGTTTTTATCCTGACATGGACAGTCAGGATCAAGCGGCTTTGCACCTGACCGGTCATGCCGGTGGCAAACTGGTGGCATACATTCGGCTGGTATCGAAACATAAGCACGGACAACCTATCGTAACCATCTCACGGGTCATCGTGGATTCAGATCTTCGTGGTACTGGGACGGGTAACGACATGATGCGTATGACACTAGCTTATATCGATCAGCATTATCCAGACACAAGGGTTGAATTACAGGCGCAACAGTATGTAAGGTCATTTTACGAGGCATTTGGATTTGTTGCCATCAATGAGCCCTATCTGGATGATGGTATTATGCATGTTGATATGCGCAGGGTGTCAGATTAACTAAGCAGTAGCACAATGGATAAAATCACAATTGGTCGAATAAATAGTCCTCGGGCTGCACAAGCATTCTGTGATTACATGCGCTCTCATAATATTTCGGTCACGTTTGAGCTTCACGATGGCCTATATCATTTATTTGTTACTGATCTAAGTAGCGAAGATTTTACCTGTGCAGAACTTCGAGATTTTCTGAGCAATCCCGATAATCCAAAATATCTTGATGCCTCATGGAATGAGGGCACATCAAACTTCAGCGCACCAATGCGTCTCGGTTCGTTGGGCACACTATTCAAAGGCTTTTGGCAGCGCTCAGGAGTGGTGACTAAGAGCCTTACCACCATCAGTATTTTAGTCACGCTTCTGACGGTATTCGGCGAAAATACCACGCTTACCCGTTGGCTGACTATCGCTGATCCACTGACATGGCAAGGGTCGTTAAATGAAATTTATTCAGGTCAAATCTGGCGTTTGATCACGCCGATCTTTCTGCATTTTATGGTGCTTCATATCCTGTTCAATATGATGTGGTTGTGGGATTTAGGAGGCGCGATTGAGCACAACCAAAGTGCGATGTTTTTGTTATTTTTTGTCCTGAGTATTGGTATGTTGTCCAATATTATTCAGTACTTGAGTCACGGACCAGCATTCGGCGGAATGTCCGGTGTAGTTTATGGCTTGCTAGGTTATATCTGGATGCGTAGCCGTAAGCCGCAGTCCGGGTATCGATTACACTCCACGATTGTGGTGTTCATGTTAGTCTGGTTGGGCTTGGGTTTCACAGGTATACTGGGGCCAATTGCTAATGCGGCCCATTTATCGGGTCTTATTTTAGGTATCGCTTACGGTTTAGGATGGAATAACTATGAGTAATTGGAAACACATTTCAGTAGATGATTTACAATCCCAGTATCAGGATTGGAACGTGGTCGATATACGCGACGCGGATACTTATAACCAAGGTCATATTCCGGGTGCTACGAATATCAATAATGACAATATAAACCAGTTTGTCGATGAGGCCGATCATAGCAAGCCACTTGCGGTCATTTGTTATGGCGGTAAGAGTTCGATGGGTGCTGCTGAGGTGTTGTCTAACGCTGGCTTTGAGACCGTCTATAGTGTTGATGGGGGCATGATGGCCTGGCAATCAACTCACCCCAACGAAATGGAATCCTCTGAGAGTTAAGCCCAATGACTCCTGATAGTTTAACCACTGTCAGTTACATCAATACAGGCAATCAACCGGAGTTGTTTGCCCGCAAAGTGGTCGTAATCGCCTACACCCTGGAACAAACCCCCAAAGGCAAATGGCGACCACACTTTTTGCTCAGTATCATTTGCCCCAAGCAAAAACATAAATCACTTGCCCAATGGCATGCTGCCAAGTCGTTTCGCTTGCCTTCAGGTTATTCCTTGATCAAGGGCACACGAGAGATGATGTATGCCGGTCAGCGATTCGATATTCCACCTGGCTTTGGTCGCTACTTTAATCCGCGCGTCTGGGATGACAGTTTTCAGGTTGATCGCGCACATCAGGAAATTGTTGCCCGAATTGATGGTGTGATGCCTGCGGTATCCACGGCACTAGTCGAGGCAAAAGAAGAGGGAGGTATTAAGCCCAATCATATCAAACAGGTGATTGATCTTGGTGTGCATGAAGCGAAACTCGATGGTCGTCAAAATTTCTATCACTGTATTGCACTTGAGCTGAAGGGACGTGAGAATGTCAAAGCGATTGATTCGTTGGACTTGAACTATTTTTCTTACAACATGCTTAAATGGGCCCATAAATTGCGCTTTCGATATAACATTCCTTTGGTTAGGCCCTCACATTTTCAGCTCATCAAACAGTTACGTGAACCATTAAGTACTGTATATGCTTCCCAAGAACGAGTATTAACATTTAAAGGAGCTAAGCCAACCGAAGATGTTCAGTTGGCTTTACGCAAAGAGTTTAAGCAAATATTAAAGTCTGCCAGCAAAGGACGCTTCGTTCAGTACAAGGGTAACGTTGAGTCGACAATTAAAAGAATCATTAAACGATCTAAAAAGAGTCGCAATAAAGTAAAAAAGCTAAAAAAGGTCCTGCAAAACTCAGACTAATACTAGCCCTCGTACTTACCGGTCTTTTTAATTTGGGCATTCATACGCGCAAGCTCAATATCACCACGGATAACAATATTGGAATCAATCTCATAATCCAGCTCATTCGAGCGACCACGATAGCGCACAGAATTGAGGATCAATTTAATGGTCTCACGTCTGGCCTGATGCTTATCATCGGATTTAATCACATACCACGGCGCCTCATCGGTATGGGTTTTTTCCAGTAGTATGCGTTTCTTCTCGGTGAATTCATCCCATAAGTCTTGTGCCTGCAAATCCACCTCGCTCAATTTCCATTGTCTTAGGGGATCATTCTTGCGTCGCTTAAAGCGCAGGGCCTGTTCCTTTTTAGACACTGAAAAATAGAGTTTTAATAACGAGGTGCGGCCACCATCGAGCATAAAGTTGGTCTCATACGGCACCACTTTTTTCAGGAAGCGTTGATATTGCTCTCGGGTACAGAATCCCATCACCGGCTCAATCATTGCCCGGTTGTACCAGCTGCGGTCGAACATCACTATCTCGCCGGCATGAGGAAAGTGCTCAATGTAGCGTTTCATATGTAGTTCAGTCTGTTGCTCACGCGTGGGTTTACCCAAAGCAATGACACGATAGCGCTTTTCATTCATGTAGCGCGTGACCCTGCGAATGGTACCGCCTTTACCCGAAGCATCACGGCCATCGAATAATATGATCATCTTCTTCGATTCCGCCTCCAGATGGCGTTGCAGTTTGATCAACTCAGCCTGATAGGGTTTTAGTTCCTGAGTCTGATAATATTTTACCAATGCTGAACGAAGAATTTTCTTCTTAGTGGCATTATTCATCATATCCATTGCCGCAGCCGACTTTTGCTCAGGCGTATCTGTATCATCCTCGTCAAAGTCATCCACCAGTGAGCGAATAACCGAGGTCATGCCCTGACTAAACTGAAATTTTTTGTCTTTCTTTTTACCCATAATTATCCAAGCAACTAGTGGCTCATTGAATTAGTGCTGCGGCCGAATTGGTCTGCATACGATTGCCTAAGTCGGCGCAATAAAATACTACATCAGGTCGTGTGAATAAACTGTGCAGTTTCATTATACGTTGCAATTGTTAAGGTTTGTTTACAAGCGAAATAAATTTTTTGCTGTCTCGCGTTCATGCTGAATAGAGACATTTGTTATGCGACTGATCCTAGTCATAAATGAAGTGGGTGAACACCAGACTATCGGCATAATTTTCTCCGACCACGTCGGTCAGTGCCAGTTTGATTTCTTCCAATAGGGCATCACGTATCTCAATTCGCTTGTTGAGATCTTTGATGGTCGCTTCCTCAGTGAAACTCAAATACTCAATCATGACCGCCCGGATCAGGGGCATATGGTCCTCAATGATGTCACTGGCTGATTTACCCTCGGCAGTGAGTTGTGCTTGCACCTGTACAAAGCCAGGTTTCTTGCCTTTGGGTCTGAGATAGTTAGTGACAATAATGGGTTCAATTTCAACATATCTAATGCCGTCTCTATTAGCGCCATGACTCGGGTGATTCAGCAACAGGCCAGCACATGCTAGCAATAGATAAATTGGGAATACGATGGAACGACGCAAAATATTAACCTGAAAATTGAATGTCTAATTATTATTCTAGCTCGTGAAATGCGCATTTCAAAGTCATGGATTGCTTTAGCCGATGAGACATTTCATATACAATGCGCTTTTTCCGCGCTCCGAGTCGGTTTTAACGAGAACATTTTGCAGCAGATAGCCCTCAATCATTGGTATTCCAGAGATCACATTCTTGACAGTGATTTGCCTGCTGAGCATCAACTATGGCTAGCTCATGTTGGCTCTATGACGCGTTTGATGCGGCAGCATGCGCAGTCGCAATTTGACCTGACGGTGGTGCGAGAGCAGGTTGGCATGGCGACAAGCCGTGAGTGTGAATTACTGAATATAAGCACGGCAGAAATCTATGCGCGCGAGATAGTCATGCTAGTCGACGGCGCTCCCTGGTTATATGCCCGCTCTGTCTTTCCAACGCAGGTCACCGAGCTTGCGGATCAAAGTTTACTTGAACTAGGCAACCAACCATTAGGACGCCTGTTTTTTCACAGTGAATCAGATATCAGTGGTGAGACTAATCCACGCAGCAGCATAGAAATCGGTTATCTGCCGAAGGAGCATGAATTGTTGCAGGGTCAGATGTTTCCAGTGTCCGTTGAGCAGCCACTTTATGCGCGCCGCTCAACGTTTAGTTATCAAGACTTGCCGGCACTGGTACAAGAAGTATTCTTACCGGCGCATCCGCTTTATCAGGCCACTTCCTGAGTAATGCCGACCTGAAGTTGCTCAAACCAGTCGAGGAAGCGACCGACATCATCGCCTTTGAATACCCGGCCATGTTGCGGACACATCATCTCAATATCCAGCGCACGCACGCGCTCAATCCAGTCGTTCTTAGCTTGATTCGATGGCATCCAGCGTTGATGGAAACCGCGCATTTTAGGGATATGAGAATCAAAGTCCTCAACGAATAAAGGCGCATCATCCTCTTCGAGTGCGGCGCCTACATCGCCACTCATCAGAATCTTATGTACTGGATCATATACATGAAAATTACCCGACGAATGTAGATAATGCGCCGGGACTAACTCAAGGGATAAACCATCAATATTAACAGTCATTCCCTTGTCTGCAATTGCGACATATTCCATGTTGTCCATGCCAAAGTGCTTCAGGAAGCTTTCCCATAACCATGGCGCATATAATTTTGCATGCGGCACAGCCTGATCCCAGAGTCCTAACGAGGAAATAATGTCCGGATCCTGATGCGAGGCAAAAATATGTTGAATTTGATCAGCCGGTGAATGGCGCAACACCATAGCAAACATGGTCGAAAACAACTCAATGCCACCGGGATCCATCAAGAAGGCAGAGTTGGTAGTTTTTACCATATATTGGTTGGTATCAATGATTTGCTCGGATTTATTCGGATCGCGACCAAACATGTACCAAGTGGATTCGTTGTTCTTTGAAAGTACGTGAGACTGCATAGTTGTTCCCTACTAAATGTTCTTAATAATAGATTGCGAACGATCAATGCGTTCTTTTATCTGATTTGTTGAATGAAGAATGTCATCGGCGATGACATCTAAACTGGCCTGATATTCGGGTGTTTTGGCTGATTCAACCTTGGCATTCAGCGCAATGATACCTGCCGAGCGGATTTCCTGCTGTATATCATTTAAGTTAGAAATCAGAATATTTAAATTTTTACGTTGTTCGTTGTTGCGTTCAATTACGTCACGATTGAGTGCATCTCGAACTTTGATAATTGAGTTGGCATGTGTTGCTTGCGGATGTTCCATGACAATCTGAAGCTGATCCAGTCCGAATTCCTTGCGCTGAGCTTCGGCTGCCATGTGGGCAATATCAAGTGCTTGTTTGTTGATTTGTCGGGCGAGTTGAATCGTTGAGGTTGCCAGATCGTCGATAAAGTCAGTAATGGCCTTAAAGCCCAGCACTTTATCCCCGGCACGGACGGCAAGAGCACGAGCATTTTTAGCAATCAGAGACACTTCCTGTGCCTTGCTCGTTGCAAGGTACAATTCACGCGAAATTTTTGCCAAAGCAACGTACGCCTGGTTCTGATTTTTCTGCGGTTTTCTGGACGTCATTGACAGATTCCTTATCAAACCAAAAATTTGAGTAACAATACTTAGTACTCTAGTTCATATTAATTAATGGACAACCTCTGAAATTCATTTTGTTGCAATATATTAAATGCCATATCAGATACTGGCTGACCAATGTTAGTAGTCGTGATAATCTGGCCTGAAGATTCCACTTGTCAGCGCAAAAATGAAAAAATATCTGGCCTTCTTTACAACCTTCAATCTGGATAAGCTAAATGCTTATCTGGAGCTCATGCGCATGCATCGCCCGATCGGGATTATGTTGTTGTTATGGCCGACGTTGGTCTCACTGTGGATTGCCGAGCAAGGCTTTCCTGACATTGATTTACTCATGATTTTTTTCGCCGGTGTGGTGGTGATGCGATCAGCGGGTTGCGTAATTAATGACCATGCCGACCGCAAGGTGGATGGTGCAGTCAGTCGCACCAAATCACGACCTCTGGTAACCGGTCTCGTGAGCAAAGAAGAAGCGCGTGTGCTGTTCTTTTTACTTATGACCTGTGCACTTGTCCTGGTATTGTTTCTCAACATCAATACCCTGTATTGGGCCATTGCGGGTGCCTTGTTGACCATGATTTACCCACTAGCGAAGCGCTTCACCTGGTTCCCGCAGGTAATCCTTGGTGCGACTTTCGGCTGGTGTGTGCCGATCGCCTTTGTTGCTTCTGAGCAGCCGGTGAACGAGTTGGTGTGGCTTATTTATTTCACTAATCTGATTTGGATTGTGATGTATGACACACTGTATGCCATGGTTGATCGGGACGATGATTTGAGTGTCGGTATTCGCTCAACGGCGATATTATTTGGTGATGCTGATCGGATGATTATCGGCATGATGCAGGCGATGACACTGGCCGGTATGCTTATTATTGGTCTGACGCAGGACTACGGACTCTGGTATCAGTTACCCATGTTAGGCGTTGCAGGGTTATTTATATATCAGCAGTATTTGATTAAAGATCGCCAGCCGGTGAACTGCTTCAAGGCATTTTTGAATAATAATTATGTCGGTGCGGTATGGTTTCTGGCGGTGTTGCTACAGTTTCTTATGCACTAGTCAGCATTGTTTTGATCTATCGACCACCACAGGCGCTGTGATATTGGACTTATTATTATCCGCCTTCAGTATGTTTGCTGCCGAAAAACCCTCTTCGCTGAAATATGAGGCTGACAATAGCACAATGCCGACTGCCAATTGTGAGCCAATCATGAGATGTCTATACGTTGTGTGCGCTAGCATATGACTTACCCCTTTTATCAGAATTAACCTATCCATTTACTAGTATAGACGCTATTTTGAGAAAAAAAGTTTCAAAAAAATGACAAAAAGCGTAAAAATCGCTATTTATTTCCTCTTTTAGTATCGGGTTGCCGGCAAGTATGAGTATTATGAGCCCTGATATTTCAACTGGAGTTAGCCATGCTATTGCACAGATGGATCCTGATCCTGTCGCTCTTATTACTCACCGGATGTAGCAAATTGACCAAGGAAAATTATCAGCAGTTAAAGGCTGGTATGAGCTATGAAGAAGTCACAGCCATTATCGGTAAAGCCACACGATGTGAGGATAGTCTGGGCACCAATCGTTGTCTTTGGGGTGATGAGAATGGCACCCATGTGAAGATTAACTTTATCAGTGATACTGCGTTGTTATTTTCGCAGAAGGGGTTGCAGTAGCGAGTGACTAACGAGAGTCACTCACTTTTTAGACTTAGCGATAGTATGGATTTTCACCCGCGTCATGCTCGGTGACATCTTTGACACCGGTCAACTCACCGGGAAACTTCTCCAGTAGGCTTTTCTCAACGCCTTCTTTCAGGGTGTAATTCACCATACCGCAGCCTTGGCAGCCACCGCCGAATTGCAGGATGGCGACGCCATCTTCAGTGATCTCAGTCAGGTTCACCATGCCACCATGGGACGCTAACTGAGGATTAACTTCGGATTGCAGTACATAGTTCACGCGATCAGGAAGTGGAGCATCATCATCGACCGCAAGTACTTTGGCATTCGGTGCCTTCAGTGTCAGCTGATAGTCGAGTCCCTCTTTCACGTAGTCAATTTCAGCATCTTGCAGAAAAGGGGCTGAATCTTGATCAATATAGGCATTAAAACCGTTGAACTCGAGTTTGGTGTCATCGGTTTCAATGGATGAGTCGGGACAAAAGGATACGCCACATTCCGCGTGAGGTGTGCCCGGGTTCACGACAAATACACGAATATCATTGGTGCTGTCATCTTGACCACCCAGCAATTTAACAAAGTGCTCTTGGGCTGGTTCGCTGATCGAAATCATAATTGTTCTCTGTCTTCAGGTTATCCCCTGATCATGCTGATAAAGGCGCTAAATTCAAGGGGTAGTGGTTAATTATCCACATGGATTTTATCATGTCTAACGGCATATCCGGCTTTTTGGATCTGCTGTTGTATGGTATCACTGAGCAAAAAGGCTCTGAATTGCGCCGCGATCTGAGGTTGTTTACTGCGCTTGAGGATCACCAGTACCTGTGCCAATTGCGCCTCATCGACCGGCAAAGCCAGACTATAGGGCGGTTGCTCCGGTGCACTGAAGAGTTGTGATTGCGCAACAATGGCATAGGGAACAGTCCCTATTTGAAAGAAATGCCACACCTGATTGATATTTTCGCCAAAGATTAAATCTGGCCGGTGGTTACCTTTGTTAAGCCACTGCTGTGCCGCCATGCCGTAAGGGGCAATCTTCGGATTGGCGATTGCCATACGCCGGCTAGCAAAATTCAGGGGCTTGTCGAGTGCGGTACGACTGACGAGTGCCAGTTGCCCAATAGCATAAATCGCCTGTGAGTCTGGCACTGCCAAACCAAGCTCAATGAGGCGTTGAGGACGCGCACTATCAGCGGATAAGAACAGGTCATACGGCGCACCGGCGGCAATCTGCGTGGTGATTTTGCCACTCGAGGCAGAAGAGAAGTCCACCTTCACACCGGTATCGCGCTCGAATTGTTGGCCGATTGTGCGCGCCGTGGTCAGGAAATTACTCGCCACAGCAACACGCAGTTGTGCGGGTTTTTCTGCCCATGTAACTGTTGCTGAAACGGATATGACCAACAAATACAACGAAACGATTATTTTAATAATATTTAGCATTCTGCACATATGTTCCTGTCAGGGGCTGAAAAACTGCCCTCAGCCCTGTAAAACAGGGGATTTTACTTGCCAAACTAGAGGACTATGGCTATCCTCTCACCCACGACCCACACACTGGTATTTCTGAGAATTATGTCCCTATTAAACCGCCTTTTTGCCGCACTTTTACTCGTCATAATGACGACATTTTCCGCGTATGCCAAGCCAATGGACTACTATCTGCCAGAAGGGGGTAACTATGCTGAGAATATCACAACCCCTGAGCAATTTATTGGTTATCAGGTGGGTGAATTTCATGTCAGACATGATCAGTTAGTCAATTACATGCGTCATTTGGCACAGAGTTCCGACCGGACACATCTGATTGAAATGGGCACCAGTTGGGAAAAAAGACCGCAGGTGCTGTTGGTGATTTCAGCGCCGGAGAACATCGCGACACTGAAAGGTTTGTTGGCCGAGGGCAAAGAGTTTCGTGAATCTCAGCAAGACAAGCTGGCGGTGTGGATGGGGTACAGTATTCATGGTAACGAGCCAAGCGGCACGAATGCCTCACTGTTATCGTCCTATCATTTCACAGCACTGCAGGGCGCTGAGCACGAGGCGGTACTCAAGGATACCTATATCATTCTCGAGCCAAGCCTGAATCCTGATGGTTATGGTCGCTTTAGCACCTGGGCGAATAATAATCGCTCACTCAATCTGGTCGCGGATCCAATGGACCGTGAACATCTTGAAGACTGGCCCGGTGGTCGTACCAACCATT
>CAXRAF010000137.1:0-7704 GCA_964228485.1 Alteromonadales bacterium | reverse complement strand
TACACGACGCTCTTCCGATCTAGCTGATATCACCTGTATCGATGTCAGCTGATGACACATGTTGTTAAGCATTAATGCTATACAGGACTTATAACAGTTGTTATAAGTCTTTTTATTTATTGGGAAATAGAGGAAACCAATATGTACAAGCCGCTAAATAAGTTAGCCATTAGTCTAGCTGTAACCGCCATAGTGACTTCCAGTGCCACTTTTGCTGATCATCACAAAACTAAAAAAGCAGAATTAGGTACCTTTGGCGTTGATTTATCAGCCAGAGATATGTCCATCAAGCCCGGTGATGACTTCTTCATGTATGCCAGTGGCGACTGGTATAAGAATTATGAGATGCCATCAGACAAAACACGGGTTGGCGCTTTCAGTCAGCTCGCCGATAAGGCGCGTGACCAGGTTAAAGGAATTATTGATGATTTAGCAAAGACAGGTGGTAAACCAGGCAGCAATGAACAAATGGTTTCCGATTTCTATCGCGCCTACATGAACATTGAACTCGCGAACAAAAAAGGTCTGGAGCCACTTGCACGACAGTTGGATGCCATCAATAAGCTTGCAAATGCTAAAGACTTAACTAAGTTCATTGGCAAATCATGGCATCATGGCGTTAATACCCCGATCAATTCATATCTGGGAACTAACCGTAAAGACCCTAATGTCTACCAAGTAAATGTGGGTGTTGGCGGTATTGGACTTCCTGACCGAGATTATTATCTCGAAGACTCTGAGCGCTTTAAAGCAATTCGAGCGGCATACCAACAAAATATTGCAGATATTTTGACACTGGCGAAGTATGACAATGCAGCTGAAATGGCAGGCCGTATTGTAGCGCTCGAAACGAGCATAGCTGAGTACCTGTGGCCTCGTGAGAAGCGTCGTAATCGTGACTTAACATTGAATCAAATGAGTCGTGCTGATTTAGCCAAAGACTATCCAGATTTTGATTGGGATAGCTATTTTGACAAGACCGGTTACAAGGCACCTGATGTAAACGTCACAACGCCTGATGCGCTTACCGCAGCGATTGAACTCATCAACAACTCAGATATCAATGATTGGAAGGCATATTTTACCTATCACATCATTACCAATCATGCGGGCTACCTCTCAGATGAGATTTACAACAAAACATTTGAGTTTGTGGGCACCACCTTGCGTGGACAGAAAGAGCCAGAACCTCGTTGGCGACGTGCGATTGATTCAATGTCCAGTACCCAAAGTCTGGGCTTTGCAATTGGTCAAGTCTATGTCGACCGCTACTTTCCGGCATCCTCAAAGCAACAAATGTCGGAACTGGTTGAAAACCTTCGTACAGCACTTGGTCAGCGTATTCAAAATCTTGCCTGGATGGGTGAAGAAACTAAGGTAAATGCCATGGCAAAACTTCAGGCCTTCCGCCCCAAGATTGGTTACCCTGATGTCTGGCCCGAATTGCGTGGTATCAAAATAGCAGAAGATGACCTGATGGGTAATGTGATGCGCTTACGTAAGTTCTTCCGTGATGACAGCATTAGTCGTCAAGATGGTCCAACTGATCGAGAGCGATGGGGTATGACACCACAACGCGTGAACGCCTACTACAATAGTTCTTTCAATGAGATTGTATTCCCGGCCGGAATCCTACAGGCACCATTCTTTGATCCAAATGCCGACCCGGCGGTTAACTATGGCGCTATTGGTGCTGTAATCGGCCACGAAATGGGACATGGTTTTGATGATCAGGGCTCAAAGTCTGACGCCAAAGGTATTCAACGAAACTGGTGGACAGATGATGATCGCAAAGCTTTCGAAGCGCGTGCTCAAATGTTAATTGATCAATACAGCGCCTATGAGCCGATCGAGGGCAACTTCGTCAATGGTAAAAACTCATTAGGTGAGAACATTGGCGACGTTGGTGGTCTGGCAATGGCTTACCACGCCTATAAACTCAGTCTTAATGGCAAAGAAGCCCCGATCATTGATGGTACAACTGGTGATCAGCGCTTTTTCCTATCTTGGGCTCAGGTATGGAAGGAAAAACGGACTGAGCAGTCGATGTTGAACCAATTGCGTGGGGGAGTGCATTCACCGGGACGGTTCCGTGCCCTTGCGCCACGTAATCATGACGCATGGTACAAGGCCTTCGACGTACAGCCTGGTGACAAGCTATATCTGGCACCGGAGGAGCGCGTCAGAATTTGGTAATTTTTAGATAAAATGCCGGGGCTGTGCCCCGGCTAACTACAGAACAGGAAGGTAACGCTTCCTGTTTGAGTATCTTGTGACCCTTCAATGTTAGGCAGACATTACAGATATCCTAAACAGTGGTATCATGTGCGCAAAATTCACCTCAGAGGTATTCATAATTGCCTGAATACCCCAACACATTAAAGGTATTGATTACAATTGAATATCGGCCAATGAGGACTTACCTTTAGGTAAACTCAAACGCAATGATCAATAGTCAGTTATTCCTCGTACAGAGTATTGTCAAAACTTCACTTAGGTATGCATTTTGGTTACACAGTCAGAGACACACAGTCGACAAATTGAATATCCTCGTACTCAGCCCTCTGAGGTTCTTGAACAACAGCAAAAAGATCACCTTGTTGCTGAAATTAAAGACCTTCTGAAACGCAATAATGCTGTTATGGTGGCACATTACTATACCGATCCGGTCATTCAGGCACTTGCTGAAGAAACTGGCGGATGTGTGGCCGACTCACTGGAAATGGCGCGCTTTGGTGCACAACATGATGCAGATACCTTAATTGTTGCCGGCGTAAAGTTCATGGGCGAGACAGCAAAAATATTAACGCCTAATAAGCGCGTCCTAATGCCGACATTGGAAGCAACGTGCTCTTTAGATATCTCATGTCCAATTGATGAGTTCTCAGATTTTTGTGATCAACATCCGGACAGAACAGTGGTTGTTTATGCGAATACCTCTGCCGAAGTAAAGGCCAGAGCAGACTGGGTAATTACCTCAAGTATTGCACTTGATGTGATTGATTATCTGGATGCTGAAGGTGAAAAAATCATCTGGGCACCTGACCGACATCTCGGTCATTATATTCAATCCAAAACCAATGCTGACATGATCTTATGGCAGGGCGAGTGTATTGTTCACGATGAATTTCGCTCAAATGCGCTGTCCGCAATGAAAGCTCAGTACCCTGAGGCAGGTGTATTAGTACACCCAGAGTCTCCGCAGGGTGTGATAGCATTGGCCGATGCGGTTGGCTCAACCTCACAGATAATCAAAGCAGCAAAAGACTTGCCTCATCAGCAATTTATTATTGCCACTGATATGGGTATCGTCTACAAGATGCAGCAACTATGCCCTGAGAAGGAGTTTATTGCTGCACCCACGGGTGGTAAGGGCGCTACTTGTCGTTCATGCGCTCATTGCCCGTGGATGAGAATGAATTCGCTATCACTGTTGGCTGATGTATTTGATAATGATAATAATGAAATCAAGTTATCACAAAACACCATTGATAGAGCGATGATCCCATTACAAAGAATGTTGAACTTTAACCAGCAGCATTAATCAAATTAACCACAGGAGTAATCATGATTACTAAACGTCTTCTAGCCTTGCTAGCATTTTTATCAGTATCCTCAGTGACCGCCAATGATGCACTGGATGCAGTGATTAGTGCAGAGCACAGAGAGCAGAGCATGACACGTGATGTGTTCAGAAATCCCAAAGAGACACTGACTTTCTTTGAGGTTGAGCCACAGCATCGAGTACTCGAGATCACGCCGGGCGCCTCAGGTTGGTATACCGAAATTCTGGCTCCCTATCTGCGTGATAGTGGGCACCTGACGATTGGTCATTTTGACCCGAATTCTGAGCGTGAATACTACCAACGTGGCTACAAGCGTCTGATGGCTAAATTTAGCAAGTCACCAAATCTCTATGACAAGGTCGAGGTAGGCTTATTTGCACCTCCGGGCAAGTATTCATATGGTGACGGTGGTTTTGATCGGGTTGTCACGTTCCGTAATGTCCACAATTGGACCCGCAATGGCGATGAAGAGATGACAAAGATCTTCACTAGCTTTCATGATGCACTCAAGCCAGGCGGCAAATTAGGCGTGATCGACCACCGCTTACCTGAAGATCGTGCAAAAGCATATGAGGGTGGCTACGTTAAAGAATCTTATGTGGTTAAACTAGCTGAGTCTGTCGGTTTCCGACTGCAAGGAAAGAGTGAAATAAATGCCAATGCAAAAGATCCCGTCGAATCAGACAAGGGTGTCTGGCGTTTACCTCCTTCACTCAGTGGCGATGATGAGGTAGCCAAAGAAAAGAACCGCAAGATCGGTGAAAGTGACCGTATGACACTGTTATTTGTTAAGCCAGAGAAGCGTTAATGGCACTAGTAAAAAAGGAAACTCTGAAGTCTTGGTGGGTTGAGTGGCGACTGTTTTTATTATTCGTCCTGATCCTGTTTACGTTTCGTTCCACCATTGCTGATTGGAGTCATGTGCCTACCGGCTCAATGAAACCCACTTTGATGGAAGGGGATCGTATTTTAGTGGACAAACTTGCCTATGACCTGCGATTTCCTTTTTTACACTACCGATTGAAGACCTGGGATCACCCAAAGCGCGGTGACATCGTCATTTTTCCTTCACCTGAGACCGAAGAGCTCTACGTCAAACGTGTAGTTGGGATCCCGGGTGATATCGTTGCATTAAAAAATAATCGACTTGTTGTGAACAATCAGCCGGTTAATTATCTCAAAGATGATCAGGGCGTTGGTGAAGTCCTCAATACTGAAGACAAGGAAGATTTTGTCGTGCTGGAAGAGGATCTCATTGGCAAAAAGCACTCTGTCATGATCAGTCGCTACTATCGCAGTGCGGCCAGTAACTTCCCACCCATTCAAGTTCCTGAGGGACAGTACCTAGTACTCGGTGATAACCGAGATAATTCCAGAGATTCGCGTTTTATCGGCTTTATCGACCGTGAGCGTATTCGTGGTAAAGCGACCAGAGTCATAATCTCACTCAATAGTGATGACTATTGGTTACCTAGAGAAGGGCGATACTTCGAAGAATTGTTGTAACCTGATGAGTTGCCGTATGAATAACGGCAACTGTCACCTTAAAGTATAAGTTTAATTTCTCTACGGGGCTCTATAACTGCGTGTTGAAACGTTGAGGCTCATTTTCTTTTGCTTTTTGCTCGGCGCTCGTCACGTCAGCATTAGCACCCTGATTTCCTAAGCGCATACGTAGACTGAGATCAGTTCTTGACTCAGCAAAGTGCAGGGCATCCTCACGGGTAATTTCTTTTGCTTTCCATAGGTTATAAAGTGCCATATCAAAGGTTTGCATACCATCGCTTTCACTCTTTTCGATTACCTTGCGAAGGTCATCTAACTTGTTCGTTTCCAGAACTTCAGCTGTTTCGGGCGAACCAATCATAATTTCAAGGGCTGGGACACGAATACCTTTCTGATTACGCAATAAACGCTGTGAGACAACGCCTTTAAGCACAGACGATAGTTCATTCATGACCTGAGCTCGGTTCTCAGAAGGAAACATATTGCGCGCACGTTCGATCGCTTGTTTGACATTGTTACCGTGAATTGTCGCAACAACTAAGTGGCCAGTCTGGGAAAATGATAATGCATATTCCATGGTTTCCAGATCACGAATCTCACCAATCATGATGACATCAGGAGCTTCACGCATCGCGTTCTTGAGCGCATTGTGGAAATTTTTCGTATCAGTGCCAATCTCGCGTTGATCAAGAATCGACATTTTATGCCGATGCAGATATTCAATTGGATCCTCAATAGTAAGAATATGGCATGCCTGACGTGAGTTACGGTAGTCAATCATGGCTGCCATGGTGGTTGACTTACCGGAACCTGTTGGTCCACATATTAGAATCAAGCCACTCGGTTCCATGATCAGCTGCGGTATTACAGGTGGTAAACGAAGTTCCTCCATCGCAGGGATAGACCACTTGATATGGCGCAAAACCAATCCAACTTCACCACGTTGGATAAAGGCATTAACACGAAAACGTCCGATGCTTTTGACTGTGTATGCGAAGTTCGCTTCTAACTCTTCTTCAAATTCAGCGATTTGTTCATCGTTCATCATATTGTAGGCGATGTCCTTAATCGCACCGGGTGGAAGAGGGCTTTGTCCCATAGGCGTTGATATGCCCTCTATTTTCATATGTGGTGGGGCACCGGTACTGAAGAATAAATCTGAGGCATTTTTTTCAGCCATCAGTCTAAGTAAAATATTGATATCCATCCATTTGTCTCATAGTGAAGCGTCACAACTAATAGTAGTCAGAATCTGAGTATTTCACAAGGAATGATGCTGGAATGATATCTAGACATTGCGTTGGTTCACAACTTTGTATATTCTACGCGCCTCTTCAGAGTGGACGAGGTGTCACGCTGATCGCAAGCAAACAGGAGAGGTGTCTGAGTGGTTGAAGGAGCACGCCTGGAAAGTGTGTATAGGTTAATAGCCTATCGAGGGTTCGAATCCCTCTCTCTCCGCCAAATGATAAAGGCCCCGCTTTATGCGGGGCTTTTTATTGCATAACTTTTTATTACGCTTGCTCTGTCACGATTTTCGCTTAGTATATGTATTCAAAATTCATAACAACTATAAAACCTATGAGTGACTACCATATTGATTCATCTAAGCTAGGTACCTACTTAGAAAATAATTTAGCGGGTTTCCAAACCCCATTTGAGTTAGAAAAGTTTGCCGGTGGTCAATCTAACCCGACCTTTAAAATCACAGCTGTTTCTGGTGTATATGTGCTACGTCGCCAACCACCAGGCAAATTACTCAAATCAGCGCATGCAGTCGATCGTGAGTTTAAAGTACTAAGTGCCTTAGAGGATTCCTCAGTACCAGTTCCGAAGGTTTTTCACCTGTGTGAAGATCCACTAGTCATCGGCTCTATGTTCTATGTCATGGAATACCTCGATGGCAATATATATTGGAATGCGGCACTTGATGAAGTAAGCGATAATGCTCAGCGCACCCAGATGTATGATCTTATGAATAAGACACTGGTGGCACTTCATTCTATCGATGTCGATGCGTTTGGTTTGACTGACTACGGCCGCAAGGAGGATTATTATCAGCGTCAGTTTAGTACTTGGACCAGGCAGTATCGCGCCTCAGAGATAGATAAGATAGATGCCATGGAGCAACTCATGTCATGGTTAGAGGCTAACCTTCCTGGGGATGATGGTACCTATTCGCTCGTTCATGGTGATTTCCGTCTCGACAACATGATGTTCAACAAGAATAACTCCGAAATCATTGCAGTACTGGACTGGGAACTCTCAACTGTGGGTCATCCGTACGCTGATTTGGCCTATCAATGTATGCAAATGCGAATGGGCCAAGGCTCTGGAGTTATGGATGGTCTGGCTGGTATCGATCGGGCAAGCCTTGGTATACCGACAGAAAAGCAGTACATAGACACCTATTGTCAACGTATGGGCATAGCTGCTATTGATAACTGGTCATTTTACCTGGCTTTTAGTTTCTTTCGATTAGCAGCGATTGCACAGGGCGTTGCTAAACGCGCGCAACAAGGTAATGCATCGAGTGCTCGAGCCCAACAGGCTGCTGCCTTTGTAACACCTCTGGCAATGTTAGCTATGCAAGTGATTCAGGAATAACCAGAAAATATCAGGGCATTTCATT
>CAXRAF010000136.1:0-6203 GCA_964228485.1 Alteromonadales bacterium | reverse complement strand
ATAACATGCCAGAGAGTAGTAATGAGTATCCAGATGCGACTGCTTGGAGACGCTTGCTAGCCTTAATCTATGATGCCCTTATTGTAGTGGCCATTTTGATTTTTGCCGGCGCAACCGGCTTAGGCGTTGCTGTTGCCTTATATGGTGAACAAGCGGTAACTGAAGGCGGTGTGCTGAATGAGAATCCGGTATATTTTGCCTGGCTACTATTTTGTTGGTTTTACTACTATTTCTACTGCTGGTCGAAAACCGGCCAGACATTAGCCATGAAAACCTGGCGCATGCAACTCATCACCCTCGATGAATCACCCATTGAAATGCATCAGGCATTAATTCGATTTTTCACCGGCTTCCTTGGCTTAGGGAACATCACAGCCCTGCTCCCTAGTCGCTGGACTCTGCATGACGCCCTATCAAAAACACGCGTCGTTGTATTACCCAAACAAGCCAAGCGTGATGAGGTTTAATTAAATAAATGATTATCAGTTTTACCCTCTGTCTTACACTGTTTCTTGGTATTGGGATCCTGTCTGCCTGGTTCAAAAAGAATACCCCCGAAGATTATTTACTGGCGAGTCGAAGTTTATCGCCCTGGTTAGCCGGCTTGTCGGCGGTGGCGACCACCAACAGTGGTTTCATGTTCACCGCCTGGATCGGCATGACATACAGTCTTGGCGTCAGTTCTGTGTGGTTTATGTTGGGACTCGGGTTTGGCTCGTTTGTAGGCTTAAAAACCACCTCTGGGCCTATTCGTCGCGTCTCGGAAGAAGTCGATACCTATTCCTATGGCGGGCTGATCAGTCGCTGGCAAGGCGTTGACATGCCGACCTTACGTCATGTTCTGGGGTGGATTGTTCTTATCTTCTTATCAACCTATGCTGCGGCACAACTCACCGCATCAAGTAAGGCCATGCATGTACTGTTTGATTGGGATTTAAATACCGGTACCTTGCTCGGATTTGTAGTCATCGTCGTCTACTGCTTCTCTGGTGGATTTCGAGCCTCAGTTTGGACTGACGTTGCTCAGTCAATCGTGATGATGGTTGCCATGATTATACTTGCCTATATCGCACTGACAGAGGTTGGTGGAATTGGCGGTCTCTATAACACCTTAAAGGCCAGTGATCCCGATCTTGTATATTGGCTACCCCAACTTCAGTATGCTCCTCTGTTGTATATATTTGGTTGGTTTGTTGGTGGGATTGGCATTACCGGTCAGCCCCATATCATGGTGCGATTCATGGCAGTCAATTCGGAGCAAAACGCCCAACGTTCACTGGCTTGGTATTTTAGTTTCTATTGCCTATTTTTCTTCGTCTCATGGTTAGTCGGTCTGGCAGCGCGTGCCCTACTCCCTGAAGTCAGTAGCTTTGATGCCGAACTGGCTCTTCCCACAATAGCAGAATCACTCCTGCCGCAAATTTTAGTGGGTATTATTCTGGCTGGATTATTTGCCGCAGCTATATCCACCGCGGATTCACTGGTGCTCTCCGCTTCAGCAGCCCTGTCCCGTGATATTCTCATGCGCCCATCAATGAGTATGTGGGTCACAAAAGGTAGTACGGTTCTGATCTCGCTACTTGTGCTTGGTATTTCACTTTGGGGGAACAAGAGTGTGTTGCTTTTGGTAGCATTGGCATGGTCAATTCTGGCCACAGCCATCACGCCATTGCTCTATATCCACATCTTTAAAAAGCCACTGAGTGAAATACAGGCTCTGACAATGATGGTAGTCGGTGCAATGGTTGCTATCTGGTGGTTCTGGTCTGGTATCGATGGCTTGATTTGGCCTTCTTTCCCGGGCTTTGCTGCAGTGTTGGTGTTATTTATTATTTTCAGCTTTGTGAACAGCCGCCGAGCGAGGTAGCCGCTAGCGGGCACGTTGCATTAGGAAGACAGTAATCCCAGCAAATACAAACACGGGAAGTGATGCGGCTAAGAAGGGTGGCATCTGATACACCAAACTCACGGGGCCAAAAATATTACTGAGCATATTAAATGCAAAGCCCACTACCAGACCCAGCACGATGCGCGTGCCAATCGGTGTGGAACGCAGTGGTCCCGAGATAAATGACAGCGCCATAAACATCATCACAGCAACTGCAAATGGCTGCATAATCTTCTTCCAAAAAGCTAGTTCATATCGGGTTGCATTGAGTTCATTCTCTTTCAGGTAATTACTGTATTCGCCCAAACCAACAAGATTCAAATCTTCAGGCTTTAAACTAACAATTCCCAAAGTTTCCGGTGTCAGCTCAGTATCCCAATTCATGACATCAGCACTCGTACTGTTAATTTGTGTTTCCGTCACGAAGGTCTGCTCAACGTTTTTCATCACCCATTCATTATTGCTGTCAAAACCAACGGACTGGGCATAAATCATGGCTACCAGTTGCTGATCCTGAAACTGAAAACGTGTCACGCCTTCGAGTTGGCCATCAGGCAAAATCACGCGGATATGAACGTAGTTGCGCCCATCACGAACCCACACTCCCCGCTCGGATTTAACCAGATTTCCGCCTGAGATAGCCATTGTTTTCATTTGTCGTCCAAGCTGAGAGCTCTTTGGTGAAATAGCCTCGCCGATAAAGATAACAATGAACATCAGGGCTAAGGTCCCCATAAGCACTGAGCGACTGATCTGCCCCAGACTAAGACCGGCAGAGCGCATGACCACCAGCTCGGATTGCGAGGCAAGTCGGCCCATACCAATCAAACCACCGATGAGTGCCGCGACAGGAAAGAAATCATAGATGTTCGCGGGGATTTGCAGCACCACAAAGAAGATTGAATCAACAAGCTCATAATCACCCTTACCGATATCTCCACTATCATCGATAAAGGCAAATAAGGTGCGTAGTAGAATGACTGCAATAAGCACCAATAAAGAGTGCTTGATCACAACACCTGCAATGTATCGGTCGAGCACCTTCATGAGGGTGCTACCTCTTGTTTAGGTTTGCTCTTTTTCAGCCAACGCCAGTTCGTGAATTCGCTGTAGCCATACGCGAACATGAGTATGTGCACCCACCAGGTACCAATCATAGGACTCAGCTTGCCATCCTCCATGCTAGAGCGCATGGTGATTAGCAGTGCGACATAACACAAATAGACTAGTAAACTTGGTACCAATCGACCAAATTTACCCTGTCTGGGGTTCACCTTCGATAATGGGATAGCCACCAGTAGCAGAATTAAAACTGAAATGGGTGCTGACAATCGCCACTGTAATTCACCTTGATGTGCTGTGGTAGGTTCGTTCAACAAAGTCAGTGTATCTACCGCCTTGAGTTTAGTCTTGCGGACCTGATCGGCTTTGGTCTCGATTGTCATGAAATAACGTTCAAAATCCAGCATCTGGAATTTTTTCACACCCGGATTGCCACCATACTGATGACCATTTTCGAGCACTAGATAATTCCCCCGATTCGGATCATTCAAAAAATGACCTTGCTCGGCAAAGATAATTGAAAAGGCCTGCTCGGCCTGGTTCTCTTGAGCAAAGAAAATGCGCTCTAATTGATCATGCTCAGGCATGCGCTCGACATAGATAATGGTTTTACCATCGGCCGACTGCTGAAAGCGTCCCTCACGCAGTAAACTCAGATCGCCCTTCTGTTGTTGCTCAAGGATCATTTTTTGCTGGGCAGCCACCGCAGCGGGAACCTGGAACAGTGTCAAATAACCAGAAATTAGGGCAACGATGAGTCCCAAGGGCAAAAATGTTTTATACAGTTGCCGTTGCGAAAAACCGGTCGCACCAAGGATGGTCATTTCATGATTTGAGTACAAATTACCGAGCGCGATTAATAAGCCAATAAAAAATGATAATGGCAGTAGATAACTGATAAAAACCGGCAGTTGGAATAACAACAGCGCGAGCACCAAATCACTACCAATATTGCCTTGCGCGGCATCGCCAAGATACAAAACGAAACGCTGGCCCATGAACAGGGCAATGAGAACTGATAACACTAACAGTGATGATTTCAGTACTTCTCGGTTGAGATATTTGCTAATAATCACGTTTTATAATTCTTTCTGTCAGAAATCGCTGATTCTTAGCAAAATAATCCAAGAAACAACAACATAATCTAGTCGTTACGCGGTGATATGAGATAGAATACACACCTTAAAATCGTTGTTAATTTATAGACTTAGCAACCATTCAAAATCAAAGTATACCTAATTTGACTCTTTAGCGTCAGATTAGTTTAACTCAATAACAACAATATAATTTTAGGACTATCTATGGAATACAACGTCAAGAGCGGTAATCCCGAGAAACAACGTTCCGCCTGCATTGTCGTCGGTGTACACGAACCTCGTAAATTAACCGGGGCTGCTGAGCAATTAGACGAAGTCAGTGATGGCTTTATCAGTAATATTCTGCGTCGCGGAGACTTAGAAGGTAAAGTCGGTCAAGTACTGTTACTGCATAATGTTCCAAATACATTATCTGATCGGGTATTGCTTATTGGTTGCGGAAAAGAGCGCGAACTGGGTGATCAGCAGTACCACAAAATAATCGCCAAAACGATCACAACTCTAAACGACACGGGTTCTATGGAGGCCGTCTGTTTCCTGACTGAATTGAATGTTAAGGGTCGTGACAGCCAGTGGAAAGTGAAGCATGCCGTTGAGGCAGCTGAGGAATGTCTGTATCGCTTTGATGAATTAAAAAGCGAGGCGCCCGCTGAACGACGACCACTGCGTAAAATCACCTTCACCGTCCCGACGCGTAAAGAGCTAACCGAAGGAGAGACAGCACTTACACAAGGTATTTGTGTTGCCAGTGGTGTTAAGAAGGCACGTGATCTGGGTAACCTACCCGGTAATATCTGTCATCCGACCTATTTGGCTGAGCAAGCTGAAGCGCTCGCAGAGCAGCATGATAAATTGTCCTTTGACGTGATCGATGAAGCTGAAATGGAAGAAATGGGCATGGGCTCATTTATGTCTGTATCCAAGGGCAGTGATCAACCGGGTAAGATGATTGTTTTGAATTATCAGGGTGCTGGTAATGACTCTAAACCAATTGTACTGGTTGGCAAGGGCATTACTTTTGATACGGGTGGTATTTCATTGAAGCCGGGTGCAGCCATGGACGAGATGAAGTTCGATATGGGTGGTGCTGCCTCTGTATTTGGCGCCACAAAGGCGATTGTTGAAATGGACTTGCCGGTCAATTTAGTGATGGTCATTGCCGCAGCTGAAAATATGCCATCAGGTCGTGCCAGTCGTCCGGGTGATATTGTCACCTCAATGTCTGGACAGACTATTGAAATACTCAATACGGATGCTGAGGGTCGTCTGGTGTTATGTGATGCCCTGACTTATGTTGAGCGCTTCGATCCTGAGGTGGTAATCGATGTTGCCACCCTAACCGGTGCATGCATCATTGCGCTAGGACACTATGCAGCGGGCTTAATGAGTAACTCGAACCCGTTAGCCAATGACATTTTGAGTGCTGGTGAGCAGGCAGCTGATCGCGCCTGGCGTCTTCCCTTGTGGGATGAGTATCAGGAGCAATTGAAAACTAATTTTGCTGATATGGCCAACATCGGTGGTGCGCCTGCCGGTACCATTACAGCAGGTTGCTTCTTGTCTCGTTTTACCAAAAAGTATAATTGGGCACACATTGATATTGCCGGAGTTGCATGGCGACAAGGTGCACAAAAAGGAGCTACTGGCAAACCAGTACCCATGCTGACACAGTATGTTTTAAATAAAGCCAAAGTCAGCTAGTGCAAGCGAGTGCAGAGTTCAGACTGCTCACTGAGCAGTCTGATGTGCTGAATGAAATAGCCATTGTTGTCTATCGAGATGTCGAGCAGTTTGGCAAGGTTTGTGTCGTCTGCTCTGATAAAACAATATTGGACCAACTCAGTGACTACTTTTGGCAAAACGCCAAGCAGAACTTTGTCACCTACCAGTATATTGATGAAGCTATTTCACCACGGGTTAACGTGCTGTTAACTCAGGAAATACGGTTTGCGAAATCAAGTCCTGCACTCTGTAATATAAACTATCTATTGGCGCCCTCTGATCTTCGTTTTAAGCGGATAACAGAAATTGTTTTACCTGCGAGTGAAACGGTTGATAAAGCGAGGAGACAGTATAAAATGTACCGATCAGCTGGACTTGAAGTCAGTCATACGCAACGTTAATTTATATGCATTCAGACGAACACATAAAACAAG